>JBGPNQ010000001.1:0-55254 GCA_041487615.1 Anaerolineae bacterium
CATCGTGGCTAAGGAAGTTGTTGAAAGCCATATCTTCAGCATGCCTTTGCGCGAATGCAGCGATCTGTGTGTTGGAAATCAAGGTTTGCAAACCAGCGTTTGCCCGCGCTGCGTTAATCAAGGATAGGATCTCACTTACATATTTCGCATTTTGACTTTGGATGCAATTTCCGGATGGCGCCGGGTTTGCTTCCGAGGCGGTAGGAATCATGGCGTAAGTGCCAACGATGAATCTGACCCAGAATGTTTTTTGCGTGCCGATCGAAATGACCTCGCCATTTGAGTTGAGTAGTGTAAAGTAACCCGCGTACTTTCCCTCGGCTGTCGGTGCGGTCAACTCCACTGAGACCTGGACTTTGCCGTTCGGAGGCGTATCCGCTATCGGCGTGGAAAGAGGCGCGTTCATTGGGTCGCCCGCTGAAAATTTCATTGTGGTATCCAGCCATGGACAAGTTCCGGTATTTTGGAATTCCCACGTCTTTGTAAATTTTTCTCCAGCATTCATATGGGTATCATCCTGAATGGTGACATCGCGCAAAAGGATCGCCGCATTCGTGCATATTGCAAGGGGAGTCACTCCAGAGATGGGAGTCATTGTTTCAGATGGAACAATTGATGAAGTGGGAATCAAATTGATCTGCGTGGGCGCCAATGTGGCAGTTACAAAATTTGGTTGAGTCGCAGGAGTGTTTGAAACCTCTTTGATGGAGATGCAGGAGGTGAGAAGAATCGAAATCAAGATTGCGGCAAGGAATTTCTTCGCCACGTTTTGCTCACATAGTGTATGAAAAGGAAACAGGCAAAGTTTCCTTTGCCTATTCTCGTCCTTTGGGTTCATTTACCTGGTGGTGACCATGTCAATGTCCAGGGTCCATGAAGCGGAACTGTTTCCATTGAGGTCAATTCCACCGTAAGTTGACCAGTTGGAAGTGGTGGCGAATAAACAAGTTTCTCTGAATACTCAACAATTGTTTTTCCGTTGCGCAACTCACCACTATGCTGCTTAGGGGTAGGACCTATCAGGTTGAACATGGGCGATGTACCTTCCGGCACATCCGTACCGGAGTGATATTTGAAGAGATAACCATTTTCGATCATCTCTACTGAATCCATCACATACTCATAATTACCCAACTGGACAGGAAGATTCAAGTCCCACTTCTGCCCCGTTTGCGGATTGGCTCCTGCATCAACATTAAATTCAAACGTATAAAACTTCGCAATGTTGACTTGGTCCAATGTAATCTTCAAAGGTCCGAGTACAGGCTTCGCGACCTCGAACGCCCAATAACGAACTCCCGAGCCCATTGGAGGTTTCACATCTGTACGCACCTTGAAGGCGACAGGGTTACCAGCGCCATCTTCGATACGCGGCAAACTTTCATAAGGATCACTGCTTACTTCCAGGGCTCCTGGCAAATCTCCTGCATCGGTGAAGTTGCCAACCAAAATATATGAATTTGGCAATTCAATCACCTTTTCAAGATATAGACCAGAGCCATTCGAAACAGGCGTTGACGTAGGGGGAAGCGTATCAGGCGACTCAGGTGTAAAGATCCGCATGTCGGTTGTGGGTGATGGTGAAACAACAAACTTTGGGTTTGAGGCGACGAAGGTCGCACCGATTTCTACCGCTGGAGTCGCATAATCTTTCGGAGCCGGAGATAAATGAATTTGAACCTGCCAATTTTCGGGTCCCTTCCCAATTGGCAGGATGCATGGAAATACAAACACGATGTCTTCAACATCCGCAGGCACGGGAGCATAGCTCATCTGAGCTTGATAACTCATCGGAAAACCGTTTTCTGAACCCATGCCTCCAATATTCGCATCTCTCAAAGCCTTCAATTCAGTCCCGTTCGGCAGGCGCATCGTCGGGGACAATCCGCAAGTTGGAAAACCATCCATCCTTGCAGGGATGCCATTTACACGATAGACTACAAGCGTCTGCGTCGCATCTGCAACAACCTTCAATACCGTTATCGTGAGATCCTCTTGCTTTACTTTGATCGGCGCTTGTAATACGCGGACCGGCACGCTCTGGTCTATCAAGCCAATGCCAGGAACATAACCAAGCAAGCGTCCCAGTGCGTACACCACAGTGGTGAGGATCAACAGGGCAAGTAGGACGAAAACAATCGATGCAACCGGTCTTGCTCGCATGGTAGTCATCAAAGATTTCCTTTCGAGTCGCGCTGAGATGCGCGGCATCAAATCAATTTGATCGGAAATAGTATCAGCGGCAGTGTCATCCAATACCTCGAAATAAGTTCTATTGTTCATCGTGCCTCCCGCGCCCCAGCAAATCGCGGAGTCTGTTTCGAGCCGCGTGCAAAAGCCATTTAACGGTACCCGGCGCGGTGTCCAGTCCGAGCGCCATTTCCCTCTCGCTCATATCCAGGTAATATCTCTGCACGATCACGGCGCGTTCGCGCGCTGGCAGTTGTTTCAAAGCCTCCATGATCCCGTTTCGCAATTCCCAATACTCCACCTGCGTTTCCACAGAAGCCGCTTCAGAGATCAGCCCTTCAAGGACATCAACATTACTTTCCATTGAAACAAAGCGCCTGTCATTCCGGCAGGCATTCAACGCGGCATTGACCACACTGCGCATGAGATATGGTTCAAAGGGGCGCTTCTCATCAAACCGGCTGGAATTCTGAAAGATGCGGACCAACGTCTCCTGAACCACATCCTCCGCCCGAGCCTGATCCTGTGTGACAAGGAACGCGGCACGCGTAGCCTTGACCTGATAGCGCGCAACGAAATATTCCAACCCGCCAATTTCCCCCCGTTTCAACCGGCGGACGGCTTCTACTTCATCCATAAAGTTCTCACGGTTTGTATTTCCTCACATCTTATATACACAATCATAAGGGAAAAGGTTGGAAACGACACAAAGGATTAATGACTGCTTATTGTGCAGTCAGGAGACTGATATTTCAGTGGCAGAGTTTATCTCGCGGGCAAAGGATCGGGGCGATAGAAAAGCGGCAGAGTTGTAAAAATGAACAGGCGGAGAGGTTGCTCTCCGCCTGTGTTTTGTTCTACGGTTGCCAGGTTGTCTGCCAGGGTTGCCGCACGACAATATCCAAACTGGTCACGGAAATATGGATTACCCCGGGCGGAAGATCACTTTGATAATAAACAGTGGCAATGAATGGAGCCTTTTCAGGCTCACCGATTGCACCTCCGCCACCGCCCGCCCCAATCGTATTTTGCAAATCAAATAAACCGGCTCCAAAAACACGATCATCCGATGACAGTTGAAACTCAAGTCTGTTGCCGCTTGTATCATACAACCAGGTTGCCGAGTCGATATGCAATACGTGATCTTCAACCGGAACATCCAGATCCATCGCCCAGGTTTGACCTCTTTGCGGAGCGGCGCCCAGGTCGAGATCAAATGTGGCATCGGTAACCAGGGTAAAAGTGTAGCCATCAACAACCAGAGTGAGCGGCAAAGCGGAGGGCTTCTCAACGGATTGAAATGCCCATCGGTTTTGCGATTCAGATACCGGTCTGGATTGGGGCGGCGCCCAATCCAATGGAATCACACGCCCGGTGGCGTCCAATAAATGCGCTGAATAAGGTGACACGCTGTAGTATTGAATTTTAGGATCGGTCCAATTGGAGTTTCCTTCAAATACATAACCGGAATCCAATTCAATCACCTGCTCAAGCGCAAACGAAATATCGTAAGTGGTCACGGGCATTGTTGCCTGCTCGGTTGAGATTATAGGAACAGGCGTTTCTGTCGCTGTTGGGATTTCATATACCGGAGCCAACGGAGTTCCGTCCCACGGCACAAAATGCAAATCAAATTCCCAATCCCGTGGCAATGATCCGGGCACAAATGCCCGCAAACAGGGGATGACAAACCTGGCATTGTTCAGACCAGCAGGCAACGTCGGAAATTCCATGCGGACCCAGTAACCATGATCGATAACGCCTTTTCCGTCAGCGGTGCCGACGCCCTCGCCAATCCTTGTGCCATCCTGAGTCAATAATGTTGGCGTGCGCATGCAACTTGTATCGAACTCACCGTCTTGCGGTGGCTGTGCAAGCCATTCCACCTGATAACGAATCACCGTACGCGAATCGTCCACTGCGGCTTCGGTCACCGTTACACCGAAGCCATCCCGTTCCAGGACAACAGGTTTATCCAACATGCGCAATGATGAAGTTTCAACAACGCCAAGCGCAGGGCTGAATCCAAGTGACCGGCTGATGGCATATACGACCCCACTTGCGATCAAAAGGATAATCAGCGTCAATAAAATCGCAGCCAGGGGGCGCCTGCGAAGAGCATTCATGAGAGACATCCGTTTCTCGAGCCGCGCTTCCATACGCGGCCACAAATTGGTATTCTCCGGAACACCGCGGCGAGCGATCTGTTCAAGCGCATCTTTCATGCGGCTGTCATTCATCTCTCGCTCCTTCCCAGCATGATGCGTAATCGTTCACGCGCCGTGTTCAGCATCCATTTCACGGTTCCAACCGCCGAGCCTGAATCTTGCGCCATTTCCTTTTCGCTCATCCCCAGGAAATATCTTTGCACGATCACGGCTCTCTGCCTCGGCGACAATTTCTGCAATACATCCCAGATTTGATTTTGTAATTCGATGGACTCAACCTGCGCCTCAACCGACTCAACCCGCTCGACCAGCTGCAAAAACAATTCATCCGCCTCATCTCCCACCTGCACCTGCCGCGCCGATTTTTGCATGATCTTCACCGAAGCATTGACCACACTTCTGAGGAACCACGGCTCGAACGAACGTGTTTCGTCAAAGCTGCGTATGGCGTGAAACGCCTGAATGAACGACTCCTGCACGATGTCCTCAGTCAGCCCAGGGTCGCGTGTGATCAAATACGCTGTGCGCACAGCCTTCACTTGATGCCGCGCAACCAGGAACTCCAGTCCGCTGATATCACCTGTTTTAAGTCGTTGAATGGCTTGTTTCTCGTCCATTGTCACCCAATAGATATATCCGATCATACTTGAAAAGGTTGGGCATAATTGCCTGAAACGCCTAAACACATGGATTGTCAAGTGAACGGCAGCGTTGTAAAATATTGCCAGACCGTGGACGACAGGGAAAACAGATCGTCTACGGTCTATTTTGTTGACGATTCAAGCGCCTTCATGGTATTATCTGTCCGCTAAAAAACCAGCCACGGGCTGGTCAACTGTTTTGAAATAGGAGAAACTTATCAGCACTTCAGAATTTCGAGTTAATGAGGGTATCCGCGTCGCGGAAGTCCGCCTGATCGGGCCAGATGGTGGCAATGTCGGTGTTGTGCCGATACGCCAGGCTCTCCAGATTGCACGCGACGCCGAGTTGGATCTTGTCGAAGTCTCGCCGAATGCAAACCCGCCTGTCTGCCGTGTGATCGATTACGGCAAGTTCATTTATGAACGGTCAAAGAAGGATCGTGAGGCGAAAAAGTCCCAGACCAAGATCGAAGTCAAGGAAATCCGACTGCGCCCAAAGACAAACGAGGCACACCGCGGTTTCAAGGTGGACGACGCCCGTCGCTGGTTACTCCAGGGACATAAGGTGCGCGTTACGATCAAGTTCCGCGGCCGCGAAATGGATTACCCCGAGATCGCTCTCGAAGATTTGAAGGAGATCGCAACTGCTCTGGCTGATGTCGCCTCCATCGAAGTTCCCCCGCAGATGGAAGGACGCACCATGCTCGTGGTGATGGCTCCAAACAAAGGCACAGCGAAAAAGAAAGAGAAGGGCGAGCAGGCTCCGGCTGAGACGGAAGCGCAAGCGTCC
This sequence comes from Anaerolineae bacterium, assembly GCA_041487615.1. Classification (GTDB taxonomy): domain Bacteria; phylum Chloroflexota; class Anaerolineae; order Anaerolineales; family Villigracilaceae; genus Defluviilinea. The sequence goes on from JBGPNQ010000001.1 coordinate 5,790, forward strand.
GAATAGCGCATGTAAGTCCCAAAGATGTTGATCGTCCGCGGGTTGGAGTAAGTCCCGCGGTTTTAATTTGTCTGAAATCTGTTCGAAAGGAGTAATCGGCAATGCCTCGTAAAGCAAAGGCTGGCGGCAAAACCAAACTGAAGACCCACAAGGCGACGTCCAAGCGTTTTCGCCTGACCGGCTCCGGTAAAGTAGTCCGCACCAAAGGCGGCAAGAGTCACTTGCGCCGACACACGTCAAAGCGCGCCAAGGCGCAGTTGAGTGAAATGCAAACAGTAAAGGGCAGCAAGATCATCAAGCGCGTCAAGCGCCTTGCGCCCAACATGGAGTAAAAGCCGTATCAGCCACAGAGTGCACTGAGAACATTAAGAATCTCTTTCTCAAAGTCTCTGTGATCTCAGTGGCAAAGAAACGGTTCCAATCGTATCCAACATTTATTTGCGGCTTTCGGGTGTATGCAACTGGTACGCTGACGCAGCCTACCGACGCCCGCGAGTTTGCAGGAGGCAAACCAATGCGTGTTAAGGGAGGCCCGCAAGGGCATCTACGTCACAAACGAATTTTGAAGATCACAAAAGGACAGCGCGGCGCGAAGCATCGTCTGTTCAAGCGTGCGAATGAGGCCATGCTCAAGAGCCTCTGGTACGCGACCCGTGATCGCCGTGTGCGCAAGCGCGATCTTCGCAAGCTGTGGATCGCCCGCATCAACGCCGCGGCCCGCTTGAACGGAACCACCTACAGCAAGCTGGTGGCGGCTCTCAAGAAGGCAAACATCGAGCTCAATCGAAAGATGCTGGCAGATATCGCCGTCCGCGAACCGCAGACATTCGCTGCAGTCGTGGCAAAGACGAAATAATTTTTGTAGGGGCGACCGGCTGGTCGCCCCTACAATATTTAACGGGGTAAAATCATCACAACTTTCCATGGCAATTTTCAAATTATTTACAGTTGAGGATGTCGGCTCTTGGTCATCCAGTTTTTATCGAGCGAGGAGCAAATCTGATGGAAAAATCCTTATCGTTCTCCACAAAGTTATTGTTACTTGGGGCAGGTGGACTCGCGGTGGTGGCGGGTCCCATTTTATTTTTGTTTCCGACGCAAACGGCGACCTATTTTGCCTGGACGATCAAACATCCATTGACACCCATCTTTATGGGCGCCAATTATGCCGGCGGTATAGGAGCCGTTTGGGCAATGTACACCAACCGCTGGTCAATCGCGCGCATCCTCTTGCCAGGTGTTTTCACGTTTGCAATAACGCAACTGCTGGCAACTCTTTTACATATTCCGATCTTCAATTGGCATCATCCCGTTGCGTGGGCATGGCTGTTCGTTTACGTCACCAGCCCAGTGGCAACTGCTCTCGTCTATTTGAGCATGGAACGCGGCTATCAGGCTCCTGAATCAAGGCAGCCGTTTCTCCCATCCATTTTCAATCGCGTGATGAGTACATTATCCATTGTTACAGGAATCATTGGCGTAGCTTTGATCCTTTGGCCCTTCCTGTTCAAGGCAGAAGGAACAAATAGCGCAGTCTCATGGTGGGCGTGGACTTTAACGCCGCTCACTGCACGTGTGGCAGGCGGGTGGTATCTGGCAGCATGCGTTTTATATGCGACCCTCAACCGCGAACACGCACTGGACCGCATCAAATTGGGCTTATTCAGCTTGATTCTTGTCAATGGCTTGCAATTGATCGGCGCGTTTCTGTATAGGGATTCATTCAATGGACCAACCCTGGCAGTGACCCTCTATCTGCTGATCTCTCTTGTCTCGTTCAGCTTCGCAATTTACATATGGCTGCGCGGTGCGCCCAAATAAAACCTCTCTAAAATATTTAACGGGTAAAATAACATTTGTCGTTCTCAAACAAGCTGTCCTATACAATTTGATCCCGGAAAGTTGGAAACATGGAATATATGGAATTGGAAGTTTATTCCCAGTCGATCGATCGCGGCATCGTCAGGATGCAAAGTCAAAACTTTCCGGGGCTTGTCCTTCAGGGAGAGACATTATCCTCCCTTTTGAAGCTGGCGAAGGCAACTCACGAGAAATCGCAAAACACATCGGACATGGAATTGATCGATACATCCCGCGAACTGATGGAGAGCATTCAAAAGCTGGTGTCGCATTATGAGGCGACTTTAGGCAAACACAATATTCCTCTACCCTACTCCACAGTACCCGCAAAATCCAGCACACCCTAAGCCGTATTCATTTTATGAACACCCTTCTTATTGAAAAAAAACTTCTTTCGGATCAAACGATCCAGATCGTCAAGGGCGATATCACAATTGAAGAAGTGGATGCGATTGTCAACGCTGCGAACGAGCGTTTACAGCATGGTGGCGGAGTAGCGTGGACGATCTCGAAACAAGGCGGATCGGCGATCCAAAGGGAATCGGATCTATGGATCCGACAGCACGGACCTGTCTCCCACTCGCACCCCGCCTGGACCTCGGGCGGGCGCCTGCCTGCGAAATACGTGATCCATGCTGTGGGTCCTGTCTGGGGAGATGGTGACGAGGATACTAAACTTGAAGCGGCGACGACCGGTTCTCTGCGCCTGGCGGATGAGTTGAAGTGTTCTGAAATTGCGATGCCAGCCATTTCAACGGGCATTTTTGGCTTCCCAAAAGATCGCGCCGCCAGCATCATTTTTTCAGCCATCGAAGATTATTTTGAAGAAAACGCATCAAACATTAATGTTGTGAAGCTGGTTCTCTTTGACCAGGGTACTGTTGAGGCGTTCGTTAATGCGTGGCATGACAAATGGGGATGAGAAGCGTGATCACCTCATCACAAAACTCGAAGATCAAACTGGTCCGTGGGCTGCTGGGACGTGCAAAAGAACGCCGCGAAGCGAACGCGTTCGTTGTGGAGGGTGTGAGGCTTGTGGATGAAGCAGTAATTGGTAATTGGAGATTGAGGTTTGCGCTTTATGACGAGACATTAAGTGAACGGGGAAAGTCGCAGGTCGAAGGTCTAAGGTCGCGTGGCGTTGACGTGGAAATGGTTTCCGAACAATTGATGAAATCATTAAGTGAAACCGAAACTCCGCAGGGGATTCTTGCTGTACTCGACGCTAAACAATTACCAATTCCTGACTCCCCAGATTTTATCCTCATCCCCGACCAGGTCCGCGACCCCGGCAATCTCGGCACGCTACTCCGTTCCGCCGCCGCAACGGGAGTACAGGCTGTGCTGTTGCCGCCTGAAACAACAGACGCCTTTGCGCCAAAGGTCATCCGCTCGGGGATGGGGGCGCATTTTCGATTGCCGATTCATTCAATGACCTGGGATGAAATCAAGGTGCAAACAAAAGGCTTGCAAATCTATCTTGCAGACATGGACGGAATATCCTGCTGGGAAACGGATCTCCGTCAACCATCAGCCTTGATCGTCGGCGGCGAAGCAGAAGGGGCAAGCGAAACAGCGCGGAAACTGGCAACACAAAACATTTCCATCCCCATGGCTGGAAATGTTGAATCACTGAATGCGGGTGTGGCGGGGTCCGTGCTGATGTTTGAGGCGGTGAGACAAAGGAAATATGTCGCTGGTTGAGTAGCCCCGTTTTTTTCGGGGCGTATCGAAACCAGTAAGTTACATGCAAATAGGAAATTTTTGAAAACGGGTGGTTTCGATATGGGCTTCGCCCTACTCAACCACCGAGTAGAATAGAAAAATGAAAATCCGTTCTATCACTTACTTTTGTAATCCCAAAAATCCGCTGGATGAAACGGTCCCGGGACAGGCTGGGACTTTTCTCTCCAAAGCCAAATCTGCCTATGAAGCCGCGGGATATGAAGTGCAGACGACGCGGCTGGCGACGGTACCATTTCCTCAATTCTTGGGCGAGGAGAATCTCAGTATGTTGCCGGAGTTTACAGGCCGGATTGCCGGCATCGCCCAACAACTTGGCATTGGATATGTTTCGCTCGGGCCCGCATCCCCCGAAATGGCTCGCAGTTACGAGGTGATTCCTGATGCGATTTTTGTATCCAGGAACGTCTTCTTTAGTGGCGTGATGGCCGATAAAACCCGCGGACTTGACCTTGCCGCGATCCGTGCCTGTGCGGATGTGATCGTCAAGTGTGCTCCTCTCGAGAAAAATGGTTTTGCCAACTTGCAATTCGCCGCGCTGGCAAACGTCAGGGCTGGAGCACCGTTTTTCCCGGCTGCATATCATGACAGTGACGCACCGATGTTCGCGATTGCCACCGAGGCCGCGGATCTGGCGGTGCAAGCTTTTGAAAACGCCAAGAGCATCGAAGAAGGAAGAAGCAATCTCATCAGTGAAATTGGAAAGAATGGAAAAAAACTTGCCGACGTTGCACGAAATCTCGATTGTAAGTTTGGTGGTATTGATTTCTCTCTCGCCCCTTTTCCTGATGATGCCCATTCTCTCGGCAATGCCGTTGAAAAAATGGGCATTCCCAAAATTGGACTGCACGGTTCTCTGGCCGCCGCTGCCATCCTAACCGAAGCTGTCGACCGTGCAGATTTTCCGCACACGGGCTTCAGTGGATTCATGCAGCCTGTGCTCGAAGACTCGGTCCTTGCCAGGCGCGCTGCAGAAGGGACACTGTCGATCAAAGATGCATTGCTCTATTCCGCGGTCTGCGGGACTGGACTGGACACTGTTCCACTCCCAGGAAACACAAGCGCTGAACAATTGGTCCCCCTGCTGCTGGATCTTTGTGCGTTGGCACTGCGACTTGACAAACCTCTTACCGCGCGCCTTATGCCAATTCCCGGAAAGAAAGCGGGGGATGTGACAAATTTCGATTTTGCATTTTTTGCTCCAAGCAAAATCATGAATTTACAAAGCGAGCCGATATTGGGTTCACTAGGCGGAAATGAGAGGATCTTGCTACACACCAAAGGTCAATAAGGTGTGGTGAAATTCTCACTCGATGTACATGGTAGAATAACAACAACTTCTGAACCGAGTTGAAAAGAATAACGAGATAGGATGCACACTCTCACCTTCTGGAAAACAGTCACCATGGACCATTCCAACCTGCTTGAAAACCTGATCGAACTTCTTACGAAAAATGAAGTCCGATTTTGTGTGATCGGCGGGCAGGCTGTCAACGCTTATGCTGAACCCCTGGTAAGCCTGGATGTAGACCTGGCAGTTACGGTGGATCAACTTGGGAAAGTGGAGTCGCTGTTGGAAAAGCATTTTGTCCTAAAGCGTTTCCCCCACAGTTTGAATGTGACCGTCCCTAATTCAGATGTTCGTGTGCAAATTCAAACAGACGAACGTTATGGCTCATTTCCCGATCGGGCATCACTACGTTCCGTGCTGGGAATGGAATTACCCGTTGCCAGTTTGGAAGATGTTTTACAGGGAAAAATCTGGGCAGCGCTGGATGCTGAGCGCCGGGGAAGCAAACGTCAAAAGGATTTGGCGGATATTGCTCGTATTCTTGAAAACTATCCTCAATACCGTTTACATGTACCGCAGGAAATTCTTAGTCGGCTGCTGGATTAATAAGTTGCATAATTCAGCTTTGTTGCCCGGCACTTCCCAACCACCAAACGACAAACTGTCAAACCCTCAACTTCCACATCGTAAACGGCTCATCAAACCCTTTTACATCGCCGGTAAAGCACTCCAACGCGCTGGGTCCGACGTTCTCTGCAAGAAAGTCCCGTATCTCGGGGTCTTCATAAAATGTCTCGGAGAAGATCAGTTCGCCGCCCTGGGAAAAGTTTGGTAAACGCGCGGCAATATTCACTGTTGAGCCAAAATAATCCAAACGGTCATTTAGATTCACAACAATACATGGACCCTTATGAAGTCCGGCTTTCAGCCAGAGCATCGGCTCGCCATATTTTGCAATTTCCAACTGTGCGTTCCAAACGGACTTCAACGCGTCGATGGGATGCCGGAAGGTTGCCATGACCGCATCCCCCATCGTCTTCACAATGGCACCACCTTCAGCGGCAATCGCTTTTTCCAGAATCTCGAAATGTTCGCGCACACGTCCAAACGCGGAGGCATCACCGATCACGCGATACATGCGGGTCGAGTCGCGCAGGTCTGTGAACATCAATGTGACCGAGCCGATCGAAATCTCTTCACCGGGTCTCACGACTTCGCTGGCGAAAAGATCGCGGAAGACTTGCAGTGCCGTCACATCGGCTGCCGTGGAGGAGTGATCGCTCCAGGCTGTGCGCTCAAGCTGAAAGGTGGACTCGGCATTCGTGGCGTTGACGAGGTTGAGAGTCGGGTGAAGCGAGACGCGTTGCTGGTCAGGCGGCCATCCAAATGAAGATACGCGCAAGTCAGCTTGTGGTGCTCCATCCACATCGGCAAAAAGGGAAATGGAACCGGGGGCATTCGACGCGCGCAACGTATAACGTCCGCGCTCGAGTTGAATTGGAACCGGCAGCGAATGCAGCGCTGACAATGCCTGTGACATCACCACATGTGGCTGCAATTGCGGACTGCCCGCGCAGAACGCCGCCTCAAAATCCACGCTGCGCACAGATGGGTTGGGTCTAAAGATCACTTCGATGTTATGGTCGAAGTTCACAGTGAAATCAATCTGACAGGTGCTGCAATGTGAACTGCCATGCACATCGCCGAGATTGGTGTGTCCCTCGGTCGTGCCGCGGCAGGATGGACAAAGCAAATCCCATGACATGTCGAGGATGCCCGCCCGCGTGGCACGCAAAAACATCTCGAGCACAGCGCGTCGATCCACCTGCCAGCGATCCGCCAGCGCGTACGGTCGAATACGTTGAACGGACAACTCATCGGCTCGTTCCAGAAAATCTTCCAAACGCGCCATCAGCGAGGCGTCTGTGCCTTGACGGACCACGTCCTCACTCAGTGACCGAAAGCGGGCGCGCCCACCCGAATTGAATCCACGCGGACGACCGATCTTGAAAGAGCCCTCGGGCCTTCCCGCGATACGATCATAGACGCGAAATGCACGTTCAAACCGGTTCTTTGCAATCACGCCAATTGCAAAAGGGATGAGAAGCTGCACAAAAGGATTGCTGACCACAAACCATGAATGATAACTGACGCGTGTGCCGTTGTTCGGGAGTCGTTCAAAACTTGCCTCGGTGCGCATTGAATCAATCGGAGCTTTGCTATAGAGCCGGGACACTCCAAATGAATAGGGAAAGGTCCACTCGAACGGTTCCTCCTCCCATTCCACCCGGATAATCGGCAGGCGCATTCGCATCTGTTTCACGCCTTTGACATTGCTCAAGATTTCCACTTCGGGCTGACCGGTGTCGCGGTTAAAGCGATTCGTATCCGAGGCGAAGGGCCAGATCGCTTCGGGAGAGGACTCCAGGTCCCATTGCCAGGAAAAGTGGAATTCTTTGCTCATGGTGAATAGATGACTGTTATAGACTAAATTTTACAGTCGATTCGTGAGAATCGCATTACGAAAAGGACTATGTCATGTTGAGCGCGGCGAAGCATCTCGCATACAAGGCTGGAGACCCTTCGCTATCGCTCAGGGTGACACCCCCCTATTAACAAGACCTTAACTTTCACGAAAATGTCTTATGATATAGTCATAACCATGCCTGAAACCATTCTCGTCGTTGAAGACGAACCCGCGTTGCGCGATACGCTTACTTATAACCTGAAAAAAGATGGCTTTACCGTGGAAGCCGTCGGTGATGGACGCACAGCTCTCGACTCCGCGCGCGCCCTGAGACCAGATCTGATTGTCCTTGACCTGATGCTGCCCGAAATTGACGGATTCGAAGTCTGCCGTATTCTGCGCAAGGAAATGACAACTCCCATCCTGATGCTCACCGCCCGCGACGATGAAATTGACCGTGTCGTCGGCCTGGAGGTCGGTGCAGATGATTACCTGACCAAACCATTTTCGATGCGCGAACTGATGGCACGCGTCAAAGCGCAATTGCGACGTGCACGCCTGGTGCGTGAAGAACTCGGAAAATTGGCGGATGACCAAAACAAGCAGGAAAAACTGACATTTGGAAATCTCGTCATCAACCTGACGCGTCGCGAAGTCACCGTGGATGGCGATCCCCTGCCGTTCAAGCCGCAGGAATACGAGTTGCTGGTTTTCTTCGCGGAGCACAAAGGACAAATGCTCTCACGCGAATTCATTTTGGAACGTGTCTGGGGCTGGGATTTCATCGGTGACAGCCGCACCGTGGATGTCCATGTGCGCTGGCTCAGGCAAAAGATCGAAGAGGATGCCAGCGACCCGAAGCGAATCGTCACGGTGCGCGGTGGAGGGTATAGGTTTGAAGGATAAATCGATTTTTGATTTTTGATTCACAATTGATGAGCAGCATCCTATTGAACCACGGAGACACTGGGACACGGAGAATTTATCAGGAATCTCCATGCGTTCGTATCTCGATGATTAGGAATTGTTCCCACAACGCATGAACTATCTCTGGATCTTCATTGTCGTTGTTTTCCTGGCCGCCGCGTGGTTTGCGGGGCGTTACTATAAACTGCGCCATGATGTTGATGAATACGCGAATCGTCTGAGGCAGGAAAAATCAGACACTGACCTTAGGGAACTTGGCAATTTATCCAGCGCGGTCGCATCCATACTTTCAACTTTTGACTCTCAACTTTCCACTTTGGATTCCGAACGTGCCCGCCTGTTCACGGTCCTTGAGCAGATCACCGATGGTGTGCTGATCGCTGATTCGCAGGGAATGATTCAATTTGCAAACCCGGCCGTAGGTAAACTATTTCAAACATCGGATCCCATTCATCGAAGTATTGCAGAAGTCATCCGTCATCATCAGCTCGTCGAGGCGTGGAGACGTTGTCAGGAGACGCGCCAGTTGCAGAGTGAGACAGTCGAGCTTCCGACGCGCCATCAGTATCTGCAACTTGTGGTCATCCCCGACCAGCATTCGAGCGGAAGCCTTTTACTTGTCCAGGATCTCACCCGCATCCGCCGCCTCGAAATCGTCCGCCGCGATTTCATCAGCAACCTCTCGCACGAGCTACGCACGCCGCTTGCCTCCCTCAAAGCTCTGACCGAGACTCTCCAGGATGGTGCGTTGGAGGATCCGCCAGCGGCGCGTCGATTCATCAATCAGATACAGATCGAAGTGGATGCGTTGACCCAAATGGTGACCGAACTGCTCGAGCTGTCACGCATTGAATCAGGTCGCCTCTCTCTGGATCTCAAGCTTGTCACGCCTTACGATCTGCTCCTATCCGCATCCAGGCGGATGAGTCTCCAGGCCGAGCGTGCAGGATTGACACTACGCGTGGAATGTGCGCAGGACCTTCCAAAGGTCGATATTGATTTGCAGAGGTTGGAGCAGGTGCTGGTCAACCTCATCCACAACGCGGTCAAGTTCACACACGCGGGCGGAGAGATCATCCTTTTAGCGGAGGCAGATAACGGCTTCGTGCGATTCGGTGTGCAAGATTCGGGAATCGGAATCCCGGAGGAGGATGTCCCGCGCATCTTTGAACGCTTCTATCGCGTCGATAAATCCAGAACAGGCAGTGGGACGGGCTTGGGCTTGTCCATTGCCAAACATATCGTTGAGGCGCACGGAGGAAAAATTTGGGCGGAGAGTATCGAGAGACAGGGAAGCACGTTTACCTTCACTATCCCGGTTGTTCCATCAGGGTTTGGGAACAGCTAGTTTCTTTTTGTTGGAATTCCCCATCAGCCATTCCTGCACATCGACTGCCTTGCCTTCACTGGGTGGTTTCAGACGCGTATATGTGCCATCAGATTTCATAATGCGAGCATGCATATTATCGCTCAAATAAATCGCCAGCATTCCATGGCGCAGATAATTAATATGTTCCGGGTTCTCAATTGGGAATATGACCTCCACACGGTGATCGATGCGTGACATGAGATCAGCGCTGCCTATGTAGATCTCTTCCTTGCCATCATTGTGGAAGTAATACAGGCGGCTATGCTCGAGGTAGCGTCCAACAATACTGATCACCCGGATGTTATCACTCACGCCTTTGAGACCGGGTCTCAAACCACACATGCCGCGCACGAGAAGATCCACTTTTACTCCCGCTTGCGATGCCTCGTACATCAACTGGATGAATTGTAGATCCACAATCGCATTCGTTTTGAAGATCAGGTGCGCGTTGCGCCCCGCTTTTGCATGCTCGATCTCGCGTCGAATCAATTTCTCCATCTCGCTCCGCATGTTGATGGGAGCAACCAGTAATTTTTTGAAGTTTTGTTTTGTGGAATAACCGGTCAGGTAATTGAACAGGTCGGTGACATCCGCTGCCATTTTCTCATCACAGGTAAAAATTCCGATGTCTTCATAAATGCGCGAAGTGACCGCATTGTAATTTCCCGTGCCAAGATGGAGATAACGGCGAATGCCTTCCCCTTCCTTGCGCACGACCATGGTTACTTTGCAGTGCGTCTTGAGCCCCATGAGTCCATAGACTACATGGACTCCCATTTGCTCGAGCATTTTTGCCCAGCCGATATTACTCTCTTCATCAAAACGCGCCTTGAGCTCCACGAGCACAGCGACCTGTTTGCCGCGCTCACTGGCTTCGAGCAAAGCCTCCACAACAGGAGCATTCTGCCCGACGCGATAAAGGGTCTGTTTGATGGCAAGCACATCCGGGTCACGAGAAGCTGCTTTGAGGAAGTCAATCACCGGAGTGAATGAATCATAGGGCTGGTGCAGGAGAATATTTCCCCGTTTGATCACTTCAAAAACATCACCCGCCAAGGTTGTATTCTCAAAGATCCTCGGCATTGCTGGATGATAGACCGGAAATTTCAAGTCATGTCTTTCCACATTGTTGTAGATCTGCCAGAGAGCGCTCAAGCCAAGCGGGGCAGATAGGATGTAGACATCGTTCTGCCGAATCTCAAGGTTATCAATAAGCAGGTCGCGGATAGTGTCCGGCATATCCTCATAAATCTCCACTTGCACGACGGAACCGAATTTTCGCCTGCGAATGCTCTGCTGCATACTCTCCAGCAAGTCGTCCGCTTCGATCTCCTGAATCTCCACATCGGCATCCCGGATGATACGGAAGGGATAGGCGGCTACAACTTCCAACCCGGGGAAGAGCACCGCGAGGTTGGCCATGATCAACTGTTCGAGCCATACAAAATAATGGTGATGGGGAATGGTGCCGTCCTTGCGTACTGCACCGGAAGAGCGTTTGATGGGCACAAGCCGAGGCAGGGTATCCGGCACTTTCAAGCGGGCAAATTTCTCATTCCCCTTTTTATCCCGGATAACAATTGCAAGGTTTAGACTAAGGTTCGAAATATGCGGGAAGGGATGTCCCGGGTCCAGCGCCAGGGGAGTCAGGACAGGATATACAACTTCATGGAAGTAGTTATTCGCCTTCTCCGTTTGAGCATCGCTAAGCTTTCGATAATCAAACAAGTGGATGCCCATCTTATCCAGTCCAGGGACCAACTTCTTATTGAAAAACTGAAGGGCATTCCCATGCAACTCATGAGAGGTTTTGCGCGCCGCTGCCAGGACCTCGGGCGGAGTCAGCCCATCTGGGAAGACTTCCATGATCCGCGCCTCCACCTGCTTGCGGATACCCGATACGCGCACCATGAAGAACTCGTCCATGTTCGAGCCGAAGATGGCCAGGAACTTCAACCGTTCGAGCAGAGGATTGCGCTCGTCCAGCGCTTCGTCAAGCACGCGGCGCTGGAATTCAAGCAGGCTAAGTTCTCGATTGATAAATAAACTGGGTGATATGGACGTCGTCTCGCCGGTCATGTCCCTATGATAATGCAGATAGGATTTTTGGTGTGAGAAGCCATTCAAGAACAGCCGTGCGTTCCACATGCAAATCATCGACGGAGAGACAACAAATTCCACCGGTCTTGATATTGATTGAGATATCCGGGTTACCCGATGTAAGCGTGCCGATCAGGTTGCTAATGCACGGCTCATGACTGACAAGCACCAGTTCATCTACATCGTATTTCTCGTTGATTTCGCCGATGATTTCATTCGCATCTCCCATGGGGGTAAGCACATCGTTGAAAACCAGATCCTGCGTGTACTTTAAGGCCTTCGCAAGTATTTCCGCTGTCTGTCTGGCACGGACGTACGGGCTGGAGACAATCAAATCAGGCTTCAGATTCATCTTCTTCAGAGCGGAAACGATTTGATTCATTTTGTCGCGTCCTTTTTCCGTCAGTGGGCGCTGACTGTCATCCTCGTAGCCGGGTGTTCCCGGATCAACGGCGTTGCTGTGGCGGATTATGTAAATCTTCATTTAGATTTCTCCCACGGGAAGAGTTGGTCTGGTGCAGAGCGCCAAAACACATGTAGTTGGTTCATATCTTCGACAAATGCAGAAACGACTTCGGCATGACGATTCTCATAATAACGGTGGACCTGTTCCAGGTCCGGGAAAGAGACGGATTCTGAATAGTCTGCAAGAGTCTGCATGAACACCTCATTATCCTGTATCTCTCCCATGAGCGATTGATAATCATTCATCCGTTTCAGATTCCCGGTTGGATGATCTTTCAATAAGGGGTGGATGATCTCCATCATGTAGCGAAATGATTTGAAAGCAATGCGCACACGGTGAATGGTCGCGGATCGGGCAAGATCCACCTGGGCAAGGCGCTGTTGGGTTCGCAAAAACGAATCGTCAACTGCCTGCATTAGCTGCGATTCGATATCATCCCTCCCGTGAGCTTCGATGGATACATGAATCTTACGAATACGTTTGGTAAGTTCGGATGTTTCGAACTTTCGTATTTTCTTGCGAAGGTTACGCTGCATTTTCTCTTCAGTGGATTTCAGATGTTTTTGAAATTCCTGAAGCTGTGGCAACTCATGCAAGACTTCAGAGATCTCGGCAAGGATCACCTGTGTATCGCGCAGGTCGTCGAATTCATCGAGTTGATCTTTAGAAATGCGGATCAATTTTTGGTATCGAGGGCGAGGAGTGATCGAGTTCAGTAATTGGAAAAGGGCAAGGACGCGCCGCGCCGCCACTCGAAGGTCATGGACCCCCTCGTTGGAAAACTCCGTACGGCAACGCTTGAGTTCCGTGCGATAGTTCCTCCAGCGTTCCTCGAGCGCATCAAGGAGGAGCTGATGGACCTCTGATTTTGATTTCCGGGGACCAAGTGCATTCATATGAACATCTTCATGTAGTGTAACACCGATCAAAGATAGGACCTTCCTTCGTGATCACTCCTTAATTTAACATGGGATCATTAACGCGCCTGAAAAGGCTTGTTAAGGATTGGTAAAGGGGATTTTCGACCGTTATTGCCAGAAAAAGGCTTTGCATATCTGTTTTGCCGCTGTTAGGCCATTGCAAAACGCGGATTCCATGTTCCGTGCTATCCTAGGGGCATGGAAATATTTCTTGCCGTAACATTGATTGCAGTGCTGATTGTGCTCATCGTAGATACACAGCAAAAACGGCATGTCTTCCTGTGCCAGCAGAAAGACTCATTGAAGAAATATTGATCGAGCAAGAAATATTTCCTATTCTCTCCTCCGTACAAGAGCCCGGATCTCCTCCCGGGCTCTTGTACATTTAAGGCGGGACACCATTAACGAATCTCATACAATTTCTTAAACGAACCTTCACAATTCCTTAACAACGAACTGCTAGACTGTAAATGATATTTTTAGATTGCACATTCGAAGGAGAACGAATGGGACTTTCCGATTTACATATTCATACAGTTTTCAGCTACGACGGAACAGCTTCTGTTCCTGCCGTCTTAACACGCGCGCGGCAGATCGGTCTTGATGTGATCGCGATCACAGACCACGATGAGATCAACGGCTCGCTCAGAGCGTTGCAGCTTGCTCCCACCTATGGCATTGAAGTCATCCCAGGCATTGAAATCACCACTGAAGAAGGCGATTTGCTTGCCTTCAATATCATGGAAAAGGTCGAACGCGGTTTGCCACTCATCGATACCGTGCTCAGAGTGGGCAAACTGGGCGGTTTTTGTATTGCGCCACATCCCATAGCCGGCGGGTTTGGAATGAAAAGTTTGAGTGCCTATTCGATCATGAGTGCCCTTCGCCATCGTGAGGTGGCTGAAATCCTGCTCGGTATTGAAACCTACAATGCCACGACAATTGACAAGTCAGGGAATCATTACGCTCATATTCTTGGCGAGCATTTGAACATTGCAAAGCTGGGCAATAGCGATGCTCACATCGTGAAAACCATCGGACTGGGAATGACGGGATTCGCAGGGCATACTGCAAAGGATCTGCTCAGGGCGATCCGCAAAAGAGGAACGACCGTTCTCAAGAAGAAGGAATGGAATTCAATGCGCATTCTCGGAAGCTGGGCAGCAAATTACGTGGGTAGCGCATTCACGCGTTTTGTCAACGCTGCCTTATAACGAAGATTGAATGCTGCAATCAATCATTATCGCACTCATTGTTTTATTTTTTGCAGCGATGTTCATAGGAGAATAACCATGGAAACAGTATTTTTACTCATGACAGGCAGCCTATTGGCTGTCTTTACGATGGATACACTTCAGAAGCGGCGAAAATTTCTGAACGAAGGCAGGTCATGACAAAACACATTCTTGTCACCAATGACGATGGTGCGAACGCGCCCGGTTTGTTCGCACTCGTGCAGGAAATGCGGAAGCTGGGAAGCGTCACTGTGCTCGCGCCCGACCGAAACTGGTCCGGCGGTGGACATGTCAAAACCCTGGACCGGGCGCTGCGCGTCAAGGAGGTCCTGCTTGCAGATGGCACGCCGGCCTTTGCCAGTGATGGCGCTCCATCCGATTGTGTGGCGCTTGCCACGCTGGGCTATTTCAAGGAACCCATTGATCTGGTCGTCTCTGGAATTAATGCGGGTGCAAATCTTGGGCATGATGTCACGTATTCAGGAACCGTGACCGCAGCCATGGAAGCTGTGATCGCAGGGATTCCCGGTATCGCCGTTTCGCTGGAAACCACCGACAACTACGTCGGAGAGATCGACTACGGAGCCGCGGCGCGCGCCGCCTCGAAGATCGTTCGTCAGGTGATCGAGAACGGTCTTTCTCAAGAAATCCTGCTCAACGTGAATGTGCCCTTTCTCTCCGACGAAAAGATTCGCGGCATCGTCCTCACCCGTCAGGGATTGCGCGTCTACCACAGCCGCCTCGATGAACGCATCGATCCGCGTGGAAAACCTTATTACTGGATCGGCGGTGACGCGCCAACGGGCGTCCCGGAACGCGGTACTGACGTGGGCGCGCTTGCCGAAGGTTTTGTCTCGGTCACACCACTTCAACTCGACCTCACCGCCTATCGCGCCCTGACGGATCTCAACACATGGCAATGGGAAGAGTCCGTGTATGAAAAAGGATTGCTGGAAACAGAAAAGAGGTTAACTTTGTTCCGCAGTGATTGAGTTTTCTGCTTGTTTGCCGGTATATATTTTTTGAAATGCACCAATTTCAGTAAATCACGATTCTCATGTCACTCTGAGCAAGCGTTCGTTGCGAGCGAAGAGTCTCGGCGCAAATTACGGGAGATTCTTCGTCGCCAGGAGAATACTGGCTCCTCAGAATGACAAACCTGTGATTTACTGAATTTACCTTTAACTCAAATATTACATCTTGTTAAACGCTTGTTAATGGTGGAAAATCATAATATGCTGAAATCCATCTCTGGAAGGTATATGTGAGCACACAACGAGTCTTATTTCTATGTACGGGCAATTCCGCGCGCAGTCAAATGGCAGAAGCCTTTCTCCGCAAATATGCAGGGGACGCATTTGAGCCGCATAGCGCAGGGTTGGAGCCCAAGAGCGTCAATCCGCTGACGGTCCAGGTGATGCAGGAAGTTGGCATCGATATTTCCAGTCAGCAATCCAAGGGCATCGATACTTATCTTGGGAAGGTACTCTTTCAGTATTTGATCACGGTCTGTGATGACGCGGACAGGAACTGTCCCACCGTCTGGCCCGGAGTGAACACCCGAATGCACTGGTCGTTCGAAGATCCGGCGAAGTTCGAAGGTACGCAGGAGGAAAAACTTGCCAAATTCCGCGAAGTGCGTGATTTGATCGAAGCAAAGATCAAATCATGGGTGGCGGAACAATCGTGATGTTTATCATGGTGATTCGATGACGCTGGTCTTTGACCAGCGTTTTCCTTTGACCTATACTATATTCAGTATTTTGAATATAGGTTGCAACCCATGAAAAGCCCATACGAAACCCAGAGCGATTTTCTAAAAACCATTTCACATTCCACACGCCTCGCCATTCTGGGTATTCTGCGGGATGGCGAGCAGTGTGTTTGCCATATGGAAGCCATGTTAAAGCTGCGGCAGGCATATATTTCTCAGCAGCTGATGATCCTGAAACAGGCGGGATTGTTGGATTCCCGACGCGATGGATTGAACTTGTACTATCGTGTTGTAAAGCCCGAAGTATTCAACGTGCTGGATATATTGAGTTCTGTAACTGGCGTTTCCGCGAAACCTCCCAAACATAAACATGCCAGAACAGCTTGTCCCTGCCCAAAGTGCAATGCCAAAACTAACAGCGAGATTCCACAAGCTTTGAAAGTGCTGACAACATGAGCATAATTTCCACATCTGCCCGTTCAGCAAAGCAGTCAGGTCTTGTAATTGCTCTTCTCGTACTTGGCTGGCTTGCCGCATACAACCTGATCCAGCCGTTGGCAAATTGGATTTCTTATTCAGCGCTGCAACTGCCCAATGATTCGCGCCTGGGCGAGTCGCTGGCATTCTTTTTGTATGATGTGCCAAAGATCCTGCTTTTGCTGTCAGGAATGATCTTTGTTATTTCCATCATTCGTTCCTTCTTTAGTCCGGAACGAACACGCGCGCTTCTCGGTGGAAAGAGCGAAGGTGCAGGCAATGTGCTGGCTGCCATGCTCGGGATTGTTACACCGTTCTGTTCCTGTTCCGCCGTTCCACTTTTCATCGGCTTTGTGGAGGCAGGCATACCTCTTGGAGTCACGTTTTCGTTCCTGATTGCTGCGCCAACCATCAACGAAGTGGCAATTGTTATGCTGTTTGGTTTGTTCGGCTGGAAAGTAGCAGGACTTTATGTGCTTTCAGGATTAGCCATTGCCATACTCGCAGGCTGGATGATTGGCAGACTTAAGATGGAAAGATATGTTGAAGATTTTGTTTGGAAAGTTCATCGAACAGCGAATCTGAAGGAGGAGAAATTAACCTGGCAGGATCGCATCTCGCAGGCAGGAATATCTGTCAAGGAGATTGTCAGCAAAGTATGGCTTTATGTTGTGATTGGAATTGCCATCGGTGCCGGCATTCATGGCTATGTGCCCAATGCCGCGTTGGCAAGCATCATGGGAAAGCAAGCCTGGTGGTCCGTCCCTGCAGCAGTCGTTTTGGGAATCCCGCTTTATTCCAACGCGGCAGGAATGATACCTATTGTTAGCGCATTGCTTGAAAAGGGTGCTTCGCTTGGAACGGCGCTAGCCTTCATGATGTCGGTCATTGGGCTGAGCCTGCCCGAAGCAGTCATCTTACGGCGCGTCCTGAAATTACCTTTGCTTATCACTTTCTTTTTGGTCATCGCGGTCGCAATTATGTTGACAGGTTATTTGTTCAATTGGATTCTATAGGAGGAACCAAATGCTTAAGATCAAAGTTCTCGGTCCTGGTTGTGATAACTGCAAGCGGCTGGCATGGCTGGCTGAACGCGTTGCCAATCATCTCAGCCTGGAGATACAGATTGAAAAAGTGACAGATTATGTTGAGATCATGAAATATCCGCTTCTTTCCACCCCGGGACTGGTAGTCAATGAGAAATTAGTTGCATCGGGACGTGTTCCATCAGAGGCTGAAATCACCACCTTCCTGACAAATGAAATGGAGAATGCTTAGTATGGCTACTGCAAAATCAACTCCTATTGTCCTGCCTGTTGCCCGTCGCTTATCCTTCCTTGACCGTTACCTGACCCTGTGGATTTTCCTTGCCATGGCGCTCGGTGTGGCAGTTGGTTTTCTCTTTTCCAGCGGAGTGAAGTCTTTCAATAATATATTTTCGATTGGAACAACAAACATCCCAATTGCGATTGGCTTGATCCTGATGATGTTCCCGCCTTTTGCAAAAGTCCGCTATGAAGAATTGGGGGATGTATTCCGCAATTGGAAAATCCTTGCTCTTTCGCTGGTGCAAAATTGGATCGTGGGTCCCATTTTGATGTTTGTGCTGGCGATCCTGTTTCTGCGTGGTTACCCCGAATATATGGCAGGGCTGATTCTGATCGGTCTGGCGCGCTGCATTGCGATGGTCATCGTGTGGAACGAACTGGCGCATGGCGATACGGAATATGCCGCGGGTCTGGTCGCTTTCAACAGTGTATTTCAGGTGCTGTTCTATAGCGTGTATGCCTACGTCTTCATCACCATCCTGCCAACGTGGTTTGGAATGAAGGGAGCCATCGTGGCAATTACCATTGGCGAAATTGCAAGGAGTGTGTTTATTTATCTCGGCGTCCCGTTCCTGGCTGGCTTCTTTACGCGTCTCGTCCTGGTTAGACTCAAAGGCAAAGAGTGGTATCACACGCAATTTGTCCCCAAGGTCAGCCCGCTTACATTGATGGCCTTGTTGTTCACCATTATTGTGATGTTCAGCCTGAAGGGTGAATACATTGTCCAATTGCCGCTCGACGTGCTGCGAATTGCCATCCCATTGTTGATCTACTTTGTGCTTATGTTCCTGGTCAGTTTTATGATGGGGAAAGTAGTCGGTGCGGATTATTCCAAAACAGCCACCTTGTCTTTTACTGCCGCAAGCAACAACTTTGAACTGGCAATTGCCGTTGCCGTGGCAGTATTCGGGATCTCATCGGGACAAGCCTTTGCAGCAGTCATCGGCCCGCTTGTGGAAGTGCCCGTTATGATCGGGTTGGTCAACGTGGCTTTCTGGTTCCAGAAACATTACTATGCGTGATTAATGCCAGGATTGAAAACGATTGCAAAAAGGCTGAGTTTTGATACTCAGCCTTTTTCTTAACAAGATGTTAACCTGTTCTTCTCCTGTCCTTAAAACCGGGTTGATAAGATTTCAAAGTATAAGAACAAGGAGAAAATAGAAATGACCAAATTTGTTCGCCGATTCATGTTCGTACTCGTTGCATTGAGCTTCGCGCTCGCCGCGTGCGGTACACCCGCGACACCTCAGACGATCACCGAGGTGCAAACCCAGATTGTGAACCAGGTTATTACGGCCACACCTGATATGTCACAGCCCACACCGCTTCCCGCCGGTTCCGTTCAGATTAACGGCGCCGGTGCGACCTTCCCGCTGCCCATCTACACCGAATGGACCTATGCCTATTCCTACGTTGATCCTGCAGTGGTGATCAACTACCAGGGCATTGGTTCCGGCGGCGGCAAGAAAGCCATCGTGGATGGGACCGTTGACTTCGCTGGTTCAGATTCCCTTCTGAAGCAGGAAGAATATGATGCCGGCAAAGACCTGCAAATGTATCCCATGGTTGCAAGCGCAGTCGTTCCGATCTACAACATTGCGTGGGCAAAAGAAGTTCCTGCCGATGTAAAACTGCCCAAGCTCGTTCTTGACCGCCAGACCCTCGTTGACATTTATAACGGCAAAGTCAACAAATGGAACGATCCTGCCATTGTTGCTCTCAATTCGGAACTCAAAGATTATCTGCCCGATGCCGGTATTACGGTGGCTCACCGCTCCGATGGCTCCGGCACCACCGAAATCTTCACCAAGTCATTGACTGCTTTCAGCACCGACTGGATTGCCGGTGGTGCCTCCGCAATTGAATGGCCCGTCGATCAGGCTGGCAATGGAGTAGGCGGTAAAGGGAATCAGGGTGTAGCGGCTGCTGTCATCAACACGCCAAATTCAATTGGCTACACTGAAATTTCCTTCGCTGTATCGAACGGTCTGACCTTTGCCGATTTGATCAACAAGGCTGGTAGCAAAGTGACGGCCAACGCAGAGAGCATTGCCTCTGCCATTAGCACATTTGGCCCTGGAGCTTTTGACGACAAGCTTACCGCTACAATCGTTGACGGTACAGGCGCTGGTAACTGGCCAATCGTTGGTTATAGTTACCTCATCCTGCACACCACCAGCATGACAGATTGCACCAAGGCTGAGAAACTGCTCGACTACATCAACTGGACCCTTACAGATTCATCTGCTGCAGATCGCGCCGGCAAATTGGGCTACGCAGTTCTGCCCGGTCAAGTCCGTGATGCGGTAATCGCCAAACTAGGCGAAGTGACCTGCAACGGTAAGCCGGCGATGAACAATCAATAACTCGCTTTCTTCCTTTAGTCCCTGGAGGGTCTTACAACAACGTGAGACCCTCCAAATCCCGTTTATTCCCTGCGAACGACATCCCTTTCTTCACTCTGTCGGGACTACAGAATGGATGAAGGGATCTTGTCTGCCGGGGTATGGGAAACAACATGACAAAATATATTCAGCCTCTTCCTGAAACGCACTGGCTTACACGCTGGCGTCGTGCGATTTTTCACGGCGACCTGCCCTGGAAATGGCTCATCATCGCCGCATCCATTCTTGTAATGGTACTCATATTTGCTGTCGCCGAGATGCTCTGGCGCGAATCAGCCGACGCCCGAACCGCTTTTGGCTTCGGCTTTCTAACCCCTACCAAAACTCCAAATTGGGATCCGGTCAACGATAAATTTCAATCCTGGCCCTTTATTTATGGAACATTGCTCACATCCCTGGCCGCGATTGTCTTTGCACTCCCCATCAGCGTTGGCATCGCGATCTTCATGTCTGAACTTTGTCCTGAATGGCTCCGGCTTCCATTGAACTGGCTCGTTGAACTTCTCGCCGCGATCCCGAGTGTTGTCTACGGGCTGTGGGGCATCTTCGTTTTTTTGCCGCTCGTTGTAGCGCCGATTGCTCAAGGTTTGTTATATTCTCTCGGAGCAATACCGGGCATAGGATCCCTGTTTGCGGGACCCGTGCCCGTCAGCGGTGCATCCCGTCTGGGCGCAGCATTGATCCTCACGATCATGATCACCCCTACGATCACGGCTGTCACGCGAGACGTTTTGCTTGCCATCCCAAATAATCAACGCGAGGCATCCATGGCATTGGGTTCCACGCAATGGGAAAGCATTTGGAAGGTTCTCCTGCCTTATGGACTCTCAGGCATCCTCGGCGCGGTCATTCTCGGGTTAGGACGTGCACTCGGTGAAACAATGGCTGTTACGATGGTGATCGGTAATTCGATCGAAGGTACTGCCTCATTGTTGAGGCCCGGATATACCATGGCAAGCATTATTGCAAATGAATTCGCCGAAGCGGTAACAAAACTGCACTCACAGTCTCTGATCGAGATTGGGCTGGTGCTCTTTTTCCTAACCTTGATCCTGAATATGATCGCCCGATTTTTAGTGTGGATCGTTGCCCGAAAAACACCCCAGGAGGCACGCGCATGACCACTACATCCAGTACCATTACCCGTTTCCAGCAGTTGATCGAGAAAAACCAGGCCGCTGTGTCCTCGCGTCGCAAAGCGACCAACATGATCATGCTTTCAATCACTGGACTGATGACGCTTTTGGCGCTTGTCCCGTTGTTCTGGATTGTTGGCTACGTGATTTATAAAGGCGGTCAATACCTCAACCTAGATTTCTTCATCCATACGCCTCGTCCGCTGGGAATGGAAGGGGGAGGTGTCCTGAACGCAATCGAAGGCACACTCATAATCTCCGGCCTGGCATCCTTGATTGCAATTCCTCCCGGTGTACTTGCCGCATTCTATGCCGCGAATAACTCCGATACTCCTCTGGGTACCGCTTTACGTTTCAGCACAGACGTGCTTTCTGGTGTGCCATCTATCGTGATAGGCTTGTTTGTGTATGCCCTTCTCGTCAAACCGATGGGACATTTCTCCGGTTTCGCGGGGGCTGTGGCAATGGCGATCCTTATGTTACCAACGATCATCCGCACGACAGAAGAGATGCTCAAACTCGTCCCGCACACCCTGCGTGAAGCATCGTTGGGGCTCGGCGCGCCTGAATGGCGGACATCCATTAGTGTCGTTTTGCCTGCGGCCATGAGCGGCGTTGCCACAGGCATTTTGCTTTCGATCGCGAGGGCGGCCGGTGAAACTGCCCCTTTGCTGTTCACGGCCCTGGGCAATGAACGATATGATTTTTTGCAGATCGTTCAAAGCGGTGTCGCGCAGAAACTGGGAATCTTTGAGATCATCAAACGAGTTTTTAACCAGCCGGTCGACTCGCTGCCCCTTACCCTCTGGAAATATGCGCAGCAGCCCTATCCCGAACGAATCCAGCAATCCTGGGCAGCGGCGCTTGTATTGATGATCGTAATATTGCTGATCAATATTTTTGCCCGTTTGTGGGTCGAAAATCGCAAACGCCGTTTGCAGGGATAAAAAATGGTTACAAAAATCGAAATTCAAACTTCGGATAAAAATGCCACACCTTCCAGGAATAAAATGGAGGTCAGGAATCTGGCTGTTTTCTATGGCAAATTCCGTGCTGTCACAGAAATCAATATGGATATTCAGGAAAATAAAATTACAGCCATCATCGGTCCTTCGGGGTGCGGCAAATCAACGTTACTGCGATCCTTCAACCGCATGAACGACCTGACTCCCACCGCTCGCGTGGAGGGAGACATCATTCTGGATGGGAGGAATATCAATACCGCAGGTGTGGATGTAGTGGATGTCCGCCGCCGAGTCGGAATGGTCTTCCAAAGACCGAATCCCTTCCCCAAAAGCATCTACGACAATGTTGCATACGGTCCGCGTCTATATGGTGTTCGACGCAAAAACGACCTGGATGACATCGTGGAAAAATCCCTCAAGCAAGCCGCATTATGGGAGGAAGTCAGGGATAAACTTCATCAGTCCGGGTTATCCATCTCGGGCGGGCAGCAGCAGCGTCTTTGCATCGCTCGAGCTTTGGCTGTCGAACCGGAAATCATTCTGATGGACGAACCGGCCTCTGCCCTTGACCCAATCTCCACACTCAAGATCGAAGAGTTGATGCAGGAGCTCAAAAAAGAGTACACCATCGTCATCGTGACTCACAACATGCAACAAGCCGCCCGCGCTTCCGATTTCACCGCCATGATGATGCTCTCAAAGGAAGGTGAACGCTCGGGGACCGTGATCGAATTTGACGCTACGAAGCGCATCTTTACCATCCCCAAGGACAAACGCACCGAAGATTATGTCACCGGTCGTTTCGGTTAGTGGGTATAATCGCTGAATATCACCAAGAGGTATTTATGGTACGGAAAACATTCGAGACAGAAATACAGCAAGTGAAGGATGACGTGCTGATCCTGGGAAGTATGGTGGAGAAGGCTTTGCTGGATTCTGTGGACGCCCTCAAGAAACGCGACATCAAAGCCGCACAGAAGTTGTTTTTGGAAGATAGAGAGATCAACAAGAAACGCTTTGAGATCGAAAATCACCTGATGGTCCTGATTGCGACTCAACAACCCATGGCACACGACCTGCGCCTGCTTGCCTCCAGCATGGAGATCATCTCTGAACTGGAACGTATGGGCGACTATGCCAAAGGTATTTCCAACATCAACATCCGCATGGGTGACACGCAGCTCCTCAAGCCCCTGATCGATGTGCCACGAATGGCACAGAAGGGCGTTGACATGCTGCATCGATCCCTGACCGCCTTTGTCAACGAAGATGTTGCAACCGCCCAGGCACTCCCCGTGGAAGACGATGAAGTGGACGCGCTGTATAACCAGATCTACCGCGAACTGATGACGTTCGTCATCGCCGACCCAAAGACGATCGAACGTGCCAACTGGCTTCTCTGGGTGGCACATAACCTGGAACGATTTGCCGACCGCGTAACGAACATCTGTGAGCGGACCGTGTTTATCGCAACCGGTGAGATGGCCGAGATCAAGTCTACAGACGATGAATTTTGGAAACAACAAAAACAGGAAGAGTGAAATAAAAATCCGCCGCTCTTTTGAGCGGCGGATTTTGGTTATATCGAAGCTATCCCATTTTTCCGGTAATATAGGCTTCCGTTAATTCCTGCTGTGGTCTTGTAAACATCATGTCTGTGGGGGAAACCTCAACCAGTTCGCCCAGCCAGAACAGACCCGTTTGATCTGAGACACGCGCCGCCTGCTGCATATTATGCGTCACAATGACAATCGTGTAATCCCTTTTCAATTCGGCAATCAACTCTTCCACGCGCAGGGTGGCGATCGGGTCAAGCGCGGACGTGGACTCATCCATGAGGATCACTTCGGGCTGCACAGCGACCACCCGGGCAATGCACAATCTCTGCTGTTGACCGAGGGAGAGTCCCAGCGCATCGGAGCGCAAGTCATCCTTCACCTCATCCCACAACGCCGCGGCACGCAGGGACGTTTCCACCACTTCGTCCATATTCACATCCATACCCATTACGCGCGGACCAAAGGCCACATTATCATAAATTGGCTGTGGAAACGGGTTCGGCTTTTGAAATACCATTCCCACTCGTTGCCGGAGCCTTACTACGTCCATATCTTCATCGTAGATATTCTTCCCATCCAACAGGATCTCACCCTCGACCCGAGTGCCATTGATGGTGTCATTCATCCGATTCAAGCAACGTAGGAACGTCGACTTGCCGCACCCCGACGGGCCGATCAATGCTGTCACTTTGCGAGGCTGGATCTCAAGATTGATATTCGAGAGTGCCTTGGTCGGACCGTAGTAGAAATCCAAATTTTGAACAGTGAAAGCAGGCTGCACATCAGACATATGCTGATTTTATCATGTCGCTCACTACCGAATACTTTCGGCTATAATTCGACACAATGAAACGATTTCTCATCACGATCACAACGCTGTTCATGCTTTTGCTTCCTACGTCATGCGGTCCCGATTCATCCTCGGCGACCGCATCTGATTCTTCGGCATCCTATATCGAAAATAAAGGCTCGGATACCATCGTCAATCTGGCGCTGGCGTGGGCAGAGAAATACCAGACCGAGAATCCGGAAATCCGGATATCCGTAACAGGCGGAGGGTCAGGGACCGGACTCGCGGCTCTCGTAAACGGAACCGTGGACATCGCCAACGCATCCCGCCAAATCAAACCGGAGGAGGTCGATGAGGCGAAGTCCAATGGCATTGACCCTGTTGAACATATCATCGCTCGCGACGCGATTGCCGTGATCGTAAATCCTGAAAATCCGGTGAACGAATTAACACTGCAACAGATCTCGGATATCTATAGCGGTAAGATCAGCAACTGGTCCGAGGTTGGCGGAGAGGATCGACCCATTGTGCGGCTCTCGCGCGAAACCAATTCGGGCACGCATGTGTATTTTCTTGAAACGGTCCTGCGATTGGGAAGCAAGCAAGACAAAACACTTTTTTCAACAGACACGTTGCTGCTTCCATCGTCTGAAGGCATTATCGCGGAAGTGAGACAAAATCCGAACGCGATTGGCTACGATGGACTCGGCTATGTGCCAAAAGATTTGAAAATGATCGCCATCGCCAAACAGGAGGATGGTGCTTATGTATTGCCATCCATTTCCACAGTGAATGACAAGAGTTACGCGATCGCGCGCGACCTTTATATGTACACGAATGGTGAACCCTCCGGCATCATAAAAGAATATCTCGATTGGATTCTTTCAAGTGAAGCACAACAGATCGTTGCCGACCTTGGGTTTGTGCCTGTTTCCCTCACCCCCAGCCCCTCTCCCTGAGGGAGAGGGATAGGGTGAGGGCGAGGAGCATCATGGAAAAATCATTGAACTGGCGTGAATTTGTCATCACGCGCCTCATCAAAGCATCGGGTTATTCAGCCATCCTTTTTGTCGCACTGATCTTTTTCTTTCTCCTCCGCGAAGGATTGCCGACATTTGGCGAAGTGAAGTTATCGTCGCTTCTGGGTACACGCTGGTACCCCATCGAGGATCACTTTGGAATCCTTCCCCTCATCACCGGATCGATCATCATCACATTTGGCGCCGGGCTGATCGCCGTTCCATTCGGGATCGGGACAGCCGTCTACATCTCGGAGATTTCTCCGCGCTGGATGCGCGAAATCCTCAAACCTCTTGTGGAATTACTCGGTGGACTTCCCTCTGTCGTTTTGGGATTTCTTGGGATCCTGATCCTCTCCCCGTTTCTACGAGTCTTTCTAAACCTCCCCACGGGTCTGACTGCCCTGGCAGGTTCCATCCTGCTCGGCGGGATCGCGGTTCCAACTGTTGTATCGGTCGCAGAAGACGCACTGGATGCTGTGCCGCGTGCCTATCGCGAAGGCGCCTGGGCACTGGGTGCGACCCGCTGGCAGACGATCTGGCGCGTGACTTTACCCGCAGCGAAGTCCGGCGTACTTACCGCCATCATGCTCGGTGTGGGACGCGCCATCGGCGAAACCATGACAGTCATGATGGTTACTGGCAACGCTCCTGTTCTTGCCATAAAACTCAGTAGTATGTTCTCGCCCGTCCGCACCATGACCGCCACCATCGCCGCCGAGATGGGCGAAGTTGCAAACGGCAGCACGCATTATCATGTGCTGTTCTTCATCGGCATGCTGCTCTTCCTGATTTCACTGGGAGTGAACATTGCCGCCTCGTCGGTGGTCTTTCGTGCCAGGAAACGCGCGGAGAGAATCCTGTCATGAAAAACATTTTCACCCGCAATCGTCATCTTACACAGCGCGTGGGCTTCACCCTCATTACATTGATGGCTGTACTCACCGTCATGCCCATTGTTGCGGTTGTCATCTACATCCTCATTCAGGGCGGACCCGCCATTTCACTTGAATTTCTGACCGGTTTTCCTCATGACGGCATGCGCGCCGGCGGAATTTTGCCCGCCATCATCGGCACAATTTATCTCACCATTGGCACGGCGATCTTTTCCGTTCCGCTTGGGATTGCCGCTGCCATTTATCTTTCCGAATATGCGTCCGATTCGCCGCTGACACGTACCATCCGAATCGCGATCATCAACCTCGCAGGTATTCCCTCGGTTGTATATGGATTGTTCGGTTTGGGATTGTTTGTCCTCTTTCTACATTTCGGCACATCCATCCTCGCCGCGTCACTGACACTTTCGATCATGACTCTCCCGGTCATCATCAGCACGGCAGAAGAAGCTTTACGTTCCGTGCCCCAGGCATTCCGAACGGTAAGTATTTCCCTCGGAGCGACTCGCTGGCAAACGATCCGCCGTATTGTGGTAAAGGAAGCATTGCCTGGAATCCTGACAGGTGTCATTCTGGGACTTGAACGCGCCGCCGGAGAAACTGCTCCAATCTTATTTACGGGCGCAGCGTTCTTCCTGCCCCGTCTGCCTCATTCCCCCTTTGATGCGACGATGGCATTGCCGTATCATCTCTTCGTGATTTCCACACAAGTGCCTGAGATGCCAATCAAAATACAATATGGTACGGCGCTTGTATTGCTGGTCTTTGTATTGACCATGAACTTGATTGCCACAGTCATCCGCTCGAGGGCGAGGGCAAAACGACAATGGTGATTGTGGACCATGGATGATGGACCATTGACCATTGTTGAGAGCAAGCATATGTCATATAAATTTGAGCAATTGGATGTTTGGAAACTGGCGCTGGATTATATAGATTTAATATATAAGCTGGCTGAAAATCTGCCGCGGAGTGAAGAATACAACCTAAAGTCTCAGATCACTCGTGCAGCGACATCTGTTGCTCTGAATATCGCTGAGGGTTCTCAGGGGCAGAGCGATGCAGAGCAGGCAAGATTCTTGGGAATGGCAATTCGATCACTTATTGAAACAGTTGCTTGTCAGCAAATTATTCAAAGAAGAGGCTATGTCCAGGATGAAGGTCTGCTAAAAAAGGTGTACGAGAACTCGCAGCTACTTGCGAAGAAACTGCAAAATTTTCGCAAATCTTTATCAAATCCGCAATATCAAGTTCGAGAAGATATTTCTGTACACGGAGATGACATCTTAACATAGGCAATTTCCATCGTCTATGGTCAATGGTCTATGGTCTTTTTGTGAAAATCAATGAACAAAATTATTATCGAAAACCTGTCATTACAATATTCCGACGGCACAGAATCTCTGCGGGGCATCAGCCTCGGAATCCGCGAAAAAGCTGTGACCGTCCTCTTTGGCCCGGCAGGTGGCGGGAAGTCCACATTGTTGCGTTGTTTGAACCGGCTCAATGATCTCACTGAAGTCAAAGCTGCCTCGGGACAGATCTTAATAGACGGTCAAAATATCCTCGATCCGAACATTGATGTCATCGCACTCCGTCGAAAAGTTGGCATGGTATTTGCACGCCCCGTCGTGTTACCGATGAGCATTCGCGAAAACCTGACGTACGGATTGGAACTTGCGGGTGAGAAGCGCCGCGTCAAACTGGATGAAGCGGTCGAACGGAGCCTGAAGCTGGCAGCGCTATGGGGCGAAGTCAAAGACCGATTGGATGATCCCGCCATCGCCCTTTCAGGCGGGCAACAACAACGCTTGTGCCTGGCGCGGTCCCTTGCGCTCCAGCCCGAGATCATTTTGCTCGATGAACCGACCTCTGGTCTTGACCCGATCTCCACAGGCAAAGTGGAAGCCGCATTGGTGGAGTTGAAGAAGGAATTTACGATCGTCCTTGTGCCTCATTCGGTGCAGCAGGCAGGACGCACTGCCGATTACGCAGCGTTCTTCCTTCAGGGCGAACTCGTCGAATATGGCGAAGGGAAATCCCTGTTCACTGCTCCCAAACAAAAACGGACAGAAGATTACATTACCGGAAGATTTGGGTAAAGACTTAACACGTCATTGCGAGGAGCCGCTTCGCGGGCGACGAAGCAATCTCCAATTACAGTGAGATTGCTTCGTGGCGCCCAGGCGCCACTCGCAATGACAGAGGTTCAAGATGAAAACTGTTTTATTTCTCTGCACAGGAAATTCATGTCGTTCACAAATGGCGGAAGCCATCGTCAATGCGCGCGATCCCGAATGGAAAGCGTATTCGGCGGGGACGAAACCAGCGGGATATGTCCACGAACTGGCAATCGAAGCGTTGAATGAAATTGGGATTTCACATTCAGGCAACTCAAAGCACATCGATGACCTTCCCACAAAAGACTTCGATCTTGTTGTAACAGTCTGCGATTCGGCTGCGGAGGAATGTCCCGTGTGGCCGGGAAAAGCGGGGAGACGCGTCCATCATGGATTTGTGGATCCCGCCAAAGCGGAGGGAACGCTCGAGGAACGGAAGCTGATCTTTCGGTCTGTGCGCGACCAGATGTTGGAAGTCATCCCAACATTATTAAGGTGACAGTCACTTTGAAAGTGACTGTCACCTTGGAGAATCAAATGAACACTCCATACGACATATTATTTGAAACGGTTCGGATCGGTCCTGTCATCGCTCCGAACCGTTTTTATCAGGTGCCGCATTGCAACGGATTCGGCCATCGTATGCCACAGGGAATGGCTGCGATGCGTGGCATCAAGGCAGAGGGTGGCTGGGGTGTGGTCTGCACGGAGGAAGTGGAAATCCATCATTCGAGCGATTTATCTCCATACTTTGAGGGCAGGTTATGGAGTGATGAGGACATCCCAGCTTTGGCATTGATGGCGGAAGCGGTTCACAAGCATGGCTCACTGGCAGGGATTGAACTCTCTTACAACGGATACGACGCTCCAAATCTATATTCACGCGCACCTTCGCTGGCGCCAGGCTCGATGGGGACGATTGGCGGCTCAGGCTATGATCCCGTGCAGACACGTCGCATGGATAAGGAGGATATCCGCAATTTGCGCAAGTGGCATCATGACGCGGCATTACGTGCCAAACGCGCTGGCTTTGACATTGTCTATTGCTACGCGGCACACGGAATGACTGCGGCGATCCAGTTTATTTTGAAGCGCTACAACGACCGCACGGATGAATACGGCGGAAGTCTGGAAAACCGCGTGCGACTCTTGCGCGAATTAATTGAAGATACAAAAGAAGCAGTTGGCGATTCGTGCGCAGTGGCTGTCCGTTTTGCGGTGGATGAATTACTCGGTGACGATGGAATCACCTATCAAGGCGAGGCATATGATGTGGTCGCGATGCTCGCCGAATTACCCGACCTCTGGGATGTCAATATCAGCGGCTGGAACAACGACTCGGTTACCTCGCGGTTTGGCGGAGAGGGACATCAGGAAAAATATATTTCCTTCGTCAAGCAGTTGACAACAAAGCCTGTCGTGGGCGTGGGACGATACACATCGCCCGATTCGATGGTCTCTGTGATCAAGCGCGGTGTGATGGACTTCGTCGGCGCGGCCAGACCTTCGATTGCCGATCCTTTCCTGCCGACAAAGATAAAAGAGGGGCGCATCGAGGACATCCGTGAATGTATTGGCTGCAATATCTGCGTGACAGGCGACACGCGCTATGTTCCCATTCGTTGTACACAGAATCCGACGATGGGCGAGGAATGGCGGCGTGACTGGCATCCTGAGATCATTGCTCCCAGGAATAGCAACAAGGATGTGATGATCATCGGCGCGGGACCGGCAGGATTGGAAGCGGCGCGGGCGTTGGGTCAACGCGGCTATGAGGTGACATTACTTGAAGCGCGCAAAGAATTGGGTGGACGGGTGTTACGCGAATCCGCTTTGCCGGGATTGAATGAATGGCGCCGCGTCATGGACTGGCGCGTGACTCAAATCAAAAAGATGAAGAATGTAGCGGCCTATCCATCCAGCCCGATGACCGCTGAGAAAATTCTCGAAACGGGTGCGCAAAATATCATCGTTGCGACAGGGGCAACCTGGCGGCGTGATGGAATGGGTCGAACGCTCCGTAAACCGATTCGCGGCTTTGATTTGCAGAATGTATTTAATCCTGATGATTTGATGGGTGGAGAATTGGTGATTAGTAAATTAGTAAGTGGTCACTGGGTAATTTACGATGATGATCATTACTATATGGGTGGCTTGCTGGCAGAACTGCTTGCAATGAATGGATGTGCTGTTTCCCTTGTCACGCCTGCGCCTTTGATTTCGTATTGGTCACAGTTCACATTGGAGCAGGAACATATTCAACATAAGTTGATGAAGCTTGGCGTGAAGTTATATGCACAAACCCTATTGCGTGAAATTCAAAACGATTGCGTCAGGTTGACGAACACGATTTCGGGAGATGAAATTGAATTGCCCCGCGATGGAATTGTGTTAGTGAGCGATCGGATTTCGAATGATTCACTTTATTACGCCCTCACCCCAGCCCTCTCCCGCGGGGAGAGAGGGATTCAATCCTTGCGCGTTATCGGCGATGCAGAAGCACCGAATATCATCGCCCAGGCTGTGTTCTCCGGTCATCTTGCGGCGAGGGAGTTTGAGGAGGAGAAAGTTGATGGAACGCCGTTTAGAATCGAGAGGATGCCAATCTGACTTTCACCGCGAAGGCGCCAAGAACGCGAAGAAAACTTTTTGGAACTTCGTGACCTTAGCGTCTTCGCGGTAAAGATGGGTTACCAAACCCGTTCCAGATTCGGGTTATCGAGCGGCTTGCGTCCGACCTTCGCCATATCGATCCATTCGCCATGCACTTTGACGCGCACTACATCGCCGGTGAAGTCTGTCACCGTGCCGCCATTATTATTGAACAGCCACGAACCGACCGCATAAATATCCACGGGGACTCCCAGCTTTTCGAACCTGCGCATCTTCTCGGGATTGAACCCGCCCGAGACAACGATCTTCACGTTGCGGCAATAGTCGCGCGCCGCATCTTTCCACGCCAAGGGAAGGTCCCAGCTTTCGGATGCAGAATCCAAGCCGTGGCGGACGTTGAACACGAGGCGCGGGTTTACACCCAGATCCAGGGCCGGATCGCCCAGCGGCTCCACAGAGATATCGCGCACACTTCCACTTGTATCCAGGCGAACGCCATACAAAATATATTTCGCGGCTTCGGTTTGATTCCCTCCGTCGCATAATTCCCTGTATTTTTTGAACATCACTTCCAATACACGGAGGGTGTCGTTCACCGAATTGTTATTGAAATCGACCAACGCAATGCGCGGGATATTGGCAGGCAGGATGCGCGAGAACTGCATCATCGCTTCGGCCGTATCACCCATAAAGGATGCGATCGCCGCATGAGCAACGGTCCCGCCGCCCGCGCCTCCCCACCAGTCGCCCTGTGCATCGGTGGAAACGAACGAGCCAATCTGCTGCGAAAAATCCACATTGAAGCGCTGGATGGCGATGTTGTAGGCATATCCATCCGAGGCCTGGACCTCATGCAAATCAAATCGAGCAGGGAAAAATAGGACCGGTTTGCCGCGCGCTGCCATGAGAGTCTCGTAAACATTTGTTGCGACGCGGCTTGAACGCGTCAGCACGCCGAGAGTCGGTGTTTCGAGCAGGGCGAAATCGCGATAGCGCCCGCGGACCTTGATCACCGATTCCGCGTTCAACGGATTCCCATCCGATTTAACGATCGTCCCATCGTGGACTGCCCACACTTCAAGGTTGGCCGCGGTATCGACAAATTTGTCACCCTCCCAATAGCCTGTGCAATGCCTGATCATTTCCAGCGACTTATCCACGCCCACGACAACCGTATTTCCCATACGGCGCGTGAACCATTGCATCTCCACTTCGATGTCGCCTACGGGAATGCTCTCAGGCGAGACATCTTTTGGCAGGTTATGATACTCACCTGAATAGGCATATCCCTCTGCCGCAAGTGCGGTTAACATACGACCGATATTCTCGAAATATTTATCCGAATACCAGCCGCGGCGCATGCGCTCGATATCGAGTTTGAAGGTTTCGTTCGTAAGACGTTTTTTATCAAATATGGACATGGTATTCCTATAGCACACCAGTAGACACGCAAACAAGCAGTCAGGGAGGCAAGTGTTGTGTACCTGTATACCTGTTTTCTTGAATACTAAAACGGTTCCGTCGATTTCACAACATTCATCCCTGCTTTTGCAAATCGCTCGTAGGCGGCATCGGCCGCATCGGTATGGTCCACCACACCGGGGACAACCACGGGCGAGGTGCAGTCTTCGAGCAAATAAATTTTCTTCGCAAGCTCAGGATCGGTAGCGGCAATATCTTCGAGAAGGTCGGAGACCGTCCATGCGACGCAATGGCTCTTGGCCTGCCCGGCAATGATCAACTTATCATATTGTCGCAACTGTTCGATGAATTTCAGGTTGTGAGTTCCCAACGTTTCGCCCATGGGGCCGGTCAGTACTTCGGGACCGATGACAGAATAATTTTCCGTAAAAGGCTTGTCGCCTTTGATCTCGATGGCAGGTTGAGAAACCCTTGCGACTGAATGAAAGAAAATTGCTTCTTCCACTGCAGATACCAGGGCATGCCCGATCCCACCGAGCATGGCATGATAGGGCCAGATGGTCAGTGCGTATTTACTTTTCTTTTCCAGCTCCTCTGCATAGTGGATCATCATCTGCTGCCCGTATTCAGGAGCAATAGCAAAAGGGTCGGCGAGCGCGGGGTTGAATGTCCATTTTTCATCACGAAGTTCAACTGCATGAATATCGGTATAAGGAGCGGGATGATTTCCATCCTTATCAACGAAGAAAATCGCGTGGAAAACCTGCATTGTCTTGTGAGTATCCATCGTGGCAGTGATGTGAGTAATGCTTCCCAGGTTACGATACACGAATTCACAGAGACGAATATTATCATCCACAGCGCCCCGTCCGCTGCGCCCACCGACATAGAGCTCATATTCGGGGATGCAGAATGTATTCTGCACGTCGATCAGCATCAGCCAGGTTTTGGTCGAATCAACGGAGGCAGGCTCCAGCTTGTGGACAGCCGCCCAATCTCGTGCCTGTTTCGCGCGTTCCTCATAGGGAATCCGCCAGACGGAGGCGACGGTTTTCGAGTCAAAAAAATTAGGTATGGGCAAAAGGGAATTTGTCATTTTATTTCCATTTTGTTTTTTGAAGGAGGGTTAATTTTATTGTAGTGATACCGATATTTCTGTCAAGTGTAACACCCTGTGGTTGACTTTTTAGACTGAAACCTTTACACTACGAAGAGCGTCATAAATTATTGAAGGGATATTGATTTTGCCCGTCAGGTTCGATAATTTGTGCCTAGCCAGCACGCTAAATCAGATGCACTTTTTGAAGGAGAAGTTATGGCGTCACAGTATCAGCTTATCATGCGCTCAGGTCCTACACCCGGCGCGGCGTTCACTTTGGAAGGCGACCAGATCACGATTGGGCGGGATTCCACCAACGAGATCACGATCAACGATGCTGAGATCTCACGAAGGCACGCACGGCTGACATTCCAGGGAGGAAAGTACGTTCTGGAGGACCTCGGCTCCACCAACGGGACGTTTGTCAATGGGCAGCGCCTGGCGGGACCTCGAGTGTTGAAGGCCGGTGAAGTGGTTTCCTTCGGCGAGCAGATCATTCTGGTCTTCGAAGTAATGAACTTCAACCCGGATGCGACAGTGGTTTCGCCGAGAGCCGCTGCAGTGCCTTCCGCATCCAGGCCTGTGGCGCCTCCCCCGCCTCCGCCGGCTGAGTACGCCGGAAACGTCCCCGCCGGCCCTGTCCAACAACCAGCAGCAACACCTGCAGCCAGAGGCACCAATCCCTTGCCCATCGTAATTGCTGTGGCAGCCCTGTTAGCCCTGTGCATGTGCGGAGTCTTCTTCTGGTGGGTTGACGCGACCTATCGTTGGTGCACGTTCTTCCCGTTCATTTCGGGTTGCCCGTAAGATCAAGATAGCACGCTGCCCTGCGAGCAAAAACTCGTGGGGCTTTTTTTGTTACAAGGAGGGCACGAGACCCCAAACTGCAATTATCAACTTTATCCAGCCTGGGTTCCCAAAAATTTGATGACGAACGAGACCAGCGATAAGCGTTGAAAAAGCGCCGTCTCTTGATAGAATAGAGATATACGGAGAGTTTCCAATGGAAGAAAATAGCACATCCTCCCCGCGCTGGGGATCGACAACCAAACTGCTCGTGGGACTCGTCATCGTCGGCATTATCGCGTTTTTGATTTATCGCTTTTCAAGCCTCATCCCACCGCTTTTGATGATCTTCATCATCGCGTACCTGTTCCATCCATTGACCGCGCTGATCTCAAATGGGCTGCGCGTCTCATGGAAGGCAGCGGTCAATATCATGTACCTGATCATCCTTTTACTTTTTTTCGGGCTGCTTACCGTTGGCGGCATTGGGCTGGCGCAACAAGTACAAAGCCTGATCAGTCAGGTGCAGACAATAATCTCCGACCTGCCCACCCTGCTGGAAAATCTGTCAGGACAGGTGTTTAAATTCGGTCCACTTGTCCTGGATATGCGGACAATCGAGCTGCAATCTCTTACCCAGCAAGTGTTATCCTTTGTCCAGCCACTGCTTGGGCGTA
The DNA here is from genome assembly GCA_041487615.1 of Anaerolineae bacterium. GTDB lineage: Bacteria > Chloroflexota > Anaerolineae > Anaerolineales > Villigracilaceae > Defluviilinea. Next base: position 41,177 of record JBGPNQ010000001.1, read on the forward strand.
CGGGGAATATTGTCGGAGCGGTTGCGGGCGGCGCAGCGGAAATTTTCGGCTGGACATTCTTTGTGTTGATCGTATCTTACTTCGTGATGAGCGAAAGCAATGGGCTGAGAAGCAACCTGATCAAGATCGACCTGCCCGGATATTCAGAGGATGTTCGCAGACTCGGCATTGAATTGGGCCGAATTTGGAATGCGTTCCTGCGCGGGCAAATTTTCATTTTTCTTCTGACCTTTGTGATGTATGTGATCCTGCTTTCGATCCTGGGGGTGAAATATGCACTGGGTTTGGCGCTAATGGCAGGGTTGGCCAAATTCCTTCCGTATATCGGTCCCGCCATCACCTGGATCGTGATGGCATTGGTCACATTCTTTCAGGCAAGCAAACCGTTCAACCTGGAAGCACAACCCTTGATCTACACAATCATCGTGGTGGTCATCTCGCTGTTCGTAGACCAGGTCATCGACAGTCTGATAACGCCGCGTATCCTGGCACGGACTTTGCGGGTACATCCCGCCGCAGTATTAGTGACGGCGTTGATTGCGGCGAATCTGCTCGGAATCCTGGGCGTCGTCATCGCAGCACCATCACTCGCATCCGTTACACTGCTGGGGCGTTACACCATACGCAAAATGTTCGATCAGGATCCCTTCCCCGCCTGGGAATCACAGCCACACCCACCGGTTGGCAGCGAATGGATGGCACGACTCAAACAGCTGCGTCAGTTACTCTTCAGACGTCGTGGAAAAAGTATTATTTCCGAAAAGGAGAATCCAAATGAACAACAACAATAGCGAACCACACACCGAAACCATGGCCGAGACCGACAACTTCCTGGCATGGAAGGCGGAAGAACCCGATGGGGAAACGACCTACCACATCGAACTCAACAATGTCACCGTGCATTTCTTTGAGGAGGAGTGGAACGAATTTATACAACTGGTCCGCAATTTAAAATAAACCTGATGGCAAAGACTACGGAGATTCTCGCAGATCCCTGTGGTCTTTTACAGAGTGCCGCATAATTAGGCAAACGTGCGATTTGAATTTCAGCTTACAAAACCACTTAAAAAGTTTACCTATTTACGAGATAAGCGGTAGGAAAAATGAAGAATCAAAATACGATTACCGATGTGCCCGGCATTGAGGTGGGACATGCCCAGGACCACAAGGCATTAACCGGCTGCACTGTAATCCTATGCCGTAAGGGCGCGGTGGCAGGCGTGGATGTGCGCGGCGGCGCGCCCGGCACGCGTGAAACCGATCTTCTCAACCCAATCAACCTCGTTCAAAAAGTTCATGCAATTGTATTGGCAGGCGGCTCCGCGTTTGGGCTGGACGCGGCAACAGGTGTCATGCATTACCTTGAAGAAAAGAAGATTGGATTCAGCGGCGGTAGTGTAAAAGTCCCAATCGTCCCCTCCGCTATTCTCTATGACTTGGGCCTCGGTCGCGCGGATATCCGGCCGGATTCCGCCATGGGATATCGCGCCGTGGCTTCGGCTTCATCGGATGCGCAAGGCGAAGGGAACGTTGGGGCGGGAACGGGCGCATCCATTGGAAAGATGTTTGGTCCAGCGCTGGCCATGAAAGCGGGATTGGGAAACGCAAGTATGAATATCGGCGGCGGAGTCGTCCTGGGCGCGCTGGTAGCGGTCAACGCCTGGGGCGATGTAATTGACCCGGGAACGAATCAAATCCTCGCGGGCCTGCGAGCCGGGAAGGTCGGTCCGTTGCGTGTGGGGAACAGGGAATATTTTGCAAATACAATCGCCATGATGAAGAGCCCAATTGGGCGCCGAATGCTGGCTCTTGCCTCACACACGAACACGGTCATCGGCGTTGTAGCAACAAATGCATCGCTTACAAAAGCGGAGGCGACCAAGGTCGCGCAGATGGCACAGGATGGACTGGCACGCTCCATTCGCCCCGCGCATACCATGTTGGATGGCGACACGATTTTCGCGTTATCGACCGGCAGAAAGAAGGCAGATGTTTCAACAGTCGGCGCGTTTGCGGCGCAGGCGATGACAGAAGCCATTCTCCGTGCGGTGAAGATGGCGGCCTCGGCGGGTGGATTACCTGGACTAAAAAACATGTCACTCCTCCGAGAGAGCATCGGGGCGATGTGAGGGAGCGTTTGTAGCGACCGGAGAGTCTATTTAACAGTGCCAGAGATGCTTCGCGGAGTTTATCCTGACTGGCGAAGCCGTGTCGAAGGGCTCAGCATGACATTACAAAATAAAGAGAGGATGATCCATTTCAGATCATCCTCTCTTCACTCTTTACATTCTTTACATCTCACGTCGTACTGACCACTACCTGCCCTTCAACTCATCCTTCAAGATCAGAGTCATCACCACGCTGACAACACTGACTACGAGTCCGCCCAGGAACGCATTCCACCAGACAGGTTCAGCGATGAGCAGGGCAAGTCCAAAGGATTGACCGATGACGCTTGTCAGCCAGAACAGGAAGGTGTTGATCACCAGCGTGAATAGTCCCAGGGTCAACATGATGAGCGGACAGGTCAGGAACCTGAGCAACGGCCGGAACAGGGCATTCACAAAGCCAAAGATGAGCGCAAGCCAGATGATGGAAACAAATCCGCTTTGCAGGTTAATGCGGCCCGGCAGGATCAATATTGCCAGATATAGTGCCACTGCATTGATTACCCAACGAAGAACAAATCTTGTCATATGATTCTCCTCTTTTCTTCTAAGCGACAGTCACGTTAACGTGACTGTCAACTCTTAATACGAAAAGATTTCGTTCCAGTTGCATCAAACGCGCATCCATAGCAACGTACGGCGCGCTCGAAAACCGGCAGCCTGGATCGCCTCTGTCATTTCACCGGCGGGATAATCCAGGGAGAGCGAGGATTGATTGGATAGTGCGCGTCGCACATGGAGCAGAAGCTGGGTGAGCGCCTGTCCATTCGATATTTCACCTGTTGCAGCATAAAGAGATTCGGACCTGCCCCCCTGCGGCATCCAGGTCAATGTGGCCAGCAACTCATCATTACGTACAGCCACCCATTGCTTGATATTGAAATCTAGAAATAGGAGGTAGATCCAATTCCAGAAACCGGGCCGAAGGGCGTTGAAATTCCATGAATGGTACCAGGTGAGGAGTTCGGGATAGCGGCGTCCCAGCCATTCCTCTTGAAGAGGCCAGAAGCGCGGCTGACGCGCCGCGATCTGGATAGCAGTTCGAGGGATCGAGATGAAACGGTCAGGCGTCGCATACCAGGCCGTCCGGCGGGCAACCTCCCGGAAGCCCAATTGTTCGTACAGTTTGATCGCGCCGGGATTGTCCTCGCGGACGTGCAGCCACACAGCGGAGGCATTTGTGTCTCGGGCCTGGTTCATGGACCGTTCGGTGAGGGCGCGCCCGATCCCGCGGCGACGGTAGTCGGGATGTGTCGCCACGTTGGCGATGAGATAAACACGTTTGCCGTGATCGCGAAAGGGAATCAGGCTGGAATTGCCGACAATGCGCCCATCCTGCTCCCACACGAAGCCCGCCATGGGCAGGGAGGCAGTTTCACTCATGTGCGAGGCCCAGCTCAGGAAGCTGTCATCGTGGCTGGCCCGGCGCATATCCGAAAGATAGCGCTGACCGTCGTTGTCCATCGTCGACGAGAAGCACAGCTCGATCAGGTCGGCAACCGCCGGGAGGTCGCGCAGCACATTCAGCGGCCGGATGGATGGGTGGTCATTGACCTTCACAGGGATTGTGATGGAACTCATTAAGGCAAATTATAGCGCGTTGTTTGCGTTTGGAACCAGAAACGAACCTTGTGAAGATTGAATGAGAGTGATTGTTTGGATGTTTGCAGGCGTATAATCAATAATGGGTGGGCACGTTCTGCTGGTCCTTGTTAATGTTTTTTCGAGAGCGGAGGGAATATGTTAGCCAGAATGCAAAACAGTTTGCGCATGATGGGGAAGCAGATCCATGATTTGCGTAGCCCACAGGTGACCGGGCTTTATTCTGGTCAAAGAACTGAGCTAACCTGGGCTAAAGTTATTGACTCCTATGAGAATGTCCCCGAAATCTATAAGGAATTCTTCAAACCTTATCTTGCGAGTGGACAGGCATTTCCATACACGATCCTCACCCCAGCCTACGAGACATTTGCTTGCCGGATAACCGGAAAACTTGTCTGCGTTCTTGACCGCGGAATACACATCCTGGAAGGAAATGGAAAAGACCTGCTGGTACAGTGTTATCCACTGGAGGGAATTAGTCATGTGGAAGTGAGCAGCATGTTGCTGGATTTCCGCATCAAAATCATCGGCGTGACAAGTGAGGGAATTCCAACATCATCAATTTTCAGATGCAGCAGCGTGACTGATTATCTGTTTACGCCCATACTAGGAAACATCCGGCTTCACGCAGTTCCACCAAAAGATGCAGCCCAGCCTCCTGACCTGGAGATGTTCGATGGTTGGGTCGATTTGAATTACAAGTTTATGAACCTGGCGAGGCATAGCTTATTGGGAGAGGAAAAAGTCATTTGTGCTATATTACAACCCGAGATCCGTGCAAGCCGATTTAGAATTCTGGGCAGAACATTCTATAAGACGATCTCTCCCACTCATGTATGCATATTGACCGACCGGGAACTGATCATGATCCGGGAGGAGCTGCTGCAAGGCCGGGATGATAAATATGGTGGCATATGGGAGTATGTCCCCTTGCAAAAAGTTGAAGCCCTGTCTGTACGTGTGAAAAATGATGACCTGCTGGCGCTTTCCGTCCAGCTGGTCACAAATGAACAGTTTGAACGTCTATTTCAAGCTTCCATGAAGAATGAGGTCGCACAATTAAGGGTTCAGTTTGACGAGTTGCATCGTCAGGTTTCTTCTACCTATGGCCGGATTATTGCGAAGATTTCATAAAGGATATAATGCAGATACAACGATCGCCGGGTGGCTCACTATTCCCCTATTATTATAAGAACGGCGAACTGTTTTGCCTGCATTTCGGAAGCTACTTCTCGGATGAAGAAGGGGTTATTGCCATGATGCAGGCGGAAAAGTCCTTTTTCACGAAAGAACATCGGCAGATGGGCATTTGGATTGACCTGTATGAAACCAAACTAACGGATCGGGTTATACGCGAACTGATCGAAATGCTGAGCCATATCGCTTATCAAACCTCAAAACTGGGAATCGTGGGATGCTCCATGTTAGCTCGCTGGAAAATAAACAGACTCATTAAGAAAACAGCTCAACTTTCCTCCCTGCCGGTAAAGTACTTTGACGATCCTGAAGTTGCAAAGACATGGTTGATCAGCGAATTTGAATAGTGACTCTGCCTTATTTGCCACGCCATAGAATATAGTCTGGGTATTCCTTTGATAAAAAGCCGTAGGAGTCTGTGAAAAACAAAGCGCTGATTACAATCCTGCTTGCGGCAATGATTCCCGCTTCCTGCACTCCGGCGGCGACATCGGTTCCGTTAATGATTCCGTCTACTCCAACTCTTACATTCATTCCAACAGCCACAATCTCCATTCTTCCAACGCGGCCTGCGCATACACAAAGTGGCATGTTAATTAAACCGTATCAAGATGTAAGGTTCCAAAATATATTAAACCTCAATAGAAGTCTCGGCGAATCACTGATTGAAACGTGGTGGTTCAATGAAGCGACAATATGGTCCAGGGAGGATAAGCCGGTAGCGCAAAACATCCTCAAGCTGGGGATGAATCCCGGGCTTGGCATTCGCGAGTTACATGCAGCAGGTATCACGGGTAAGGGTATCACTGTCGCAATTATCGATCAGCCAATGGTTTTGGATCACCCCGAATTTGAGGGCAAGGTTATCAACTATTATGATGCCGGAACAGAGCTGCCGGCAGGCACGGTCAGTATGCATGGACCTGCGGTCACCAGTTTGTTGGTCGGTGAAAATATTGGCACGGCTCCTGACGCAAGTGTTTACTTTGTGGCAGTGCCTTCTTGGCTATTCGATGCCCAATATTATGCTGACGCTCTCGATTGGATCGTTGCCAGGAATGAAAAGCTGCCTGAGGCAAGCAAAATCCGTGCGGTCTCTGTATCCGCGATACCATCTGGAATTTGGTCTGAATATACGAAGAATAATGATGCCTGGGATGCCGCCTACAAACGGGCAACGGAGGCCGGTATTCTTGTCCTGGACTGTACCTATGAGCAGGGCATCACTGTCCCATGTACCTATGACCCGCACGATCCTGACAACGTCGCGAAATGTGTCCCAAACTGGACGGGTCCTGTGAATCCTCCACACAAGCGGATCAATATTCCCACATCCAGGACTTCTGCGACCGAAGATGACGGCGATGGGCAAGTTCATTTCTCGTACCAGTTTTCTGGAGATGGCGGACTCAGTTGGTCCACACCTTACCTAACAGGCGTGCTGGCGATGGGCTGGCAGGTAAATCCGGACCTGACAAGCTCTCAAATTCTGGATATGTTGTATGCGTCTGCTTATATTACCGAGAATAAGATGAAGGTTATCAACCCCAAAGCTTTCATTGACCTGGTTAAACGCACCATCCATGAATAAGCCAGGCGCAGCCTGGAGTAATTATCGAAGCGGTTTTCAAATGATATATCTGTAAGTTCATAAAAAACAACTTTACTCAACCCACTTATTGATAGGAGATTGTCTGATGTCAGGGCTAATTGCTCGTAACATCCCTTTTGAGCTTTACATGAACCTCATTTTTTTACAGGTTTATGTAAATAATTCCAAAACGCTTTGGTTCAATGTAGATACAGGTCTCGAAACCTCAATTTTTGATTCGGAGCAAGCTGAAAGGGTGGGTCTGAAACTTGTGGATAAAAGCACTGTGACCATGCCGGGTGGAACCATTGAACTCGCTTTTGCAAATGATGTATCTTTGAAATTGTCTGAGATTGAACTCGCGAATCAGCGAGTTCAGACTTTACCTTTGACCATTTTCGCACCCGTTCTGGGCCGTCCGATCCATGGAATACTTGGCCATGATCTGTTTAAGCGCTTCGTCGTTGAAGTCGATTATGAGCGGCAAATCATTAATCTATATGAGCCGACCGACTACCAATATTCAGGCAGCGGTGAAATTATCCCTGTCACAATTGAGAATGATGAACCTTTTATGCAGGCTAAAATCATTCAACCGGAGCGTGGGCCTATCGAAGCGAAACTAAAGATTGATACAGGCAGTACTGACGTACTCGGTCTGAATGGCTCTTTCGTTCAAAATGTGCAACTTGTAAATTCAACGCAAAAGGTTTTGCCGCAGCCTGGCGTAGCTCTTGGTGGTATTACTGAAAATTTTGTTACTCGTCTTGGCGGTCTGCAAATAGGCAATCTCTTTATCAATAACCCGGTCGCCGGATATTCCAAAGACTTAACGCGCGGTGGCGATGCTGGAACAATTGGTGGTGGCATCTTCCATCGCTTCAAGGTAATCTTCGACTATTCACGCGGGCAAATGATTCTTGAAAAGAACAAGTACTTTGACGAGCCCTATACCTATGATGCAAGCGGATTGTTTCTCGTTGCAGAAGGTGCCTACTTTGAATCGCTGAAAGTCCTTCGCATCACTGAAAATACGCCAGCAGCTGTCGCCGGATTGCTCGAAGGAGATATTATTCTGCAGATTGACAGTCAACCGACAAGAAAGTTTTCGTTAGAGCAAGTACGGCAGATGTTCGAGCAAGATGGACGAATATATAGCTTAACGATTGAGCGAAACGGAAAAACAAGCGAAACTACTATCGAGTTGAGAAAATTAATCTAGAACACGGCTGACAAGTTGTTCGTGGCCTGACCTATAACGTATAGTTGTCAAATCTAACACCCCTTTTTCGCCGCGTTGACAATTCGTCAGCGCGGTTTGCTTTTCCATCCCGCATCACTCATTCCGTACATCCAATGGCTTCCCGGTTCTGAATCGTTCAATGTCATCTTCTTCGTTGCAAGAAACAATGGGAACGTGCAGATGATTTGCAGAAACAATCTGCCATATCCGATACGATCATCCAGCATCTGCATCAGCGCACGGCTAAGAATAGGGTTGCGCAGCCCGAGTTCAAAAAACAATCGTGGGGAGCGGTAGAACAGATCTGTCCATAGAAGCGCATGCCGATGGTTTCGCTGAATCGTCCGACGCAGGCGCGTTGCATATCGCTGAGGATCCCCCACCAGAATCGCCTCAGCAGCCATTCGTCCACTCTTGATCGCAAAACGGATTCCTTCGCCGGTGAATGGGTCCACAAAACCTGCCGCGTCACCTGCTATAAACGTTCGTGTGGTATTGATCTGTTCTCGATGTGTGTAGATCGGCAGGGGATGTCCACGCTGTGCGCCATCCAGTGAAATTCCATAGCGCTTCATTACGTGGGCCAATACTGATTGCAACTCGCCCGGTTTTGGACGCAGCGCTCCGATGCCCACGGACAAATGATCGGACTTCGGAAAGATCCAAAGATATCCAACATGCAAATCGCCAAAAATCAACATTGGATTTCCTGCAAAGCGTGCCTGAGTCTCGGTCGGGACCTTCGCTTCCACTTCAATTGCGCCTGCCATCACTTTTTGCGCGCGCAGACCGATCGAACGCGCGATGATGGAATTCGCTCCGTCCGCCGCGATCAAATAATCAGCAGCGATCCTTTCCCCGCCGCCGGTTGTTACTGTTACAGAGTCATTTCCTTCACTGACAGCTCTTACGGTCAGCCCATCACGAACTTCAGCCTGTGCATGCTTCAAAAGATGCGCGTCGAAATCCGCACGCATCACCATGCGCAGCGATGAGTTTTGTAACGGGACGGTTACTATTTGATTCCCAAACCCATACGAAATGCCGTGTACCTTCGACTCAATTACCGACTCAAATGAAAATGGGAATTGTTCCAGCACCCGCGCAGAAACCGCGCCACCACAGGTCTTATAACGTGGCAAAGTCTCCTTCTCGAGCACGAGAACTTTTGCCCCTGCCCGTCCAAGAAAAAAAGCGGCAGTGGCTCCCGCAGGGCCACCGCCAACAATGATCACATCATATCGTTGATCCATAAAACATCCTGTAACGGACACGAATAAAGATAATATGGAATGATAACATCCTTTCCCAGGCAGGTGGGTTGTAAGTAGTAGCGTCCGGTTTTTACCTTTGGAAGGAGTGAGTCTATGGATGAAGCCAAAGATGACCGCGTATTGGCTTTAACACGGATAGTTGCCGCCAGCATAATCGTGGTGCTTTTACTGGCTTTCGTGGCTCTCTACATCTTTCCCGATCACACTGATATAGATTTTGCATGGACGATTCTGCCGCGCACCTCGGCGCTGCTTATTGGCGCAGGCTATACTGCAGGCGCGTATTTTTTGCACGCCTCATTCTCGATAAGAAATGGCATCGCGTGCAAGCGGGCTTTCTTCCAATTACCGCATTCACCATTTTCATGTTCGCGGCAACCATTCTGCATTGGGACCGGTTCCATCATGGCGCGCTTAACTTCTATTTGTGGACGATCATCTATGCTATCACACCGCTCCTTGCGCCATTCATCTGGTGGCGCAATCAGCAAACGGGTGTCACAGATTTGGAAGAACAGGATGTACGTTTCTCTGCCTTCGTTCGGTCTGCGCTCAAGATGATTGGAATCGTCGGTGTTTTGGCCTTTGTGATCGTATTTATCCAACCGACTCTGCTCATTGCCATAGCGCCATGGAAGATGACACCGTTGACGGCTCGCATCTTTGCGGGCTGGACCCTCCTCACACTTTGCTCGATGGCATCTCTAGGCTTCGATGGGCGCTGGAGCGCCACACGCACGTTAATGGAAAGCGCCCTGGTTGGAATCGTCTTGTGTGTTCTTGCGTTGCCGCGTATGTGGGGTGATCTCAATCCTGCGAATCCCCTGACCTATGCTTTGGTAGGCGGTATGGCTGTGACGTTGATCGCGTTCATCATAATCCATATACGAGTCGATAATTTAAGTCGGCAAATGCGAACGACAAAGAATCCCAGTGAAATCGCATGAAAAGGATCACCTCTGGCACATGGATTGAGAATCCCGTTGCGGGTCAACGCGCCCTGCTTGTCAAATTGCCGGCGGAAACAGGTGGACGTTATTTTGAAATGGAATACATCTGTCAGCCTTTCACAGGCAAATACGCCATTCCACCGCATTATCATCCCGCCTGCACGGAACGATTTGAAATCCTCAGCGGCAAAGCGCGTTATATGCTTGGGAAAGTCGAAAAAACGGCGGGTACTGGCGAGACTGTTCTTTTTCCGCCGGGCGTTGAGCGCATTCATCCATGGAGCGACAGCGATGAAGAGTTGCGCGCCCGCATGTTTAGCGAAGCCGACCCTCCGGATTTAGCCGGTTTGAATGCCAACATTAATACGGGCATTACCAATTTCGGTCTGGCACGTGACGGCAAAGTGGACAAGAACGGACTTCCTAACCTATTGCAACAAGCGGTTTGTGGGATTAAGAATATTCCCGGTGCGATTCCAGCCGGAATGTCACCAGGCAGTGCGCGAATCATGATCGGGTTCCTCGCCTGGGTGGGCCAGGTGGCGGGTTACCGTGCCACATATCCTGAATACGGCGAAGTCTAAGTCCGGCGGGCATTCCTTCTTCTCAGCATGCAGTTTTCTAAATAAATGATCGCCTTTTTTGCATTGCTCAAATCCCGATTTTCCGTTATACCGTAAATCTAATACTCCTCTTACGTCCCGCTGATGGTCGGTCAGCGCGGTTTTGTTATAATGCCCCAATTGGCGGACAGTGGACGAAGGACAGAAGATCGTATTGGACGGTCTATGGTCTACAGTCCACGGTCTGTCGGAGGAATATAACCCCATGATGCGATTTGACAGATTTACAGAAAGAGCACAGGAAGCCGCCCAGCGCGCAGCCGAGATCATCCAGCGCTACGGCCATAACCAGATCGACACGGAACACATCCTGCTGGCATTGATCGAACAGCCCGGCGGTGTCATTCCCCAAATTTTGGAAAAACTGAGCGTCAGCCCCGAAGCACTTACCGAACGGCTCGACGCCACCCTGCGCGCCAGCCCCAAGGCCAACATCTTCGGCGGCGGCGCAGGACAAATCTTCATCACACCTCGTGTGAAGAGAATTATCGATCTAGCCAACGAGGAGGCCAATCGTCTCAAGGACGAATACATCTCCACCGAACACATCTTCCTGGCCATCCTTACCGAACGGAATACGCCCGCGGCCCGCATTTTAGAGTCGGCCGGTCTGACTCGTGATCGCGTCTATTCGGCGATCCAGGACCTGCGGGGCGGGCAGCGCGTCACGGACCCCCAGGCCGAATCTCGTTACCGGACGCTTGAAAAATATTCGCGCGATCTGACCCAGGCAGCACGTGAAGGCAAGCTTGATCCCGTGATTGGACGCGACAACGAGATCCTGCGCCTGATCCAGATTCTCTCCCGCCGCACGAAGAACAACCCTGTCCTGATCGGCGAAGCAGGCGTGGGTAAGACTGCCATCGCGGAAGGTCTCGCGCAGAAGATCGCCAACAACGACGTCCCTGAAATTCTTTCAGGCAAACGCGTCGTTCAGCTTGACCTCGGCTCGATGATCGCCGGTTCCCGTTTCCGCGGCGAATTTGAAGAACGACTCAAGGCCGTGATCGAGGAAGTTCAGCGTTCACAGGGTGAGATCATCCTGATGATCGACGAGTTGCACACCGTTGTCGGCGCGGGAGCAGCACAAGGCGCGATGGACGCGTCCAACATGCTCAAGCCCGCACTTTCCCGCGGAGAATTACAGACCATTGGTGCGACAACGCTCGACGAGTATCACAAATATATTGAAAAAGACGCGGCACTCGAACGCCGCTTCGCACCGATCTATGTTGAAGAACCTACCGTGGATGACACGATCAAAATGTTGATGGGCCTGCGCGACCGCTATGAGGCGCACCACAAGGTCCGTTATGCAGACGATGCGCTGGTCGCTGCCGCCCGTCTGGCTGACCGCTATGTCACAGACCGGCGCCTGCCCGATAAGGCCATTGACCTGATGGACGAAGCCGCCGCGAAATTGCGCGTGGCTCTGTATTCCATGCCGCCGGATCTTAAGGCAATGAAAACCGAAATTGATAAGTTCCAGGCTGAAGAGGAACAGGCAGGCTTGAACCGCGATTATGAACTCGCGGCAAAGAAAAAATCAGAACGCCTGCGACTCGAAGAGGAATATCACGAGAAGCGCGACAAATGGGAAGCCGAACACCAGCTCGATGAAGTGGTGGATGTGGATGATATCGCCTCGGTCGTCAATCAGTGGACGGGCATCCCGCTCACCCAGATGCTGGAGAGCGAATCCGAAAAACTCCTGCACATGGAAGCGCGTCTGCACGAGCGCATCATTGGCCAGGAGGAGGCGATCCATGCCATCTCCGACGCGATCCGCCGCGCACGCTCCGGCCTGAAGGACCCATCACGTCCGATTGGTTCGTTCGTCTTTATCGGTCCATCGGGCGTTGGTAAAACAGAATTGGCCAAGGCGCTGGCCTGGTTCATGTTCGACGATGAAGAAGCGCTCGTGCGCATTGACATGTCCGAGTATCGCGAACAGCATACCGTGAGCCGACTCTTTGGCGCACCTCCGGGATACGTTGGGTATGAGGAAGGCGGTCAATTAACGGAAGCGGTCCGCAGGCGTCCGTACCGGGTGATCCTCTTCGATGAGATCGAGAAGGCCCATCCGGAAGTCTGGAATGCCCTGCTCCAAATCCTCGACGATGGCCGTCTGACCGACGGTCAGGGCAATATCGTGGACTTCCGCAATACGGTTCTGATCATGACCTCGAACCTGGGGACTGAATATGTGAGGAAGGGAGGCACATTGGGCTTCCTCCAGCCAAAGGCATCCAATGAGGAGCGCGAGCAGCACGATAAGATCGAGAAAGCTCTCAAGGGCGCATTCCGTCCCGAGTTCCTCAACCGCATCGACGAGATCATCATGTTCTCGCCGCTTTCCATCGAACAAATGGAAGAGATCGTTGTCCTGCAAATGAAGGAAGTACAGGATCGCTTGAATGAATACAACATTACCGTTCAGATAACAGATGATGCACGTAAATGGCTTGCCAGGGCCGGCTATGATCCTGCGTTCGGTGCACGCCCATTACGAAGGGCAATCCAGAAAAATGTGGAAAGTCCGCTTTCGGTGGAACTGTTGAGTGGCAAATTCAAGGACGGGGCCACCGTCCAGGTGGATGTAGATGAAGAGAACAGTAAGATCATCTTCCATGCATCCGAACCGATTAAGAAAAAGAGTAAACAACACGCAGAAGCGTAATCCGGATGGAACCAAAATCGCTGCCCTTTCAAGGCAGCGATTTTGTTCTCATGATATATCTTGACGCGCACCTAAATTTGCTTAAGCGGGTTCATTTAAGAAAATATGAAATGAACAAAAATGTCAAGGTAACGTATTTATCAGGTCCGCAGGAAGGAGTTTTCTTATGAAGATCAAAGGACTTGTCTGGCTGGGCACCCGCACTTCAAACTTCGATGCGATGGTACATCTATATCAAAACATTATGGGGCTCGATATTACCCATCAGGAACCCGGTTTTGTTGTATGGGATTTACCAAATGGCGACCGGGTGGAAGTCTTTGGCGACGAATCGCCGTATAACCCTTTCTTCACCAGCCCCGTTGCCGGCTTTCTTGTGGATGATATCGCCTCTGCCCGCGCCGAGATGGAATCACAGGGCATCGAATTTATCGGTCCCATTGAGACGGCTGAGGATGGCAATGCCTGGTCTCACTTCCGCGCACCCGACGGTTTTATATATGAGCTTACTTATACGCCCACTCACCCATCTCAATAAAAGCAGTCTTTCTGAAACGTAACCGGACTTTTTAATAGGTAGAAGGGAGTTTTCCATGATCACAATCCTGATTCGCTGGCTTGTCTTCCTGCACGTTTTATCGGCAATTACTTTTTTCCTTGCGCATGGCACTTCGGCGGCAATGGCGTTTCAAGTGCGTAAAGAGACGGATTTTGTTCGCATCCGGGCGTTGCTGGATCTCTCCTGGTCGA
>JBGPNQ010000002.1:0-50474 GCA_041487615.1 Anaerolineae bacterium
CATCCGCGGCGTTGATCGCGAGGGAAAGGATCAAGGGATATAGATTCGCAACGCCAAGTCCCGTGATAAATAGTCCGCTTAATACTGAGAAGTTACTTTCTGTTCTCCAGAAAAGCGGGAACCCAATGCCAGCAATGACAATGGAAACGGTAACAACCGCACGCGTGGAGAAAAGCTGAACGAGGCGACTGCCGAGCATGCGACCTACGATCATTGCAGCGAGGAACAAGCTGACGGCCCGGGCGGCATCGGCTTTTGTCAATCCCAAAACATGTTCCATATAGTCTGCGCTCCAGAACACCATGCAGAATTCCACTGAAACTGCCAAAACAATGGCAGCCCAGTAGATCCAGAATAAGACAGGAAGAGGTTGATTCACCGCGTGTGCTCCTGAATCGATGGATATGCTTGCAGGAGATTGATTCTTGCCCAGACCGAGGAACATCAGGATTGGAATGCACACCATGACTCCGATTGCCCAGCGCCAGCCAATTGAACCGGCGAACCATCCCACCAGCAGTGGCGCGGATGTGGCGAACAGCGACGCGATCACGTTTGCTTCCGATAATGCGACAGCCTTCAAGGCACCATGTTGATCCGAAAGCGCGGCGGGGACAATCGCAAGGATCAGGGAACCTACCAACCCCATTAGAAACGCTGCTCCAATCGTGATGATTGGATTTTTCCCAACCAGTAAGAGCAAGGCACTCAGACTCATACCGAAGAGTCCCACCCAGAGAGAACGCTGTTTTCCGATGCGTCGGATTAAGATATGTCCACCTAAGCCAATAAGCAGGATTCCCACTGCAAATGCCGTGAAATGAAAACTGCTGACTGTGTAGCTCAGCTTGAGTTCCTCTTTTAGGAACGGCGTTATGGGACCCAGCACATTGAGAAAATATCCGTAGAACGCGATCGACAGATAAGTAAGCCAGGTGAATCGATCTCGATGAAAGGTTTGTTGTATCATCTGGCAAAAAGGTATATTACTTAATTCGTTGCAAAGTAATTTTCAGATGTGAAGTCGACTGATTTACCTTCGTTGTCTGCATTTCCATTTCATAATGCAGGTTGTCGCCTTCCAGCTCAAATGTGCGCGCAGACGATATCATGCGCGGATCATTATTCAGGGTTTTGCTAACAAAATGGATTCGGAACATCGCTTCAATTGATTCGACGGACCCAACCAACACCTCATTGCGCCCGCCAACCTGAATGTTGACCAATTGCAGGTCGTCGTTTTCGAGGATGCTGAGAAAACCATTCTCCCAATGAGATTCGAGATACTCTGTTCCTCCATCGTAGCGCTTTTGGGATCGCTGTTCATAGGCAAGCGTTTTTTCGTCACGACGTGTGAAGACGAGCGTTTCGCGGTAATCAAATGAAGTAACAGTGGGAAATCCTCCGCGGCCTTCGCCTTTCCAAGTCCCTTCAAGGAGGTCAAATACCTGACTGCTGGTTGAGGGTTCTTCATTCATAACATAATTTTACATCAACTCGGGCTTGTCCCGGTTCCGTTTTGTGACTATACTCTGATTGAACAAGATTCCCGAATAAACAGGCTCCGCGAATTTTATTGGTGTAGAAGCGGCATGAATTCCCGGCGGTTACTCTTTCCCCAACTGTTTGTGATTATCATTGCATTGCTGACAGTGCGAGCTTTGCAATGGCAACGTCTGCCCATCGCGGATGGAATCCTCCATTCTTCCTCCTGCACAAACGATCTGGAACAGGACTTAATTGGCAATACCAGTGAAGTCCTTAGTGTTGCCTTCTCTCCGGATGGAAGATACGCGCTTACCGGTAGCAACGACTGGACGGCGCGGTTATGGGATGTCCAAACCGGCCGTGAAGTCCACGCGTTCACGGGTCACACGGGTGGGGTGACGAGTGTTGCCTTCTCTCCCGATGGCAGTTCTGTGCTGACTGCAAGCATGGATAGGACAGCGCGGTTGTGGAACATCAGAAGCGGAAAAGAGGTGCGCACGTTTTTGGGATCTGCTGTGGTCTTATTTGGCGTGGCATTCTCGCCGGACGGAAAATATGTCGTTGCCGCAAGTGGAGACAAAACAGCCTGGATGTGGGATGCACAAACAGGTCAGGTCATCAGCAAATTCATCGGGCATACCTTACCGGTGACGAGTGTTGCATTCTCCCCGGACGGCAGGTACGTTCTCACCGGAAGCCGAGATGAGACCGCGCGGCTGTGGGATGCGAGGACTGCTGAACTGCTTTTTACCTTCACAGGTCACATCCAGGCCGTTACAAGCGTCGCTTTCTCCCCAGATAGCAGGTACGCCCTCACCGGAAGTTGGGACAAGACGGCCATCGTGTGGGACGTGGACACTGGCCAGACCATTGCAACTTTCGTGGGACACACGGATGCCGTCACGAGTGTGGCCTTCTCCTCTGACGGAAAGTATGTGCTGACCGGCAGCGCGGATATGACGGCGCGAGTGTGGGATCTGCATCAGCCCGCCAAGCCAGTGCGAATCTTCCTCAACAAGAATGCAAGCCCCGTCTGGGCCGTGGCGTTCTCACCAGATGGGACCCGCGTGCTCACCGGTGACAGGGACGATATGGCGCGGCTGTGGAACTTTGGGGAAGCAGTTTTGAAGTGTGTATCAGCGCCCGTTTCCCATGCACAGTGAAGAACGAAATACATTCCTGCCTTATTCACTAACTTTCTGAATTTCCAGAATCCCTCGATATTCAGGGTACTTTGAGCCTCCCCAAATACGGAGGGGCGGACAGTTGTCCGTTCCTCCGCAAAATTTCTTTACGCGTTCAGATCATATCCTTCCGGCAGCCAGCAGCCCAGAACCAACTCCCTCGCCGCCCTGACCTCAACCATTCTGCCGAATTGCGTGGTGCTTGGGGCATTGTGTAGCAAATCGAGTAGGGTCTTCGCTTCCTCGGCGATCTTGATGAGGACATCGACATAGGCATCGAGTGTGTCTTTGTTCTTACTGTCTTGACCTGTTGAGGGGCTCCAATGGACATCCCCTCGCAGACTCAATCCAGCTCAATGCTTATGATAGTTCCATGATATTGACTCCTGATTACGGGTCCTACCCTAATATTTCCATTTCAGTTTTCTTTGATAGTCTTTGCGATCCCGTTTTTTATCTAGCTCCAGCTGGACTAGAGCATCTGCCAGACAAAAAGATGGATGCGAGAAATCGCATCCATCTTTATCGTTGAGTTGAGTCTTGCTTTGTCTTATGGTTGATATGTGACGTTGACCGCTGCGTAATCGAGGAAGAAATCGCGACTCGTATTGCTCGCCACGTCAATGATCCGTATGCGGAAGTTGGCGTTGCTGAAGTTGCCGGGGGACCATGTGCGGCCCCATGTGTCCGATATACTGCCGAGGATGTAAGTGGTTTCCGTTGTGCCTAGGATCGTGGTGGCCCTGGCGGTCGTCCATGTTGTGCCGCCATCCCATGAGAGCTGAACGCAGATCTTCGGAGAGCCGCTCGTTGCATCGGCGCGCGCATCCAGGCGCACCTGAATACCCTGGATCACAGCGGTTGCCGGTATGTTGAAATTGAAGTTGTAGTAGCGGTGATTATCCTTGCCGCTATTTGTACAGGATGTGCTGGTGTTCGTGCCGCTATTCGTATCGGTTGCGACCGATGAATCATTTGCATAAGCATTCGCAGGACTGGTCTGGTAACCGTTGTTGTCACCCGCGCTGGATGTCTGTGCGGCATTTGCGGAGGGCGAGAGGAAACCGGTGCTTGTGCTGGGTGCAGGCGTATTGGTTGGTGTCTTGGTTGGAACAGGGGTCGGCGAGGGGGTACTCACACCTCCAATCGCGATGCTCGCGATGTTCGAGTAGGCAGAGTATCCACCTTCATTGTAGGCGACTACCCGGTACCTGTAGGTAGTCCCAGAAGTGACCGAGGAGTCCGTATAGGTCGAGATGTTAGCGGACGTGTCTCCGAAGAGGCCCGTGAAGCTCGTGCAGCCGGCGCCTTCACAGCGCTCAATGTAGAAGCCAATCTCGTTGGATGAATTGTCCTGCCAGCTGAGCACAACTGACGGTCCGGAGATCGATGCAGTCAGAAGAGATGGAGCTGCCGGCGGAGGCGGGGCATTCACTACGATGGGGGAACCGGTGATCCAGCTCGATGCACCGCGGTTGTCGACGACCGTCAGTGATGGATAATAGGTTATCCCAATATTTGTGTAGGTGTGGGTAACCACGGCTCCGGTGGCGCTGGTGGCATCCCCGAACGACCATATCCACGACACTACACTTCCATCGGGGTCGGTCGATCCGGAACCGTCGAAGGTCACGGTCAGGGGCGCCGGGCCGAACAAGGGATTGGCGGATATCACTGCTATGGGCGGCTGATTGAGTTGTACACCGCCCGATGGCCGCCAGCATGTGATTAGCGCATCGTACCCGCCGGTGGCACATACGTCACCGTTGGGCAGGGCTGTGGCCCAGACCGTCGGCAACTTGGAGAAACCCTCCCATAGCAGCGTTCCATTCGAGGCATACCCGGCTGTCACGCCCGGCCAGTACCCGCCGGGAAGGTTCGGACCGCCGCGCCCCGTCACCACGGTGGTGCCATCTGACATCACCAGCACACCTGCCGGGATTTCGTCGGTGTTCAAACCGCCGTCCCGAACCGCCTCCCATCGCACCGCCCCGGAGGTCTCGAAGGCCACGGTGTACCAGTCGAGGAACCCACGATTCGTCTGGCCGGTCACAACCAGGCTACCGTCCGGCGCCATGGCCATCCAAAGACCGGCGGCGTCGTAGGCATCGGCCGGCTTCTTATCCGTGCGCCACAACCGCGCACCGGTCGCCCGGTCATGAGCGACAACAGTCAGAAAGTACTTCATCGCGGGTGTGCCCGGGTCGGTCACACCCTGCCCGGTCGCGTACACGCGGGTGGCATCCACAACGACATCCCGGGCAAAGAGTCCCTCAGCGGCCGTCACCTGCCATCTGCGGACGCCCGTCGTGGCATTGTAGACCGCCGTGATCCATGTCGCGCCACCCGAGACACTTCCCGTCACCGCCACATCGGCACCATCGGGGCTCAACGCCAACGAGGAGGCGATGGCATAACCGCTGCCAGTCGAGTCTCCCTGGGACCAGAGCAAAGCCCCGGCAGGGCTGTACTTCTGCACCAAAAAGCCGTTACCGGTCGCGCTCCAGGCGAGGTATTCGTTGCCCGCGGCGTCGACTAAGAGCCGCGCAGTTGAAGGGAAGAATCCCGAGGAGAAGTCCACTCGCCACAGGAGCGTCCCGTCGGAGGCGTAGCGGACCATGGTGCTGGCGATCGGACGGCCGTGAGAGTCCTGGTTGTGTCCAATCACGACGAGATCGCCGTTGGGCGCAGCGACCACCCAGTCGCCGGCGAACGTTCCCGAAGAGGGGCTGACCATGCGTTGCCACCGCAGTGCTCCGGTCGACGTGTATGAGGTGACCACGAGCATCCTATAGAAGCCCCCGGAGACTACGGTCACATTGCCGGAGCCATCGACGGTCATCCGCGCTGAATTGCCCGCTGCGTCATTGCCTGACGAGAGACCTCCGGCGGTCCACAGCACGGTCAGTGTGGTTGGTGCAACTGCAACGGCGGCACTAGCCGTGAACGGCTGCATCGCCAGAGAGAGCATGCAGGCAGCCACTAAAAGGCCGCGCACTGTAATGCGCTTCATTGTTGATTTTATGATTCTGTTCATTGTTTCCTCTCCTTGTTGATGGTTTCCCCTTGGTTGCCACATCTGTCTGGATGCAGCCGGTTATCATTTGGTGATGCTCCTGGTCAGAATACTGTTTGCCAGAAATCGCATCCTTCTCTTTCGGGGCATGACCAAACTGCTCCTGTGTCACTATCCCATAGGTCTTCGAAAACGGCGGTTTCGCTCCCACGATTTATCGAGAATTCGGCCTTTCTAGAACGCCCGCACGCAACGCACCCCGTCAACGCGATCCTTATGGGTTAGGGTCGCGTTATCATTGTAGAAGTACTTTTGCCAGGCGAGAGTGTGATCGAACTGTGTAACGTACTCCGACGAACTCCAATAGCCACCCCATGTAAAACCTCCAACCACGCCCGCGATCTTTTGTTTGTAGAGCTGATAGAGTTCGTCCTTGGCTGGCAGGAACCAATCAGCATAGCCTCCACCTCTATAGTTGGCGCACACGAGTGCAGCATAACTGTACTTTGTCCCCTAGACTGCAATGATCTTTTGTGTGTTGGCTGCGCCTGTACCAATGGCTGTGCCTGTTGCGCCCGTTAGAAGATAATATCGGTCACCCCACCATATCATGCGGTAATTTGTGTCGGTTTTGTCGGCAATCAGGCCATGTTGCCCGCTAGCATCAATCCAGAATATGATGCCTCCGCCATAGCTTTGGCCTACGGAAAATGCAGTACTCTGCGGTGCGGCGGCCACCTGGGAGAAGTTCGTGGCGAGCAGAGATAGTACAAAGAGCAACGTCATGAGTCGATTGGTGAACAAATTAGGTTTCATTGGATCTCCATCCTTTTGGTAAGTCAGTAACTGTCGTAAACTAGACCACCTATATAATTATACGTCTGGGACCGCAGTGACGGATGTCATAGAATAAATATGACATGTCAGTGATAGGTTACAATGATCCCAAAATGCCAGCCATTTCTATTTTGAATTTCTGTAACCACAGGCGAAGGGCTGGCAGCACTTCAGACTGACCTGGACAGATAGGCATGGGTCATTATGTAGTCAGAATAGCACATGGCGCCCCCAGCCACATCCATCAACCAGGTGGTTTTTACCTCCACCAGTTGGCGGAGAGCCTTGTACTGCCAGTACGTGTCATGTGACAAGGCGGATTTGTACGCGTGCATTTTCTTCATTGTTTCATTGCTTATCACTAACCAAAAGCCTCAGAGCATTTCAACGCTCCGAGGCTTCTTCTTTCATTGATTACTGTTCACTGTCCGCTACTCATTCTTCACTATACCCCTCAGGCAACCAGCAACATAACACCAACTCTCGTGCAGCCTTAACCTCATCCATTCTGCCGAACTGCGTGGTGCTTGGGGCGTTGTGGAGTAGCTCGGGTTGGGTCTTCGCTTCGTGTGCGACCTTGATGAGCGCGTCGACGAAGGCATCAAGAGTATCTTCGTTCTCCTGACAAGTCAGTCAGCAATATGGATAATTATGCGGCCACGACCTTGTTTGGATTCGCACAGCGCGTGCGCTTCAGCAGCCTCCTCCATGTAGAACGTTTTGCGGATGTAGGGTTTCAGCTTGCCCTCTTCGACCAGGCTGGTCACCTGCAGGATGATGGATTGGAGATCCTTGGGAAACATCACCCTCGCCGCGCCTACCCCGAACTTATTGGCGGTTTCCTCGGAGGGGAATCCAACGGCGCTTACCAGGGTTCCGCCGCGTTTCAGGACCTGCCATGAATTCTCCATAACTTGGCCGCCGACACAGTCGTATACCATGTCTACATCTTTGACCACATCCTCAAAATTCATTTTAGTGTAGTCAATGACCTCATCCGCACCCAACTCGCGTACAAACTCGATGTTCTGTGTGCTGGTAGTGGTGATTACATAGGCGCCTTTCAAGTGTGCGAGTTGGACGGCGTACATGCCGACGCCTCCAGAGCCGCCTTGTACGAGAAGACACTGTCCGGGTTGCAAATTGCCGTATTCAAATAAACCCGACCACGCCGTCCGGGCACCATGTGCGACAGTAGCAGCCTGATCAAAGTTGAGGTTGCGAGGCATTGGGAAAACAGTGATAGCAGGCAGGAGCATATATTCCACAGTTGATCCGTTTCCTATATTGCTGATGCAATTGGAGTAAATGGCTTGACCCTGGACAAATGTGGTTACATTCGGCCCAACCTCTTCAATGGTCCCAGACAATTCCACACCAGGGATGCCGGGCAGCGTGATTGGGACTCGATGCTGCATCAAGCCGGCGCGCAGTCCCACATCGAAGGGATTGACCCCCACAGCGCGTACACGCACCAGCACCTGACCCTCGCCCGGGCTTGGCGGGCGGGGAATGGAATCCACAACCAATACTTCCGGGTGCCCAAACTGGTGAAAACGGACAGCTCGCATCATTTCGGTTGACATACCTGTAAAGCCTCCTACCTATGGTTGATAAAGAATGTTGTAAACGGTATTCCAAAACATTATAGAGTTTTTGTGATTCAAAAGCAATCGGCAGTTTGAGAGATACTGTTGGCAAACTCGAGGAAAGGCAGGGTAATCAACAGACAAGAGGGAAAAGAATCGCTAAGTCGGATGCAAGGTCCAGCTTTTCTCATATCGTTGTTGTGGTCGTTTACCAGCTTGCCAATGTGCAGTACGTTTGAGGTTGGCCGCACAGCCGGTGAAGACAGCTTGCAGGTTACGTTTCTTCTGGCCGATGTAGCGGCTGACCCGCATGCCATGACCACGCACCAGGGCAGATAAGCTGCCTTCCACGCCACTACGATGCTGGTGATAATCCTTTCTGAAGGCTTCCGTTTTTTGGCGGGCGCGTGCCGCTTGCACGAGGTCATAATGCATGCTCATACCCACGGTTCGCCCGCCTTGGCCGGTACAACAACGGCTGCGCAACGGACAGGCGGCACAGACTTTTTGAGGAAAATGAAAACTCTAGGCGTGCACGACCAGGTTGGGATGGTGGGCTTGGTGACCTTGTGGGCAAGTGACAATCTTGTGCTGCGGATCCATTTGAAATTGGTTCTGGGTGATCCCATCAGGTATTAAGTCTTGGGGTGTCACCACTTCCGGTAAGGGTCCGATCAAGTCAATCTCCAGATCTCGGCTGTGCGCCAGGTTCGGTCCACTCATGTAGCCTGCATCCACATAATGCTCGCTCGGTTTGCACTGGCGTTGGATCAGGCGATCTTGAATGAGCGGGAGTTCTTCGTAATCGGTCTGGTTGCTATCGGTGGCTACCATGTCCGTAAGGATATGGGGATAGCCCTCATCCTCTGTCTCGGTCACCTGGACCTTGTCCCCTAACCATTCAAACTTGCGTTTGCGACTGTAACGAGCCTCCGGATCGTGCGGGTTGTGGATTTGGGTATGGCCATCATACTTTTTCAGATCTTTATACACCATCTGCCCTTGCGCTTCTCGAAACTGCTGCGCCCATACGGTGCGCAAGACCTGCACTGCTGGCAATTCCTGCAACTCCGCTGGTGCGCTTCCATCCATGAGCCGTTTGAGTAACCACATGCCATCGTTCCCGATGTTCGCTTCATACTCCTGCCACTCTTGTTCACTATACCGTTGTCTCACAAATCGTTCCCCATACTTGCCCTCCCAACTGGGCGGAATGATCTCTTCACACCACTCTTGATTTGCTTCCACAAGTGCAACCACTGCCAGTCGTAATGTTTCCACCACCATTTCAATCCGACTCAAGCGCCGCACTTTCACCAACATCGCAATGCTGTCACTCCTTTGTTTGCCACGCTCCTTGATCAACCCCATGCCTCGAATTTCTTCCACCAACTTTTCAAAGACCCGCACTTCTGCTTTCCCCTCAATTAATCGATCGCGAAACTCGCTCAAAACACTGAAATCAAACCCTGCATCCTCCAGTGGCAAATGCAAGGCATACTTCCAGTCCAGCCGCATCCGTAAGGCTTGTGCCGCCTGTCGATCGGCTAATCGTTCCATGAACTGAAAGACACTCACAAATGCTAGAATGACTGGCGAATAGCCCGGTTTCCCTTCACTCGAATACAAATCCGCAAATTCCTCCTCTTTCCACTTCTCAAATAATTGATCCCCCATTAATCGATACGGATCATGCTCTCGCAACAACAGCTTCCCGATCCGTCCCGTTCCTTCCGGCATGACCCATGGTGATTGTATTTTTAAACACATGCCAGCCTCCACCTCTCATCTTACTCCTTCTTCCCGGTTTGCCAACAGTATCTTTGAGAAGCCGATGGCCAGATTGGCTTATGATGCGAATTAATGAAATGATGTCTAGAAAAGGATTCCCACTCAATCCACGTCCGAGTCGTATGAATCCAACGAACCAAACAAGACAACATGAAAGCATTTTTTCTTAGCAGTTTCCATGAATCAAAAAGCCTCGGAGCATGCATGTTCCGAGGCTTCACTTACTACTGAAAACTGTCTACTGATTGCTGGTTCAAATCATATCCTTCCGGTAGCCAACAACACAATACCAATTCTCTCGCTGCCTTCAAATCGCCAATTCAGGGAGTACCTCGCCCTTGCTATAGAATGTAACGCCGACGCGTTGGATATGTTCGATCACATCAGGATCGCCAATTGTGTTGTAGATGGATAGGTCAATGATATACGGCAGGAGCAGGTCGTCGAGTTCATTCATGATCTTGTAGAGAACGCTTAAAGTCAAATTTGTGCCGCCGCGCAGCGTCAGGTCTATGTCGGAGCCGTTTCGGTAGTTGCCTTTGGCGCGCGAGCCGTACAGGATTGCCTTCTCTACTTGAGGGTAGTGGCTGAGAACGCCGCAAATCCTCTCGATGACGGTATCTTTCAAGCCGAAGCGGAGGATCATTGTTCATCCCCCTTTAGCGACAGCAACTTATCATGCAACTTCACAAATTGCGGGAAATATTGTTGAGAAACCGCGGCTGATATTTGTTTGGCAATTTCTTCGTGGTAGGTATGAGTCGTCAAGGTGCGGCTTCGGACCATATCCATCCATGTTTCGCCATCTTCAATCAGGCCGCGCTGAAATGCCAGCCGAAGCGCATCGCGACTACCGTGAATTTCGGTTTCGCCTTGTTCCTCCAGGTAATCCTTCAGCGTATTCCAAGCCAGTTTATAGGTGTATTCGAAAGCCTGAATCAACCCCTGTTCCTCCAAATTCTTTCAAGTTTCCTTTCTGGATGAACTTTTTCAGTTGCCCCAGGGCCTTGCTGAAATGGCTGAACCTTTGAATCCAGCGGATGTCTTGCATAGTCATGCATGTGATTATACAGCAAACAGTAACCTCGGAGAGCAATTCATCTCCGAGGTTACTTGACTTGCGATCCAGGTATTACGCGTTCAGATCATACCCTTCAGGCAGCCAGCAACATAACACCAACTCTCTCGCCGCCTTGACCTCGTCCATTCTGCCGAATTGCGTGGTGCTTGGGGCATTGTGGAGCAATTCAGGCTGGGACTTGGCTTCCTCGGCGATCTTGATCAGAGCGTCGACGAAGGCATCAAGGGTGTCCTTATTCTCGGTTTCGGTCGGCTCGATCATTAGCGCTTCATGGACGATGAGCGGGAAGTAGTTTGTGGGTGGGTGGAAGTTGTAGTCCATCAGGCGCTTGGCGATATCGAGGGCGCGCACATCACTGCCTTCGAAGCGTCCTTCCGCGACGAACTCATGCATGCAGATGCGGTCAAACGGGACGTGATAAGTATCGCGCAATTTTGCGAGCAGATAATTCGCATTCAACACCGCATATTGTGCAATATCTTTGAGTCCATCCGGTCCATGCATGGCGATGTAGGTAAACGAGCGGACGAAGCCACCGCCGAAATGTCCGTTGAACGCTTTCATGCGTCCGATGGACTTGACGGGTTTGATGAAACCGTACAGAGGACCCTCATCTTCACTCTCTTCGACGATGCCAACCAGCGGCTCGGGCAGGAAGTCCGCCAGATGAGCGGCGACACCAACGGGGCCGACACCTGGTCCACCGCCGCCGTGCGGGACGGAGAAGGTCTTGTGCAGGTTGAAGTGCATCAGGTCAAAGCCCAGGTCACCAGGGCGGACGATGCCGAGCAGTGCGTTGAGATTCGCGCCATCACCGTACATCAAACCGCCGCAGCCATGGACCAACTCGATCACTTTTTCAATGTGTTCATCGAAGAGGCCAAGCGTGTTCGGATTCGTGAGCATCATGCCTACAACGGTGTCATCGCAGGCGGCTTCGAGAGCCTTGAGATCCACGTTGCCGCGTTCATCCGATGGGATGGTCACGACCTGCAACCCCATCATTCCGACCGACGCGGGATTGGTCCCGTGTGCAGCGTCCGGGATCAGCATCTTCTTGCGCTTGTCATCGCCGCGTGACTTGTGATAGGCGCGCATCATCAGCACACCCGTGAATTCTCCATGCGCACCGGCAGCGGGCTGCAACGTCACAGCAGCGAAGCCCCCTATCTCTTTTAGCCATTCCTGCAACGTGAACGTCAACGCGAGATTGCCCTGTACCGTTTCAATTGGCTGCAATGGATGTGTGTATAAAAATCCAGGCAGACGAGCTGTATCTTCGTTGATCTTCGGGTTGTATTTCATCGTGCACGAGCCAAGCGGATAGTAACCACCGTCCACGCTGTAGTTGAATTTGCTGAGATGCATGTAGTGACGGACAACATCCACTTCGGCGAGTTCGGGCAGAGGCAGCTCCGAGCGGAGAAGATGGTCGGGAGGCAGAGCCGTTTCCGGGACGTCTGAAGCAGGCATCGTCACACCAGGGCGTCCCGGCGAGGATAAATCAAAGATGGTCGGTTCGACAATCTTCGGAGTCGTATTGACTTTGGGTTCCATCACAATGTCAGTCATGGCTCACCTCCGCTAAAACTTCAGCGAGCGTATCGATATCTTCCTTCGAATTCATCTCAGTCACTGCGATCAGCATGTGATCCTTGAGAGCAGGATAATCCTGACCGAGATCATATCCGCCAAGGATGCCGTGTTCGAGCAAATGCTCATTGACTTCCTCAACAGGACGATTGACGCATAACGCGAACTCATGGAAAAACGGCTCAGTGAAGCACAATCCCATGCCATCGATCTTGCTCAGTTCTGCCGCGGCGTAGTGCGCCTTTTGATAACAAAGATTGGCAACCTGCCGCAAACCAGATTTGCCGAGCAGTGAAAGATAGACAGCCGTGCCGAGTGCGATCAACCCCTGATTTGTGCAGATATTGGATGTGGCGCGTTCGCGCTTGATGTGTTGTTCGCGTGCCGTCAACGTGAGGACATAAGCGCGCTGCCCGCGGTTATCGACTGTTTCGCCAACCAGACGCCCCGCCATCTTGTGGACGAAGTTCTTGCGGGTCGTGAAAAAGCCGACGCTGGGTCCGCCATACCACATCGGGATTCCCAGCGGCTGACCATCGCCCACGACAACGTCCGCGCCCATCGAGCCGGGAGTCTTGAACATCGCCAGTGCCGTCGGATTGGCGACGACGCACACCAGTGCGCCTTTTACGTGCGCGGCTTCGATCAGCTTTGTGTAGTCGTAGACACGCCCGAAGAAATCGGGATATTGCACAATGACGAGCGAAGTATTCTCATCCACAAGATTTACCAGGTCGTTCGGATTTGAATCGAGGTCGGTATTTGGGTCATCGCCTGCAACTTCCAATTCCATGCCTTGCGTGTACGTGCGGATGACGGCGCGATATTGCGGGTGGACAGTGGGGGAGATGACGACTTTCTTGCGCTTGCCCCGGAACTGGGCGTAGGCGAGATTGACTGCTTCGGCAGTGGCAGTCGCGCCATCGTAATGCGAGGCATTGGATACATCCATGCCCGTCAACGCGGCCATCAAGGATTGATATTCAAAGATGGCTTGCAGCGTGCCCTGTGAAATTTCAGGCTGATAAGGCGTGTATGCCGTATAGAACTCGCCACGGCGAAGGATGTGGTCCACGACGGAGGGGATGTAATGGTTATACATACCCGCGCCGAGGAAGGAAATCAAGTCCGTGCGTACATTTTCATTGGCCTGTGCAAGACCTGAAAGTTCATCCATTGCTTCCATTTCGGTCAGCGCGGGGGGCAGATTCAACATGGGGAAGCGATGTTTGGCGGGTACGGCATCGAAGAGCGCATCGAGCGATTTGACGCCGATGGTCTCCAGCATCGCATCCCGTTCTCTGGGGGAAATTGGAATGTAGGTCATAGTTTAGCTCCATGTCATTGCGAGGAAGGCGATAGCCTGACGAAGTAATCTCAAGTTTGGATGTTAGTTGAGATTGCCACGTGGCGCCTAGGCGCCACTCGCAATGACATATTGATTAATGCGATCTTTCCTCGCAATACTTTTCATAGGCGACGGAGTCCATCACATCGCCAGCCGCGCCGCCTTCCACTTTGACCATCCAGGCACTTCCGTAGGGATCGGAGTTGAGGGTTTCGGGCTTGTTGGATAAATCCTTGTTGACGGCGGTCACTTTGCCGCCAGCGGAGGCGTAGATCTCTGCAGAGGCCTTGACGGATTCAACGGAAGCGATCGCCTTGCCTGCTTCGATGGTATCGCCTTCATCTACCAGAATTTCCACGAAGACAATATCCGAGAGCTGGGATTGGGCATAGTCGCTCAAGCCCATTGCGCCGGAGGCAGGGTCGAACCATTCATCAGACTTTGTGTATTTCAAATTGGCGGGTGCGTTCATGATGTGTTGCTCCTTTGGAGAATTTGTAGTGCGACTTTTAAGTCGCAATCATGAGGCGACATTAGTGTCGCAGTACGAGTATTGGCGAATCAAAAAGGCGCACGAAATAGTTCGCGCGCCTCTGTAATGTGACCTGAGAGATTCGCCTTTGTGGTCTCAATATGTGCCGCTTGATGCGCCACTACTCGACCAGAGGGCGTTACACCGTCGGTATCCCAAAAGGGAGTTTTCCAGAGTTTGTCGGGAACAGGGTCCTTTTGCCTGAGAGTTTCGTCTGGTTTCGCCTTGCCAGATTTGCACCTTCGGCGCTCGTATTGTATGAGACTCTTCCCTGTTGCCCGTTCTGTTGTTACATCCATTGTATGAGTGGAGGGAACGAGAGTCAAGAGGAAAATCATCCGTATTATGAAAATAAAAACTTCCGACGAAAGGATCGGAAGTTTTGAGAACGCTATTCGCCTGCGATTTTGTGCGAACGCTTCGGCTTTTGGGGGCCTTCCGGCGCTTCCGGCTCAGGGACAACCGGTTGCGCGGCAGGGGCCGCTTCTTCCTCGATTACGGGAGCCGGCACAGGGTCCGTACTGGGACCCGTGGAAATCGACGGGATGGGTAGAACCGGTGCGAGAGGCGCAGCGCCGTTCAAGACAGCAAAAAAGTCCCTGACGATCTGGTCATTGTAAAAGACGAGCGACAGAATGCCGACCACCATGGAGAATACATTGCCCGTTATCACGCAGGCGATCTCAAAGATGGCGATATATGTGGAAGGCTGAACAGGCTGCGCGGGATTGCTCAAGAGCTTCGCAGCATAGAGAATCTCGAACACGCCAAGAATGGTAGGCAGAATTGTAATTGGGATGCAGATAATGCCAATGATTGTCGCGAGCGCGGTTCCTGAAGCCGCGAGTCCCCAGATGATGTTCACGATGCCGCTGGCGAGAGTGGTCCAGGCAATGACGTTCACCAGAGTGGGTTTTTGTGTTTGCATATTATTTCTCCTTCGATGGATGGCTGTTAACTTTTACGCAATTCCTGGAGGCAGGTTGCAATTAAAAACAAAACAGCCCACACATGTGTGTGAGCTGCTCTTTATCGAAAGAATACTTATGCCCAGCCCTGATTGCGGATGAAGTCGCTGACCAATGGGATTTTGACATCCTGACCCATGTAGGCCTGGTATGCCCACCAGAGCATGATCAGGAACAGCACAGCACCGAAGCCACAAGTCACTGTGGAAAGGATCGTTAGGATCACGGTGGCAACGAGTGACTGCACGGCGTTGAACTTGATGTATGGGCGGGCTTTCTTGTCTTCCATGAAGAGAACGACGATCGCGATGATTGGGATCACGTAACCGAGTGCGGCCCAGAGTTTATCATCACTGGTGATATCGGACATTGGTGCTTGAGACATAAGTTCCTCCGGAATAATCTGAGTTTGAATTTGCGTTATTTTACAACCAATTAAAGCAAAACGCAAACGCAGTTCAGAAATCATAAGTACTGGTACAATGCCCTCATGACGCGAATCGTCTTCATGGGCTCTCCTGATTTTTCATTACCAACCCTGCGCGCCTTGGCAGACGGGTACGATGTGGTCGGTGTTGTCACCCAGCCAGACCGAGCTTCCGGGCGCGGACGCGAACTCAAAGCTCCTCCCGTTAAGACGCTGGCGCTTGAGTTGGGCATTCCGGTGGTGCAGCCCGAGAAGTTGCGTCTGCCCGAAGCGATGGAGCAGTTGCGGGCCTGGAATCCCGACCTGATCGTTGTTGCAGCTTTCGGCCAGATCCTCAAAAAGGACGTTCTGGAATTGCCTCGCCATGGCTGCATCAATGTCCATGCGTCGTTGTTGCCACGCTGGCGCGGCGCCGCGCCAATCAATGCTGCGATTCTTGCCGGTGACGACGAGACGGGAGTCACCATCATGAAAATGGATGTGGGACTTGATACCGGTCCCATGCTAAGCAGGCGATCCATCCGCCTCACGCAGGAGGATACGGCGGGCTCCGTTTTCGAGAAGTTATCTCAACTCGGAGCAGACCTGCTCATCGAAACCCTGCCCGATTATTTATCTGGAAAATTGATGCCGACGCCTCAACCCGAAGAAGGTATGACGTACGCACCAATGATCAAAAAGGAAGAGGGACAACTCGACTTCACTCACGATGTCAACGAACTGGAACGTCGTGTGCGGGCGTTCAATCCGTGGCCCGGGGCTTGTATGGATTTTGATGGGGCGAACCTCAAAGTCCGTCGGGCGCACGTGGAAGAGGGAAATGCTCCAGCGGGACAGCGGCTGGCCTGGCAGAGTCAGCCTGCAGTCGGCGCGCCAGGCGGACTTCTCATCCTGGATGTAGTGCAACCCTCGGGAAAAAAATCCATGAGTGGGAAATCTTTCCTGTCCGGCGCACGGAATTGGGAATCCTGAGTTTTGTCATCGAATGAATGACGAATGTGCCTGGTTCTCGAAGGACGATAAGGCATATAATTTTTAATGACGCAACATACCGCTGACAACGGCTGGGAATCCGCCGTGAAAACAGGAATTACAGGATCTTGGCGTGGGTTCTGATTTCGAAGGTGGTCTCGGCCCATCGCCTGCGATTAATTTTGAGCATTAACTTTACACCTCCCAAATATCAGAAGGAGAGTAAAAATGAGCGAAGAAAGCAAGTGTCCGATAACAGGTAAAGCTGGCAGTACTTCTGCCAGCCGAGGTACATCCAATCGCGATTGGTGGCCTAATCAATTGAACCTGAACATCCTGCACCAACACGCCCCTGCCTCCAACCCGATGGATCCTGATTTCAATTACGCCAAGGAATTCAAGAAGCTCGACCTGGCGGCAGTCAAGAAAGATCTTGCCAGGCTGATGACCGATTCGCAGGAGTGGTGGCCCGCCGACTGGGGTCACTACGGCGGTCTGATGATCCGCATGGCATGGCACAGCGCAGGCACCTACCGCACCGCGGATGGACGCGGTGGCGGTGGCACCGGCAACCAGCGTTTTGCGCCGCTCAACAGCTGGCCCGATAACGTCAGCCTCGACAAGGCGCGCCGCCTGCTCTGGCCTGTCAAATGCAAATATGGCAACAAACTCTCCTGGGCAGACCTGATGATCCTGGCTGGCAACGTGGCGCTGGAGTCGATGGGTTTCAAGACCTTCGGTTTTGGCGGGGGCCGCGTCGACATCTGGCAGTCCGAAGAGGACATCTACTGGGGCAATGAAAACACCTGGCTGGGCGACAAACGCTATAGTGGCGAACGCGAACTGGAGAATCCGCTGGCCGCCGTGCAGATGGGCTTGATCTATGTCAACCCCGAAGGTCCCAACGGCAACCCTGATCCTGTGGCTTCGGGTCGCGATGTACGTGAGACTTTCGCTCGCATGGCTATGAACGATGAAGAAACCGTCGCGCTTGTCGCGGGTGGACATACCTTCGGCAAGGCGCATGGCGCGGGCGACCCGGCGCTGGTGGGTCCCGCACCCGAGGCTGCCCCGCTGGAAGAAATGGGACTGGGCTGGAAGAATAGCCTCGGCACTGGCATGGGCGTACATACCACATCCAGTGGCATCGAAGGCGCCTGGAAGCCCAACCCCACCCAGTGGGATATGGGTTACTTCGATATGCTCTTTGGTTACGAGTGGGAATTGGTCAAGAGCCCGGCTGGCGCTCAACAGTGGTCAGCCAAGAACTGCAAGGCGGAACACATGATTCCCGACGCGCACGACCCGTCGAAGAAGTACCCGCCGATGATGACCACAGCTGACCTTTCGTTGCGCTTCGACCCGATCTACGAACCCATCGCGCGCCGCTTCCACAAGAACCCCAAAGCCTTCGCTGACGCCTTCGCCCGCGCCTGGTTCAAACTGACCCACCGCGATATGGGACCCAAAGCCCGCTACCTCGGAGCGGAAGTCCCGAAGGAAGATTTGATCTGGCAGGACCCCATCCCGACCGTCAATCACAAACTGATCAATAAGCAGGACATTGCCTCCCTCAAGAGCCAGATCCTGGCTTCGGGTCTTTCTGTGTCGGAACTGGTTTCAACCGCCTGGGCATCGGCTTCCACCTTCCGCGGCTCCGACAAGCGCGGCGGTGCGAACGGTGCGCGCATTCGGCTTGCACCGCAAAGGGATTGGGAGGTCAACCAACCGGTCCAACTGGCGAAGGTGCTTAAAACTCTGGAGCGCATCCGGACAGCGTTCAACAGCGCACAAACCGGCAGCAAGAAAGTTTCGCTGGCGGACCTAATCGTTCTGGCCGGTTGCGCAGGCATTCAGCAAGCGGCGAAGAATGCCGGTCACAAAGTAACGGTGCCCTTCACGCCGGGACGCATGGACGCCTCACAGAAGCAGACCGATGTGGAATCGTTCGCCGTTCTCGAACCCGAGACCGACGGCTTCCGCAACTACCAGAAGACTGCCTTCACCATCTCCGCTCAGGAAATGCTGGTGGACAAGGCGCAGTTGCTGACCCTCAGCGCGCCCGAGATGACCGTGCTTGTCGGTGGCTTGCGTGTGCTCGGCGCCAACGTCGGCGGGGCACAACATGGCGTGTTCACCAAACAGGCCGGCAAGCTGACCAACGACTTCTTCGTCAATCTGGTTGACATGAGCACCGTCTGGAGCCCGACTTCCGATACGGCTGACACCTTCGAAGGCCGCGACCGCAAGACTGGCGATTTGAAGTGGACCGGCACCCGCGTGGATTTGGTGTTTGGCTCCAACTCGCAGTTGCGCGCCCTGGCCGAGGTCTATGCACAAGACGATGCGGAGGAAAAGTTCGTGCGTGACTTTGTCGCGGCCTGGAACAAGGTTATGAACCTCGACCGCTTCGACATCGCCTAACCGCGTGAAGGAGCAGGTGATTAGTCGCTGATTCGAATCGGTATGGAATATATGGGATAAAGGTCGTGCCCAGAGACACGACCTTTATTTTTTGTTATAAAATAGGATTTATAGGAGGATGAACCATGACCAAATACATTGCCGCGATAGACCAGGGAACCACAAGCACTCGTTTTATGATTTTCGATCACGGGGGAAATGTTATTGCGGTGGATCAAAAGGAACACAGACAGATTTATCCCAAACCAGGTTGGGTGGAGCATGATGCGCTGGAAATCTGGCAGCGCACCCAGGAAGTTATTAGCGGCGCGATGCAAAAGGGAAATATCCCTCCGAACGATATTCTTGCAGTTGGGATCACAAATCAACGAGAGACGACAGTAATATGGGATAAAAATACGGGCAGGCCGATCCATAACGCAATTGTCTGGCAGGATACGAGGACAGATTTGATTATCAATGAGTTGGTGCGTGAAGGCGGACAGGATCGTTTTCGAGCCAAGACAGGTTTGCCTCTGTCAACCTATTTTTCGGGTCCGAAGATCAAGTGGATTTTGGATCATGTTGACGGTGCTCGCTCGAAAGCGAAAAATGGGGGATTGCTGTTTGGAAATATGGATACGTGGTTGATCTGGAATCTCCTCGGCGGCCAGGCGCACATTACGGATGTAACAAATGCTTCGCGCACGATGTTGATGAACCTCAATACGCTGGATTGGGACGATGAAATTCTGCGCGAACTGGATATTCCACGCGCGCTGTTGCCGAAGATCAAATCGTCTTCCGAAATTTATGGCCTTGTAGGGGCGGGCAGCTTCCCACCCCTGCAAGGTATTTCCATTTCGGCTGACCTCGGCGATCAACACGCCGCGTTGTTCGGGCAGACTTGTTTCAATCCCGGCGAAGCGAAAAACACCTATGGGACCGGTTGCTTCATGTTGTTGAACACCGGCGAGAAACCCGTCCCTTCGAAATCAGGGCTACTCACCACGCTTGGATATAAGATCGGGAGTCAAAACGCGGTCTACGCACTGGAAGGCTCCATCGCTATCACGGGCGCGTTGATCCAGTGGCTGAGGGATAATTTGGGACTGATCCAGTCGTCGGCTGAGGTGGAAGCGCTGGCGAAATCGGTTGAGGATAACGGTGGCATCTATTTTGTCCCAGCCTTTAGCGGACTCTACGCGCCATACTGGAAATCGGACGCGCGTGGCGTAATCGTCGGCATAACGCGTTACGTCAACAAGGGACACATCGCCCGCGCCGCGCTGGAGGCGACAGCCTATCAAACGCGTGAAGTGCTGGATGCCATGGAGACCGACTCAGGCGTCAAGCTGACTGCACTCAAAGTGGACGGCGGTATGGTCTTCAACGAACTGCTCATGCAATTCCAATCAGACATTCTCGGTGTCCCTGTCATCCGTCCCAAAGTTGCCGAGACCACTGCACTTGGCGCAGCCTACGCGGCAGGGCTCGCCGTGGGATTTTGGAAGGATTACGAAGAACTGCGCTCCAATTGGGGCAGGGATAAAGAGTGGAATTCATCAATGGACGTAGAGTTGCGAAAGAAGTTATACTCGAGCTGGAAAAAGGCTGTAACTCGAACATTCGATTGGGTTGAATCATGAGACCTGACGGGTTTGTAAAAGCGCCTCTCATTGTTATCCCTTGAGAATGCGAAAACAATAAACTGCCAGGTATATTGGAAACCTGTCAGGTCTGAATCGTGGAATAATATGAATCGTAATGAAATTCTTTCATCACTAAGAGAAACCCCTACTGTCTCAGTACTGATCATCGGTGGGGGGATTAACGGCATCGGTACGTTCCGTGATCTCGCCTTGAATGGCGTGGATGTCCTGCTTGTGGAGCGTGGTGATTTCTGTTCCGGAGCGAGCGCGGCATCTTCACATATGGCGCACGGTGGAATCCGTTACCTTGAGAACGGCGAGTTCCGTCTCGTGCGTGAAGCGGTGCAGGAACGCAATCGTCTGATCCTGAACGCGCCGCATTTGGTCAAGCCGCTTCCCACCGCCATTCCGATATTCAAGAGATTATCTGGTTTGCTCAATGCGCCGTTAAAGTTCCTCAAAATGCTGGATAAACCGTCTGAACGCGGTTCGCTTGTGATCAAGCTGGGATTGATGATGTACGACGCCTACACGGGCGCGCAAGGTGGTCAACGTGTGGTGCCGAAGCATCAATTCCTTTCGCGGAAAAAGTCATTGGAAAGATGGGCGCATCTAAACCCCGAAGTGGTCAATACTGCGGTGTATTATGACGGAGCGATCCTTCAACCTGAACGACTTGGCGTGGAAACTTTGCTGGATGCCGAATTTGAAAATCCGAATGCACATGCACTCAATTATGTCAGCATGGTTGGTGGCAGTGAAAATACCATCATCATCCGTGATGAACTGACCGATGAAACCTATGATGTCAGGCCCAAACTTGTCATCAATGCCTCGGGTCCATGGATCGATTTTACGAACCGCAAACTCGGTCTATCGAGCGGATATATTGGCGGCACGAAGGGTTCCCACCTGGTCATCCGGCACGATGAACTGCGCAAGTCCATCGGCGATCACGAATTTTTCTTTGAAAACAAAGATGGGCGGATCGTGCTGATCTTCCCGTTGTACGATCATGTGCTGATCGGAACGTCCGATATCCCTGTGGATAACCCCGATGAAGTACGCTGTACGGATGATGAGATTCAATATTTCCTGGACATGGTCAAACGCGTCTTTCCCAGCCTGGAAGTGACTCCGGCAAATATTGTTTTTCGCTTCTCGGGCGTTCGTCCGTTACCTCGTTCCGGTGCAAAGTCCGCCGGGCAGATCTCGCGCGATCACAGCATCGAGGTTCTGAGCGGCGATTGGACGAATCTGCGCTTTCCGATCTATTCGCTTGTTGGCGGCAAATGGACATCGTTTCGCGCATTTGCAGAGCAGGTGACTGACAAGGTGCTCGCCTATCTTAATCTCCGCCGTCAAAAAGATACACGTTTCCTTCCCATTGGCGGTGGACGTGCCTATCCGCGTGACGCGGAAGAGCTCAGGCGACAGATCGAGAGTCTTTCCGCGTGGACAGGTGTCTCCCGGGAACGCTTGAAGATACTATTCGAACGTTATGGTTCACGCGCCGAAACTATTGCGACCTTCATGAACGGCGGTACCGATCAAATCCTGCGATCACTGCCTGATCATTCGCGGCGCGAAATTACATTTGTCTTGCAGCATGAAAAAGTTATTCACCTCGACGATTTCCTGCTGAGACGTTCCATGCTTTGCATGTTGGGTCGCGTTACTCGCGAGACCATCGACGAACTCGCCGGAATCTTCAGCAACTACTTTGGCTGGAATGCAGAACAGAGAGAAACCGAAGTGGCGAGGGCGCTATCCATATTGGCTGACAGACACGGGGTTCGTTTATGATGCGGGTGGTAGAATTGTGCCCGTTATGAATCTATCCATTGTCGTCCCAGTCTACAAGGGGGAGATGCTTCTTGAGCCATTGGTCGCCGAACTGAGCAAATCCCTGCCATCCTTTGGGAAAAAATACGAAGTTATCCTTGTCAATGATGGAAGCCCCGACAACAGTTGGGACGTGATCCAGAATCTGACGCGCAAATATAAGAATGTAAAGGGCATCCGCCTCATGCGTAACTACGGACAGCACAATGCCACCTTATGTGGTGTGCGTGCCGCGCGCTACGAGATCACTGTCACCATGGATCAGGATTTGCAGCATCGCCCACAGGACATTCCTCTGCTGCTCGCCAAACTGGAAGAAGATTATGACGTGGTCTATGGCGCGCCAAAAAGGTTACCTCAAAGTTTTGCACGGAATCTTTTGACGGCAAGTACAAAGCAATTCCTTGCAAACTTGATGGGCATACCCTCTGTAAAGAATATTTCTGCTTTTCGGGCATTTCGTACTCAGCTTCGATCAGCCTTTAATGAATTTCAGAGCCCATCCCTGATTATTGATGTGCTCCTTTCCTGGGGCACGGCTCGGTTTACCTCTGTGCAGGTGAATATTGCACAGGCGCATGCTTCGAATTACAACTTTGCATCCCTGGTGCGAATGACTTTGTTAATTTTGGTCGGCTACAGTACCAAACCCTTGCGCTTGGCCAGTTGGCTCGGTTTTGCAATGACACTCTTCGGATTCGGCGTATTTGTGTATGTGTTAGTCACCTATTTTACAGCGGGTAGTTTACCCGGCTTTCCATTTTTGGCATCTCTCATTTCATTGTTTAGCGGTATGCAAATGTTTACGTTGGGAATTTTTGGAGAGTATATGGCCCGTATGTATGACCGCAGCATGGATCGACCCGCCTATGTAGTTTTGGGCACATCTGAAGATTAAGGAAAGGTATCGAGGTTTTATTGTTTATGAAAGTTGGAATTATTCAATCCAATTTCCTCCCATGGAGGGGATATTTTGACTTTATTCGCGAGGTGGATCTATTTGTGCTTGAGGATGATCTGCAATACACGAAAAGCGATTGGCGTAACCGAAACAAGATCAAGAGCCCGCGCGGCTCGGAATGGATTACCGTTCCGGTCAGGTACAAGCGCACGACGCAATTAATTCAAGACACTCCCATTGATTATGGCCAGCCCTGGGCCAAAAAAATGCTAAATCGAATTCGCGAATCCTATAGGAATGCACCTTATTTTGAGCTTTGTTTTTCTGAACTGAGCGAGTTGTTATATCAGCCCTTTGTGTCCATTTCGGAGTTGAACATCAATTTGATCCACTGGGTTTGCGGTCATCTTGAAATTAATACTCCTCTTCAATTTTCAAAACATTATCGTCCTCAAGGGACCAAGACGGAGCGGGTACTTGATATCCTGCAAAAGGCTGGGGCAAGTGTCTATCTCTCAGGACCCTCCGGCAGGAATTACATAGTTCCTGAACTGTTTCAACAGGCCGGTATTCAGCTTGAATACAAACAATATAATTATCCAGAGTATGAACAATTGCATCCGCCTTACGATCCGGCAGTCAGCGTGCTGGACTTG
This sequence comes from Anaerolineae bacterium, assembly GCA_041487615.1. Lineage (GTDB taxonomy): Bacteria > Chloroflexota > Anaerolineae > Anaerolineales > Villigracilaceae > Defluviilinea. The sequence goes on from JBGPNQ010000002.1 coordinate 24,284, forward strand.
CTTTTTATGATGGGTGCGGACTCCAAAATGTATCTTGAGTATTCCAAGGAGCAACAAATATGAGCGGTAAACTGGATGGAGTTCGGGAAAAAATAAACAGTTATTTTACAGAAAAGCTGGAGCAGTTTGGCACAACTGCAAAGGGGGTGGATTACAACGGCGATGCAGCACAACAAATACGGTTTGCGGAACTGGTCAAGATTGTCAAAAACCCTCCTGCCAGATTCTCCCTTATTGATTATGGCTGTGGATATGGTGCCCTGTTTGATTACCTTCAGGCATATAACTGGCTGTTCGATTACTACGGTGTGGATTTGATTGAGAAAATGGTACTTGCCGGACGCGAGTCACATTAGGATTTTTCAAACGCTTATTTTATCGTGGATGAAAAAGAAGCGCCCAGGGCCGATTATCTGATTGCCGGAAGTATATTCAACAACAAACTGGATGCTGAGTACGCGGAGTGGCAGGAACTAGTTTGCAGAACGTTACTGCGAATGGATCAGCTTTGTGTGATGGGCTTTTCGTTTAATATGCTTACCAAATACTCCGATGCCGACCGTATGGCTCAACGCCCTGACCTGTTCTACGGAGATCCCCTCTATTTCTTTGATTTCTGTAAGCGAAATTTCTCGCGCAATGTGGCTTTACTTCACGATTATGGTTTATATGATTTTACGGTTCTTGTGCGTAAAGACACGTAAATTGCTTCATGAAGATCGTTCAGGCTCCACGCGCTTCGGCCATACTCTATCACCTGCTTGCCCGTCAGAACCAAAGATTATCCTGGCTGCTACCGGCTAATATTTGTCCGATTGTTCCAATCACCTTTTTAAAAGCACAAGTCCCGTTCAGGTTTGTGGATATTTCAGCGGAGACGCTGCACATGGACCTGGACCAGGCAGAGACTTTGATAAAGCAGGGCAAATTTGGTGGCCTGTTATATGCACATACATATGGCGAACCATCCGCACCGAACGAATTCTTTGCCTCGATCAAGAGCATTTCTCCCGAAACAACGATTATAGATGACCGCTGTCTTTGTATTCCGGATTTGGAAGCTGACCCTGCAAATAAGGCTGACATACAACTTTACAGTACGGGTCATGCAAAAATAGTTGAACTGAATTTTGGTGGATATGCCTTTCTAAACGATGAATTAAACTATCAGCCTGTAACCTTAGCGTTCGACCAGCGTCATTATGATGCCATCGAAGAATCTTATAAACATGCGCTCAATCGTCAGCAGCAGTTTATTTATCAGGACAGCAATTGGTTGGAAACAGAAACAGAACTGCCACCCTGGCGCGATTATCAACAGAAAATCAGGTTAGATCTTGGTCCATCCCTCGGACAGCGCCGATTGTTGAACGCTTTTTATATTGAACGACTTCCAGTTGAGATGCAGTTGCCTCCTTCATACCAGACCTGGCGTTTTAATATCCGCTTGAAAAACAAACAGTCGGTTCTGAATACGATTTTTTCTTCAGGTCTTTTTGCCAGCTCACATTATGCATCGCTGGCTGGCATTATGGGTGAAGGTGATGCGCCTCGGGCTGAGTTGCTCGCCGGCGAAGTGATTAATCTGTTCAACGATCAGCATTTTACATTGGTTCAAGCTGAACAAGTTTGTAACACTATTTTGGAGAATTTATCATGAGCACTCTCAAAATCGACTTCAATCGTCCCGTCGTTGTTGGAAAAGAAATGGAATATATGCAGCAAGCCATCGCCAGTGCGCACATCTCAGGCGATGGAGAGTTCACAAAAAAATGTCATGCCTTTCTGGAAGAAGCATTGGGCGTCAAAAAGGCCCTGTTAACTACCTCCTGCACGCACGCACTGGAGATGTCCGCGATTTTGCTGGATATTCAACCGGGCGATGAAGTCATCTTTCCTGATTTTACATTCGTCTCTACTGTGAACGCTTTTGTGTTGCGTGGAGCAAAACCGGTCTTTCTGGATGTTCGAGAGGATACGCTCAACCTGGACGAATCCAAGCTTGAGGCGGCCATCACGCCGCGCACGAAGGCGATTGTCCCGGTCCATTATGCAGGGGTCGGTTGCGAGATGGATACCATCATGGAGATCGCCGAGCGTCACCACATTCCTGTGGTGGAGGACAATGCACACGGCCTCTTCGGCAAGTACAAAGGAAAGTTTCTCGGCACATTTGGCGTCATGGCGACCCAATCGTTCCACGAGACGAAGAACTTCTCCAGCGGGGAAGGGGGCGCCTTGCTGATCAACGATCCGCATTATGTGGGACGGGCCGAGATCATTCGCGAGAAAGGTACAAATCGTTCCCGTTTCTATCGAGGGCAGGTGGACAAATACACCTGGGTCGACATCGGCTCTTCCTATCTGCCCTCTGAAATTTTGGCGGCTTATCTTTTTGCGCAACTCGAGCAGCGCGAAAAGGTACAAGCGCATCGAAAGAATATCTGGGAAATGTACAACGCCAGCCTGGGAGAGTGGGCCGCGGCTCATGCTGTAAAACTACCCACCATCCCCGATGGATGTGAGCAGGCTTATCACATGTACTATATCCTCATGCCCACTCTCGATTTGCGCCAGAAGTTCATTATGTACCTGCGCGAGCGCGGCATTTACAGCGTGTTCCATTACCTGCCTCTGCACCTTTCCGATATGGGAAAAAAATTCGGCGGCAGGGAAGGTGACCTGCCTGTCACTGAAAGTGTCAGCGATCGCCTGGTGCGCCTGCCTTTTCACAATGCCCTGACGAGCAGCGAGCAGGAGCAGGTCATCGAAGCGATCTGCGAGTTTTCCTTTTCCTGATTCCATAAATGTCCGTGGCGTATCATCCAACAATCGAATAAAAGGTTCAGTTTCCATCCGCGCGGGTCAATAGACCCGGCGTGGTAGAATTCAATTTAATGTCAACCCAAAAATCCAAAAGTACTGTGGATCTGGTGATTCCGATCTTTAATGAAGTGGGGGTGGTGGAACAAACGTTTTCAAAAATCTCTGAAATTATTGACCCTTTGCCAAATAGGTTCCACGTCTTCTTTGTGGACGATGGTTCCTCCGATGGGACAAACGCATCTCTTGTCGCTCTTGCCCACGGAGATAAAAGGATCAGTGTGTTGACGCTGGCGCGCAACTTTGGGCACCAGGCCGCGCTGACAGCCGGGCTCGACGCCTGCCAGGGTGACTTCGTCATCACGATGGACGGCGACGGGCAGCATCCACCGGAAATGATTCCGCAAATGATCGAACTCTTCGAGCAGGGATACGACATCATCCAGGCTCAACGCCTCGACGAAGACCAATCCTTTTCGTTTAAGCAAGCTACATCGACCGGTTTTTACTCATTGATCAACCGTCTCAGCGGCACACCGATGGTTCCAGGTGCGGCTGATTTTCGCGGTATGAGCCGTCAGGCCGTGGACGCGTTGAAGTCCATGCCTGAGTATCATCGTTTCTTGCGCGGTATGATCGCCTGGATGGGTTATCGAAGTGTGATCCTGCCTTATCACGAACTCCGCCGTGTTGCTGGCAGATCCAAATTCTCCTTCGGCAAAATGTTCCGTCTTGCCATGGACGCGGTTTTCTCTTTCTCCCTCGTACCTCTCTACATAGGCATGACCGTCGGCGGTTTCCTGCTTTGTCTGGCGGCGATTCAAATCGTGTACGTGCTGTCGTTCTGGTTCACCGGTCGTATGGCCCAGCTGGAGCCAGGTTGGGCCTCACTTATGGCTGGAATCCTTGTGATCGGCGGAATGGTGATGATCCTGCTTGGTTTTATCGGTGTGTATGTTGGATATATTTTCCAGGAAGTGAAGCGCAGGCCCGTCTATTTGTTGAAAAAGGATAATGACAAGTGAGTCCCGACAAGCCTGTTTATCGGTTCGTCTTCCTTCGTCATGCAGAATCCGTGGGGAATGTTGAATCACGCTGGCAGGGACAATCCAATTATCCGCTTACCGAGAAAGGACGCGCCCAGGCGCGCGCATTGGCGGAACGCTGGAAGTATGAAGAAGTAAAATTCGACCTTGTGATTACCAGTACGTTGACACGCGCCAAGGAAACGGCTCAAATAGTCACATCCCATCTGGACGATGTGAGCATCGAATTCAATCCAATTTTGATGGAGCGACACATCGGTGAGATGGAGGGCCTTACAATTGAAGAGGTCCGTCAGTTGCCACAGCCTCCATACATCACGCCATACGATTATATTGGCGGCGAGGGCGAAGGTGATTGGGCCCTATTCCTGCGTGCCGGACAGGCCTTGCAGGAATTTCTGCGCAAGCCCCCGGGAAAATACCTTGTCGTCTCGCACGGTGGATTTCTAAACCAATTAATGCATGCCGTTATTGGTATTGCCCCGCACGTCGATCCCTCCGGGATCCGCTTCCGTTTTGAAAACACCTCATTTGCGCGCGTCCTCTATTATCCGCACCAGCACCGCTGGCTGATCGATACGGTAAATGACCGTGCTCATTTGAAATCCCTGAAATACGAGTAGCACATGGCATTCACTGAACTGTCCAGTACGCCTAACGGTAAATTGAACATGCTCTCTTTTGGTGCGGGTGCAATCGGCACTTATATTGGTGGAAGTCTTGCGCTGGCTGGGCATCAGCTTGTATTCGTGGAGCAGCCCACGGTCGTGGATGAACTTCGCGAGCATGGTTTGCGCCTGGATCTTACATTGGATGGACGTCGCAAAACGAGGGATGCATCGCGAATTGACCCTGCCTCCTTTCGAATAGTATCCACGCTGGAGGATGCGCTCCGTTACGGACCCTATGATGTGGCCTTGTTTGCCCTGAAGTCTTTCGACACTCAAGCCGCGCTGGATGGGATGAGACCCTATGCAGACAAAATGCCGCCAATCCTGTGTCTGTCGAACGGTGTATCGAATGAACCGGCGATTGCTGAAGCTTTGGGAAAAGACAAAGTGATCCATGGCACGGTGACCAGCGCAATCGGTCGACGTGGGGCCGGTGATATCGTCCTCGAGCGTTTGCGAGGCATGGGCGTTGCGAAGGGACACTCTCTTTCGGAAAGATTAAACAGCGCACTGGATAGGGCCTATTTGAATTCGAAGTTATTTGCAAACGCGGACAGTATGAAATGGTCCAAGATGCTGACCAATCTGCTTGCGAATCCAACATCCGCGATTTTGGATATGACTGCACGTGAAGTGTTTGCCAATTGGGCGTTATTTAAGATCGAGATCGATATGCTGCGCGAATGTCTGGCAGTCATGAAGGCTCAAGGTATTGAAGTGGTGGACCTACCCGGTATCCCTGTCCGCGCGCTGGCATATGCAACGACACTGCCCTTATGGTTATCCAAGCTGTTCCTCTCACGAGCGGCAGGCGCCGGACGCGGCGCGAAGATGCCATCCTTTCATATAGACCTGCACACGGGGCGCGGCAAAAGTGAAGTGGAATATTTGCATGGTGCAGTGGTGCGCGCCGGTGAAAAGTTCAACGTACCTACACCGGTGAACAAGGCTCTTGCCGAGACCTTGCTGGCCCTTACAAATAAAGAGATACCCCTGGAAGAGTTTGCGCACAAACCGGAGAAATTATTGGAAAAAATATCATGAATAATCGATGGTCGAGTAGCCCTGCCGCTTTTGCGGGGTGTACCGAGACCACCAATAAGATGAAAACACGAATTCAAATGTAAACTTGAAATTGGTGTCCTCGACTCCTTGAGTCTCGACCACCGGAAATCAACCAAATGTCAAAAAACATAAAAATAGTATCTCCACGCGCGTCCGTGGAGATACATCTTCCTGATGGGCGCGTTTTGTCAGGTCCACGGGGTGCAAAAGTGGAGGAATTTCTTGCTGCGTTGGAGTTTCCAGCCCAGCCTGTTGCCGCGATCATCAATAGCGATCTACGTGAGTTGACTTATCCCATCGACATGGATTCGAATGTCGAACCTGTGATCATGTCCATGCCGGACGGGGCGCGGATCTATCGCCGCTCATTAACCTTCCTGCTCGAGATGGCATTTTCCGATCTCTTCCCGGAAGCAAATCTATTTGTAGACCACTCCGTTGCGTCCGGCGGATATTACTGTCAGATATCGGGACGTAAACCGTTGTCCGAGTCGGATCTCGAGGCGCTTAAAGTCCACATGCAGGACCTTGTGGATTCGAACCAGCCTTTTGTGCGGAAGCAGGTTCCGTTACAGGAGGCGGTTGATTATTTCCGAAAACGTGGCTATGACGATAAAGTCAACCTGCTAAAGTACCGGACGAAAAATTACCTGACCTTATATCAACTTGGCGAACGGATGGGATACCATCATGGTTACATGGTCCCCTCAACAGGTTACCTGCGCTGGTTTGATCTCCTAAATGTGGAAGGTGGTTTCACATTGCGCTATCCGCGTCGCCACAAGCCTGATGACCTTCTGCCGATGCCTGAATATCCAAAGTTGCTGGGCGCGTTCCTTCAATATGGCGACTGGCTCACGAAGCTCGGCATTGAACATGTCGGCGCGCTGAATGACGCCATCGAAAGTGGACGCAGCGACCAGATCGTGCTGGTCTCGGAGGCGTTCCATGAAAACCATCTCGCGCGCATCGCCAACCAGATCGGTGATCAGCTTAACCGTTCACGTGTGATCCTGATCGCGGGCCCCTCATCGGCAGGCAAGACAACCACCTCACGTCGTCTTACCGTCCAATTGCTCGCGTTGGGAATATCGCCGTTCCCACTGGAACTCGATAATTATTTTTTGAGCCGCGAAAATACTCCAATGGGGGAGGATGGCAAACCTGACTTCGAATCCATAGAAGCGCTGGACTTGAATCTGCTTGCTGACCATTTGCCGCGTTTGCTCAAAGGTGAGGAAGTTCAACTGCCGCGCTACAACTTCAAAAGGGGAATGCGTGAGGCTGGCGAGATTATCCGTTTAAAGGATGGGCAGCCGATCATCCTGGAAGGGATTCATGGCATGGACCCGCGCCTTATTCCAGCCAGTATCAGCGCCACAGCATTTCGTATCTACGTCTCGGCTCTGACCCAGTTGAACCTGGATCGCCATAACCGCGTTTCCACCACAGACACGCGCCTCATCCGCCGCATTGTCCGTGATGCACGCGCCCGTGGCTATTCCGCCGCCCAAACCATCGACCGTTGGGAATCGGTACGCCGCGGCGAAAAGCGGCATATCTTCCCGTATCAGGAAAATGCAAATGTAATGTTCAACTCGGCCCTGGCATATGAACTGGCCGCGCTCAAGCCATTTGCCGAGCCGCTATTGCGCCAGGTCCCGCATGGCACGCCGGAATACATCGAAGCGAAACGGTTATTGGCATTCCTCGAATGGTTCCTGCCACTCGACATTAACCTTGTGCCGGAAACCTCAATTGTTCGTGAATTTATAGGGGGATCGATCCTGGAGAACTTTACGATCTGGAAGGAAAGAGAACCATTGACCTAAGACTTCCTACGTTGGCAAATAGATCAGGCTTCAGGACTGACCTGGTAGTGAGCAAAATGGTTGAGCGGGTTGCCAACCCGCGCTATGAATCTATTTATGGAACTGTGGGCACTTTGAGAATCAACCCCACCACATATCCCGCCGGCGCGCTGACGGTCCCGACACCGCTTTTGCCAGCCGGCTGCGGAGGTTTGCCTATCATCAATGCGAGACCTCAAATACAGTGTCTTGCTTACCTGCCGATTGATGTGCCTGTACTTTCATGATGATCAAAAGCATGATGAGCGGTGTCCACAATCTAATTTCCCAGGGATCGGCTATTAACCACATCAGCCCTACATACGGGAGTGTGACCAGGAAGAATACCGATATTTCTTTTGTTACATGTGTTGTTATCAAAACGAGAAGAGCAATGCTAATATAGAAAAGTATTCCGAACAAGGAAACCGATAGATTGATGTTCCTTGTTAGCAGGAAAGCCTGGTATACAGCCTGTTCCTTACCGAACACAAGCCTTAGCCCAACATAGGTGCCTAAAAAGCAAACAATTAATAGTAGTAGCATGACTTGTTGTCGGTTTATTTTTCGATTTGCCAGCTTTGCAAATACATCCCTGTAATGGATGGCAGCATAAAAAGCCAAAATAAATATGGCTGTTTCTCTTGTCAATGTCGCTAATACTACGACAATACCTAAAGTTGAAACATGCCAGGCTTTATTGCCATACATAATCAGGATTACCGCCAGAGCCAGGAAGAAGTACGATAATGTATCATAGGGTACAACGACATATTGAGTGATTGCCATCAGGAAACACATGAACAAAACTGGAAAATCCACCAGCAGAAAATTTGCGCTTTTCGTACCCCCGGCCAGGATTATCAATAGCAACATGCACGTAAGGCACAGGAAAACAGTATTTACGTAAAAATAAGCAGAATAAAATTCGGGGTCCCCGTTATCTTTCAGCAGTGGCAGGGAGCGGGCTTCCAGGGTGGGAAGATCATAATGTCTTATAAGATCATATGTTTTGAGCAGAATAATTTGACCCAGTACCCGATATTTATAGATGCCATTATTGTAGTAATGTTCAAATCCCTGCTTTGAAAATAAGATCTCTGCTGTGTAATTTGTAAAAAAACCCACGTAGACCACGGTGCTCATAATTACGGGGATCACACAACCAAGCAAAAAAAGGCGGATGGGGAAAGTCAAATTATTTTTCATTGTTGAATTGGTCGCCCGTCATATAGATTTTTCAACGGTTAATCTTACGAGGCTCGGCGGCATTGAGATTCGAGCCTATTGTACCTATCTGTTTTTCACCGCACGGTCGGCACCTTGAAAATCAACCCCACTACATACCCTGCAAGCGCACTGACGGTTCCGATTATTGCCATTTGCAATCCGCTGCGGAAGGGTTTACCAACGGTCACGCGCGCTTTGTACACGCCGACCATGAACAACGTCAGGGCGGCAATAACGATCGATATCCCGATACTCAGACCGACATTCCAGAAGAAGAACGGAAAGAGCGGGATGATGGAGCCAACAAGCGCAGAGAATCCAACGATCAGGGCTGAGATGAACGCATTGGATTTTTCCGGCGGCGTCATCTGGAATTCCTCCGACATCATCACATTGACCCAGACATCCGGGTTTGACGTGATGACTCCCACGATATTTTCAAGTGTTTCGCCTTCAAATCCCTTTTTGCGGTAGATGTCGCGTATTTCTTCGATTTCCACTTCGGGCGCGAGATGGATATGGCGATACTCACGCTCACGTTCGCTCAGGTAGAGATCGTCATTCGCCAGCGTGGATGTGTAAGCGACCGCGCCCATCGAGATCGATTCCGCGAACGTGGCGGCCAGACCGGCTGCGATGACAATGCGCGTATCCCGGGTTGCCGCGGCGACACCCAAAATCACGCCGAGAACATTGACCAGTCCATCCTGCCCGCCGAGGATAATATCCGAAAGGCGCGACTCGTGACGGTGCGGATCATGATGATCGTGCAGGCGGACCTGCTCGATGAGTTTTCCTTTTGTGAGCTGACTGTTCATTTGTGACATGGCAGACTGTCCTTCCAGCAGCACCTCTTACAAGGCAGCTTCCTTGAGCTGTATGGTTTCCTTCGATTTGGCAGGTTCATCATCCCCGCTGCGGACGCTGGAAAAGTTGAGCTTAAGCCGCAGGAAAATTGATTCGAAATACCTATAGGAAAGTCCAGCCAGTGTGACAGCGAGGGCTACACTCAATGGATAGATGATGAAATCGTTTGCAAGTCCAACCAACATCGCGGCATTCACTGCCAGTACGATGCCGATGGGATGATACATATACAACCCGTAGGAGATTTTTCCGAGATATCGAAAGATGCCTGCCTCCAGACTGAAATGGAGGTTTGGATTCGATGCGAAGTTCAGGATGATGATGCCAAAAAGGACAGCATAGGTTTCCTTGTAAAGATGCTCAATCCGTATTCCCTCGTGCAGCATGTAGGAAACAAGGATTAGGGATGCGTAGAAGACTATATTGTTTCTCAAAAACTTCAGATATTTATGCTGTGTGTGTAAAAGGATGGCAAGAAGCCCGCCGATCGCCATACAATCAATATTGAAGAGCGACCAGAAGCCACTGATGTAGTATTTGTTTGGAAGGAAATCAGTGTGCGAGGACCATAAAGCCCGTGCAGTGACGATATAGCCCAAAATAATGACGATCATCAGCATGATTCTATATTTTTTGATGTTCTTCATCAACAACGGCCAGATCAGGTAAAACTGTTCCTCTGTGCCTATGGACCATGTCTGTGATGCATAGGGGACAATACCTCCCAGAAAGGGCATCAGATTTGGAAGGAATAAGATGAACAATAAGATCTTGGTCGAGAGATGTCTGTAAATAATATCCAGTCCATCGCCGGGTACCAGGAAGAGTGGAATATGGGGTAATACGGCCAGAGAGAGTATCACGATGAAAAAATAGAGTGGCCAGATTCGAAAAATTCTGCGGAGATAGAAATCTCTTACTTTTATCGTGCCCGTCCGATTTTCCTCTTCGAGCATCAGATATGTGATCAGGAAACCACTTAGGACAAAGAATAATACAACACCCTGCTCACCAATGATTTGGACAAAACGTGACTTCCAATGATTATCGAGCCCATAAAGGGATTTGATCTGCTCCACGTGGTGGATGATCACCAGGAATGCGGCAATAAACCGCAGGCCGTTCAGGTTTGGGAAATAGACTCGTTCCTGGTATTCAGACGCTTTGTTTGACTCTGGCATTCAGTAGTCTCTTTATTTCGCCAGCGGGATAAGTTATTATGTCTAAAAATGATGCATGACCGAATCTTTGGCGCAAAACAAGTATAGCACGCCAACTTAATGTTCCCTGTCCAGATATATGTCTTCCATCGAAAGTTCGTCTTCGACGGGCTCAAGATGGGTAAAGACGGTGGTTACTCCTCCAAGCGCGGAGCGGATATCCGATTCAAAATCCTCGGCGATGTGATGCGCATCATGGACGGTCCACTCGCCGGGAACGAGGACATGCACGGAGATAAAGCGCCGCGCCGCAGCCTGGCGCGTCCGCAGGGCATGGAAAGTGACGCCTTTCGCCTGGTATTTTGCCATCACTGCTGTGATGAGTTTTTGTTCCGACTGGGACAAGGCTGCGTCCATCAGTCCCATAACCGAGCGGCGGATCAGTTGAATGCTCGTCCAAACGATATTGAGCGCCACCAAAATTGCCAGAACAGGGTCCAGGGTATTCCAGCGGGTAATGCCTGCGATGGCAACACCACCAATGACACCCACCGAGGTCCATACATCGGTCATCAGGTGGTGCGCATCCGCCTCAAGCGAAATCGAGTTTTGTTTCTTCCCCTGGGTCATCAACACGCGCGCGACAATGAAATTGATCAGGGACGCGAACCCTGAAATAACAAGACCCAATCCGAGGTCTTGTAATGCATGTGGGTGGAGGAGGCGGTTCACAGCCGCGCTGATGATCCCGGCCGCTGCCGTAAGGATCAACACGCCTTCGACCAGACTGGCGAAATATTCCGCTTTGCTGTGGCCGTAGAGATGGCTCTCATCTGCAGGTCGAGCTGCGATGGCAAGCATGATCAATGCCATCGTCGCACCCACCAGGTTGACCAGTGACTCGATCGCGTCTGACAAAAGTCCCACGGATCCTGTCAGGTAGTAGGCGGCTGTCTTGAGTGTGATGGTCGCGAGAGCCGCACCTACGGAAAGCCAGGCAAACCGCGTCAACGAAGCCCGGTTTGCCATCAGGTCTTTGTGTTCATCTTGTTTGTGTGGCATGCACGCATGATACTTGTATAAGGCAATGTTGAGAATAGATGAAAATCATGATTTTGTCTCCTCATTTCCATAGGTAACTTTGTGTAAGATTGCTTCGCGGCGCCACTCACAAGAGCAGTGCGAAAAATAAAACATCCAAAGCGCATTGGGTCGGCCCGCTTTGGACGTTGGGACGAACACTTTGAAAGGTGGTCTATGCTGCGGGTGGGAGACCTCTGCCAGGACCACTGGCTAAATCGGATGCTCCCACACCGGTGTCTGTCAGGTCAAGCCCTATGTTCATGGCAGTCGTGAATCCATTTGTAGAATCACCCTGTACATTGAGCAATAACTGGTCGCCGCCGCCATTGAAAATATTATCGTTCGCGTTTCGAGTATTACGCTGACCTTTGCTGGCATACGGTTCCTGAGAATCGACCTGATCTGTCAATGCATCGTCAAAGAAAAATTGCGAAGTAAATTGATAGTCCTGGCCGTCCGCGCCTTTTGTACGAATCGTAAAGTGGATGTGGACTGTTCTGCCTGGATACCAACCCGGATAAATCGTTTGGAATTGAACAGCACCGTTTGCATTTGTGAGTTGGTAGCCGCGCAGAAATTTTTGCCCGGTGGTGTCAAAGCTCTGATCGGAAACGCCTGAATACCGTCCGCTCGCGTCACAGTGCCAGACATCCACCTGCGCACCCTGGAGGGGAGTACAGCTATTGTTCCCAACACTGGCAACATTGATGTTGAGGGTCAATGGAACACCGTCCCTTACCGAATTGTCCGAGGGTTCAGAACGGATATCAGAGCGGTTGAGTTGACCATCTACGAAATACGGTCCAATTGTTAATTCGGGGCGTACAACACAGTCAAGTGCCGTGCTTGTCCCCGATGCTGCCGGCGCGGCTCCTGATCCGAGGGTGGGATTCAATGCCGGGAGGAATGTGCTGGTGGCGCCTGGAGCGGCACAGGAAGCAAGAAGCGCCACGCCTCCAACTCCCAATAATTTGAGTGCATCCCTGCGCGTAAGAATTTGTCCTACGGGGCTGTCATCGTTGTCCATAATTATCTCCTTATCTCTAAAAGTATGTTGATACAGGATACATGCGAGAGTTTAGAAAGTGGTGAAGAAAATGTATGAATTTTGTGAATATTGTTCCACGTGTTTGGGTCTCACTTTCCCTTTTCATCGATCACTACGTAAGACTTTCCAAAACCCGGATGTCTATTCTTTGTTTGATGGGAGGATGTATAATCCGGTTTCTGTGCGAATATGAAAATTTATCACTGGTGAAAGGTTTTATTCGATGATAGGTGTTGATTCTGTCCCGGGTAACAAGCCCAAAGGGTTGGAGCAAAAGTGGAAAGTGCTGATCTCGGTCATGTTCGGCATTTTCATGATCATATTGGATTCGACCGTTGTCAATATTGCGTTCCCAACCCTGCGTCGTGAGTTTAGTGCAACACTTGCCAATGCTCAATGGGTGCTGAGCATTTATGTTTTATCCCTGGGTGTAACGACACCGGTCTCAGGTTATCTGGCGGATCGTTTCGGGATCAAGCGCATGTATCTGCTGGGATTGGGAATCTTTGTCTTTGGCTCATTCCTCTGTGGATTGGCTCCCTCGCTTGGATGGCTGATCGCGGCCCGCGCCCTGCAGGGATTTGGCGGTGGGATTGCCCAACCGCTGGGTCCGGCGCAACTGTATCGTGCCTTTCCTCCAAAAGAGCAGGGGACCGCGCTTGGATACTTTGGCATCGCCCTGGTATTCGCGCCGGCCCTCGGTCCGATTTTGGGTGGCTGGCTGGTGGATGCCAACCTCTGGCGGCTGATCTTTTTCATCAACATCCCGATCGGCATCCTGGGAGTCATCCTGGGGTCTCGTTTCCTGCTCGACTATCAAGTGGAGCGCAAACCATCCTTTGACCCGCTGGGATTGATCACTGCGGTCATTGGTTTTGGTTCGGTGCTCTACGCTGCGAGTATTGCAGAGAGAAGCGGCTGGACGGGTTCCACAACCCTGATGTTTTTTGGCATTGGCCTGGTAGCCCTGATCGCGCATGGACTCATCGAGCTGTACCTGGCCAAAGAACCCATGACATTCCTGCGCCTTTTCAAGAGTCCCATTTTTCTCAACGCGGCTCTTGTGGGTTATGTTGCCACCATCGCATTATTTGGCGCGGAATTCCTGATGCCGGTATATTTACAGGCGTTCCGGGGTCGTACGGCGTTGGAAGCGGGATTCATTCTGCTCGCCGTTGCAGCCACTTCGGGTGTTGCCACACCACTCGCCGGGCGTATCTACGACAAGATTGGACCACGCATGAATTTGATCGTGGGCTTTAGCATTCTGTGTATCAATACCTGGCAGCTTTCAAAGATCGAAGGAGCTACACCAATCTCCTATATAATCTTCCTCCTCGCCCTGCGCGGACTTGCGGTGGGACTGACGCTTCAAACTTCATTCGTGGCGGCCTTGAGCAGCATACCTTTGAAAGATCTACCGCGTGGCTCCTCATTATTGAACAGCACTCGCTTTGTGGTGCAGGCAGTTTCTGTCGCTACATTAGCGACCATATTTTCATCTGCTGTTCCGGCTGCTATGAGAGCGCAAATGGACAAAGTACAAGATCTACAGCTATCTTCTCGATTTGGTGTTTGTGAAACTCCCGGCGTCAAGGCGGAGAATAATGTCCCTCCGGGAGCAAGTCTCGCCCTGGCGCCCATCATTAAGCAAGCCTGCGACGCGAGTATGAGTGGCTTTGAAAAAGCTTATCGCCTGACGTTTTTTGCCTCCATCGGTGCCTTGATCATCGGTGCGTTCCTCCCCGGCTGGCCAGGCAAATGGGGTGGACGCGGTTCCATGCAGGCACCTGCGCCAGGCGGACATTAGCGATTAAAAGCAACAGCGGAGACCGAGAGGTCTCCGCTATATTATCTACCCATCTTACCCAAAATATCCCGAAACGTTCCCATGAATCGGGCCCGGTATTTGCCCAAACCCTTCGCCCATCAGGACAGCGCCTTCCGGATATTGCGTAATATCAGCTATTTATCTTGACCGTTCCATGTCTCTTATTTGGTGGGTTCTGTTAATCTCTCAATGATCTCCAACAACATCTTGAGGCTGACCGGTTTGCTCAGATATTCGTTTGCACCTGCTTCGAGGCAGCTCTCCCGGTCGCCAGGCATGGCCAGCGCGGTCAGAGCGATGATCGGCGTGGATGCGAAGCGCGGATCTGCCCGCAGGCGACGGGTAGCTTCCAAACCATTCATTTTGCGCATCTGAATATCCATAAGGATGATATCCGGTGAAAGCTCCCCGGCTTTTTCCAATACTTCCTCACCATCCCTTGCGTTCGGGACCCTGTACCCTTGTGCTTCCAGATACTCGACCAGCATCCTGGAATTGATTTCATTATCCTCTGCCAATAAAACAACGCCGCGCTCTTTAGATGATGACGGTACCAAAGCGGGATGTTCGGCATCCGCAAATGCCGCTGCGTCCGCGCCGGAGACTTGTTCCGGAATGTATTGTCTGAGTGGCAAGGCAATTGTGAAGCAACTTCCCATACCAATTTCACTTTCCACCTGCACGCTTCCACCATGTAGATCTGTGAGTTTCTGAACAAGAACCAACCCCAGCCCGGTACCTGGATATTGACGGGCCAGGCTGCTGTCTAATTGGGTAAATGGAGTGAAGAGTCTATGTAAATCCCCAGATGCTATGCCAATGCCGGTATCCTTAACAGAGAACAGGATTTGATCGTTTTCCGAATCCGTGAATACGGTCAGGCTTACTCTTCCATGTTCAGGCGTGAATTTGACTGCGTTCATCAACAGATTGATCAGGATCTGCTTGAGACGTTGTGGATCGCCGTAAAGAGTTGGAATTGCCTCTTCGTTGATAAATTCCACATGGATCCGTTTCTTGAGGGCCATCTCCTTGATGAAGTTAAGACTCGATTCGCAAAGTTCCTTTATGGAAACCGTCGTTGGATGAAGTTCCAATTTGCCTGCTTCGATCTTGGATACTTCGAGAATATCGTTGATGAGCCCCAGCAAGTGTTGTCCGCTCGATGCGATCAGTTCGATGGACTGGATTTGTTTCTCGTTGAGTGAACCACGCCGTTGTTCCAGCAGCGTTTCAGATAATCCCAGGACGGTATTGAGCGGAGTACGCAGCTCGTGACTCATGTTCGCCAGGAATTCATCCTTGGCACGGTTGGCACGTTGAAGCTCGGCGGTGCGCTCCACAACACGTTGTTCGAGTTTGGTGTTGGAGCGCTGCAAACTGTCAAAGAGTTGGGTATTATCGATGGCGATGGCAGCTTGCCCTGCCAATGTCTCCAGAAAGCCCAACCATTCGGCATCTGGATGCAGGGTGGAACGATGATAGATTTCCAGGACACCCTTGATCTCTTCTTTGGCGATCAGTGGTGTGCCGATGTAATCGACAAAATCCTCGCCTGCTACTTGCATAACCTCGGCAAGTTTGCCGCCAGCTGCCAACAGGTTCGGGATGTGGATCGTCCGGCGTTCACGCACTGCGCGGCTAGCATAGCCCTCGCTCAATTTGAGCTGGGTAAGGTGTAGTGCGTTGGAACGAAAGCCCCGGCTGGCCGCATACTCGATCGTTTGTCCGTGAGCGCTGACCAACAGAACGGCGGCCGCGTTCACGCTCAACTGTGAAAGGATTTGCTGAAGCACGATATCCAGTGTGACGTATATATCGAAACTGGAACTAATGGCTGTATCGATTGCCCGCAGACTATTCAGCCGCTGAAGTTGATGTTGGATCTTTTCTTCCGCCCGCTTGCGTTCGGTGATGACATCGAAAATAGCCACAAAGAATCCCCTTTGGGGACTATAGACCGAGATCGAAAACCATTGTTTGAGCGCCTGAACGAACGTTTCAAATTTCTCGTGCTTGCCTGTCAGCGCGACCCGGGCATAAATTGCAAGTAACTCAGGATCGGTTTCACGGATCCCCGGGATGATCTCACTCACGCGCTTTCCTTTAGCGTTCTTCAGACCCGTCAGGGTTTCAAAAGCCTCATTAATATCGCAATAGACCCAGTCTCGAGGTACCCCGTTTTCAAAGATCATTTGGCAATAGGCGTAACCCTCTGTCATGTGGTCAAATAGTCCTCGATACCGTTCCTCACTTTCCTTAAGTTGTTCCTCCGCCTGCTTGCGTTCGTTCTCATTCTCCATATTGTCCAGCGCAAAGGAAATATCCAAACCCATTTCGTCGAGCAGGCGCACTTCTTCCACATCCTCGAACAGCCCCATCTCCCTGGAAAGCAGGGTTAGTGTGCCGATCACTTTGCCTCTCAAACGAAAGGGGACAACCGCAGAGGAATGGAATCCATGTTTATGAAGTTGATCGTGCAAGACCTGCAAATGTTTGTCAGTTTGCAGATCCGCACTGGTCATTACTTTGAGTGCGCGGATCGCCTGTGCCACCAATCCACTTGCCAGTGGGCCCGTGTGAATATTGACCACAGGGAACGGCCATGTGTTTAGATCCATCCCTTTGGCGGATACAGGCTGCACATTGCCCGAGTTTTCGTCCAACAGTCCGACCCAGGCGAGTGAAAATTCCCCGAACTGTACGGCAACGTTGCAGATCGTTTGAAAGAGTTCGCCGCGCTCTTTGACTCTCACGATCATCTGGTTGACCTGGCTCAGCGTGGCATATAGCCGTTCCATCCGGACGATTTGTCGTTCCGCATTTTTGCGCCCGGTAATATCCGTCCCGTATACTCTTAACCGCCGGGTCTCGGGCACATAGTAAAGAGGCTGTGAATACCATTCATCGTTGATTTGAACTTCCCGTTGCAGTTCCCCACTGCCTTCGCCCTGGAATCCGGTAATCACATTTTCCAGACCCGCCATCCACGGATGTTTGAATCCTTTCGATGGGAGGTCCGGGAACCTTTTCTGCGCTGCGAGATTCATGTAGGAAACAACGCCTGCGGAATCAATTTCAACGACAGGGTTGGGATTCTGCGTTGGGAACGATGCAAGCCAGGCGATTTCCTGTTCCGCCTGTTTATGTTCGGTGACGTCAACAAATGTGGAGAGCATGTATTTTTCCCCATGCTGCTCAAGGATTTCGACATATAGTTTCGCCCAGCCGATTTTTCCCGATTTGGTTTTGAACGCGAATTCATAATCCCGCAGTTTACCTTCGCTGAGTATGATTTCAAAGCATCTTTGCTGCTCTTCGGGGTCCATCCAGTAATCAAAGTCCGGGCTCGGTTTTCCAATCAATTCATCGCGTCTATAACCCAATAATTTTTCTGTCGCAGTATTTACATCGACGAAGGTTCTTTCCGAGATTTTTGACAGAGTGGTTGCCATCGGGCCCAGGCTAAAGATTTTTTGGAATAACTCACGCGTCTCTTTCAGTTCATTTTCGGCCTGTTGGCGGTCGCTGACATCACGGATGATCATGCTTGTGCCGGCAGAACCATCCTTAAATTGAAATATACTTGTTGAAACTTCAGCAGGAAATCTCGTCCCGTTGGCGCGAACGAAAGTCAACTCCCCTCGAAAGTATCCAGTGCGCGCACGCTCCTCCAGTGCTGCTTTCCATCGTGGGTCGGCTGCATCGACAAGTCCGCTACGCCCAAGTCTTTTGATCTCTGCTTCTGCGCACCCAAACATATGACATGCCGCCGGGTTCGCGGCGAATATCCTTCCATCTGGCGCGCTGAGCAGAATAGCATCCATGCTGTTTTCAAACAGCAGGCGATAATCTGTTTCGCTCTCGGCCGCTTCGGCCGGAAGCAGGCTCGCCCCGTTGGATTTGTTTCTTGTTTTTTTGGGTAAATCGCCAGGTCTGGATTTTGCTACCATGGTATTGTGCCTTCAGGTCGATGAATGAAACAAACTATTAACACCTTGACGATGTACGAAAAGGTTTCTCTTATTTCTCCTTTGCCCTGAGAATGATTAGACCACTTAAGTACAAAAATAGTATAGCATTTGCGTTGTGGACTATTCTAGTTACAATCGTCCTATATTGAAAGTGACTGGACATCCAGACATCTGAGTTCTTCGCGAAATACCGTGGAATCAAGCTCAAAATACCGAAGCTCCGAACCTACTACGCTACAGTAACTCGATTGCGCCCGGTATGTTTGCTCTGGTACATTAACTCGTCTGCACGTTGGATCAGGCTATCGTGCGTGTCCTCCGGTTGGAGCAGGGTGCCGCCCATGGACAGAGTGACCCCCAAGCCCTGTCCCTCCATATCAAGATCGAGCCGCGAATGTTCCACAAGAGTCTGCACTTTTTCGGCAGAAATCTGCAAACCACTTTTCTCCTGCATATCATACAAAATGGCCACGAACTCATCGCCACCCCAGCGCCCGACCGTATCCGTGTTGCGTAAGGCATACCGTATTGTTTTGGCAACCATGCGCAGCACTTTATCGCCTGTGTTATGTCCGTAGGTGTCGTTGACCTGCTTGAAATGATCCACATCCATGAACAAGAGTCCGGCAACACTTGCATTGCGCTGGTATTCGGCGATCACTGCACTCAGGCGTCCTTCGAGGTGCTTGCGGTTACCGATGCCCGTCAGAGGATCTGTCGTGGCCACGTGACGTAATTCCTGTAGTTTGCGGCGGGCGTCCATCACGCTGGCATTGTTGCTGAACGACTCAATAGCGCCGACAATATTGCCTTCACCATCCCGTAACGCCGAAGCCCGAACCATGACAGGTACACGGTGTCCATCCGCATGGTGCAGGAAGACTTCTGCCTCGCGTTCGTGTCCATCGTCCATGACGGCTGCCAGGGGGCAATTATGCACGCAAAGCTGAACTCCGCTGGCGGTGACATGATTGAGCAGGTTTTCGCGGCAGCTACGTCCGATCGCCTGTCCGGCAGAGTAGCCCGTGATTCGCTCCGCCCCCTTGTTCCAATATGTGATGACGCGGTCGCGATCGACGAAATAGATGCCATCATACAGGTTGTCGATGATTTCCTTGTAGAAATCTTTTTCTTCAGGCATATAACCTCCGGATGCAACCTTGTCTCAACATGGATTGGTTGGAGAAAAACAATTGTCCTATTTTACATAACTTGCAGGAAATGCACGGTTGCCATTTTGACCTGTCAACACATGTGAAAAGCTTATGGTTCAAATCAAAAGCGGAGACCAAATCGGTCTCCGCTGAATGTTCTGAAACAAGGACTCAAATTCCGAAGGCAGATCATCCGCAAAAGATGACTTCCTCTCCCCACGCAGCCGTAAATGTCCCCTTGTATCTTTCACCGGTCGCTGTGGTGAGATCAAACCTGCCCTCCACCGGAGTGCCTTCTGCGACTCGTGGGAAGGATACGCTGCCGGTCAACTGCTCGGGCAAACCAACGGGATGAATCAGGATTACATTCCCAACCTTTCCCGTGTCATCGGGGAACGAAAATGTGACCGGGAATTTTAGCTCCGGTGACTGCCAGATGGAAATGTCAATAGCCGTTCCACCATCCAGGGGAATCTTCACCGTAAAGGCCGCTCCATCCCACGGGGCGCAGTCGCGGTTGACCGTGGCGGGAAAGACCACTACAGGCTCTTGATTGTGTATGAAGAAGGTGACAAGTGCCACCAGGATTACCAGACTTGCTGTGACAACTGCTGCGATTCGAGTTTTCATCATGTAGCGATGACGATGGACCCGTTGCGGATGTTCCCCCTAGCGATTCTCCTGCTCCCAGCGGCTGATCGCGTTTTGCAGATAAATCAATCGTGTTGCACCTGACTTTTGCCCCCGTTCATACTCGATGAGTCTCTCCACCACGGACCGGTCACCGCCCACCTTGCGGAGCAGGTCATCGAACAGGGCCGCTTCCCTCATCGCGCCGATGAATAATTCCTCGGCGGGATGTGATTCCCCGCGCAGCTTCTGCATCACGGACTCAACTGCCAGGGCGAATTTGCTCTTCGGGCGAAACGCGGGACGCTCCTCTTGGACTTCATTCGGTTCGACCAGATACACTCCACAATTGGGACACTTCAACAAGTCGTGATAAATGTATGCGCCGCAATTGCCACATTCGACTTCATCATCTTTGGGAGGCGGAGTGAGGCTGGCCGGCATTGAATCAACAATCGATTTGTACGAACATGGGTTCTGCGATCAGATCCGTTTTATGAAGATCATCAAATCATCCCCGATCGTGTAGAAATCCTTGATGCGCGCCTCGTTCTGATATCCCATGCTGAAATAGAATTTGCGCGTCGGCTCGTAATGTGGTGTCCCGGATGTTTCAGCGATAAGCATCCGCCCTCCCATTTCGCGGGCAGCATTCTCACTGGCGGTCAACAATTTACACCCAACTCCATTGCGGCGGGCTGTTGGGTCAACAGCGATCCAATACAGGTCAAATGCACCGTCCGTAAGATCGCGCGGACCATAACAGGCGAAGCCGAGCACGTGATCTCCATCCCGATAGACAATGAAGTTATAACCGCAGCGTTCTGATCCCCCAGTCAGGTATTCCTCCCAAAGTACACGGACGCATTCAACTTCCTCCTGGCTGAATACACCTGCCCTTGCTGCGATGCTTTGGATCTGTGCGCCGTCTGCTTCGGTTGCTGTAATGATCATGGATTCAGTCCTGTGGGTGCTGGTTTGAGTGGAAGCCATATTGTGTGTTTATTTCCTCTTTTCGGCAAGTCTTTTCAAGAGACGATCTCGCCGTTCCATATTCTAACGGCTCATCTGGATAAATGCCACAACTGAAACCTTTCCACAATCCATGACGCTTTGCGTATATGCGCCACCATCTTATTACCTCTCGTTTCGCTGCAGCCCGCCAGCGGTGAAGAATTCGGCTCGCAGTGCTGGATCCTCAGCATAATAGCCACGCCAGACAGTAGTGCGCGTCATTGGCGCCGTTTCCCGCACACCTCTCATTTCCATGCAGAGATGATGCGCTTCCAGAAAAACGGCGACACCGTGTGGATGCAGCATCGCTTCCAACGTATCTGCAATCTGCTGGCCAATCCGCTCTTGTACCGCAAAGCGCTTCGAAAAGAGCCGTACCAGGCGGGTCAGCTTGGAGATGCCGATGATGTTTTCGTGAGCGATGTAACCGACATAAGCCTTGCCATAAAACGGCAGGGCATGGTGTTCACAAAGGGCAAAGAACGGGATCGGTCCCTCCAGGACCTGGCTGATGTGGCAATCCGGTTCGCCGCGGCACTCGGTTTCGAAGACTCTCAACAGTTTGGGGTCGCCATCATAGCCTTCTGTTGCATCAAATAGCGCCTTGATGTAACGTTGTGGCGTATCTTTTGTAGCCGGCGTATTCAAATCCAGTCCAAAAGCGGAAAAGATTTCCGCGGCATAGCCTTCGAACTTTTGAAATTGCTCGTCAGAAATCCTGCGCATCTGTAGTTCCATCGCTGCATGATACTCAAGGTCTTCCGGATCATCATGTATCTTCATTATTCTCTCCTCTTTTCATTATGGTCATGTAGTGTAAGACCATCGCGCGGACGTGTACCTTACCCGGACCGTCAGTTTTTAATTTTCAGCGTCCGCTGTCTATTCTCCTGTTCCCGGCGATTGACCGCATTTCGCATTCGATTAAATCCTCTTTGGGCGGAGCTGAGGCTGGTGGGCATGGAAGTAGTAGATCCAAAAAGGTGTTGATCAATGCCTAATGTAGAAAAAGGAAAATGAGGGATAGCACCCATATCATCGAGACCACGACAAACACCTTGATCGAACGTAACGATGACAAAATTCTCATTCCTACAAAGTCCGAAATAAAAAACAATGCTGTTCCCGCCAATCCAAGGAATGGGAGGGGAGTGAGCACCTGTGCCAGCCGCGCCAGGGTAATCTCATTTCTGGCCTGTCGACGCAGCCTGGGGTCTTCAGATTGGTTTATCACCATCTGCATGTCTGCAACCCCATCCTCAAAGTGCCCCATCGAGAAATAAAGCTGACCACGAAAATAATACCCTTTGAGATAAGCCGGGAAATGGGCAATCATTCGTGTTAGATCATTCAATGCTGAATCCGGGGTTTCCTCCACCACGAAATTCAGGTCAAGATGAACCAACTGTTTGAAGATTTCCTTATCAGCCTCTGTCTTGATCAAAGCAAGAAAATCGGGCTGGAACGCAAAATCCATGTCTGGTTGGCGTCGATACATGAATTCGTTCGCCGACCCGACCATTCCAATGATCCCCATCAAAGTGAGTATGAGCCCGATGAATTTCCATGTGAAGGATGCTGTTTTATTCATAACTGTGTTAATCGAATGTTGGATTGTTACGAAAAGATGGACTCATACGTTGAGGCTTGTGGGCATACAATAACTGTTAAATATGATGGCCTATATTGAAGTGTCTTTTCCTGCCATTAGCATGGTTTCAATTGTTCTTAGCAGAGACTTTAAACTGACTGGCTTGCTCATATATTCACTAGCCCCTGCTTCGAGACAGCGTTCCCGATCACCCGGCATGGCGAGGGCCGTCAGGGCAATGATCGGCACCGTAGCGAAGCGTGGATCCTCTCGTAAACGGCGAGTCGCTTCCAGTCCATCCATCGCAGGCATTTGTACATCCATCAGGATTATATCTGGCTGCAGCGCCTCCACCTGTTCAAGTACTTCCAAACCATTGTGGGCAACGGCAACTTCATACCCATAACTTTCCAAATACTCGCCGATCGTCAAAACGTTAGCTGCATTATCTTCAGCAAGGAGAATGATTCCTTTCCTGGTTTGGTTTTCAGGAATTATTGGTTCTTTTGTCATTGTAGCTGACTGAGAACTCTCGCTTGAAGTGGCGGATGCTTGTTCTGCCAACATCTCTTTCACCCACGGAAGGTTGATTGTGAAGCGACTGCCTTTACCGATCTCACTTTTCACTTGCACACTGCCACCATGTAGATCGGTTAACTTTTGCGCCAGTGCCAATCCCAGACCTGTACCTTCATAACTGCGGTTGAGCTGGCTTTCGACCTGCACAAAAGGCTGAAATAGCTTTTCAAGGTCTGACTGTGTGATCCCGATGCCATCGTCGATGATCGAGAGCTGTACCCGGCTTTGTTCGTGATCGCCATTTACCTGTAACGTTACGTGACCTTTTTCATGACTGAACTTAATGGCATTGGTAAGCAAATTGACCAGGATCTGTTTGAGGCGGCGCGGGTCGGCAGAGATAGTAGTGATATCTGTCTCGTTGACATACAGGAGTTGAATGGATTTTTTGACAGCCTGCGTTTTGACAAATTCCAGGCTGGAACGGCAAATATCATTGATGGAAATGATTTCAGGATAACAATCGAACTTTCCGGCTTCAATTTTAGACAGATCGAGGATGTCGTTGATTAATTCCAGCAAGTGCCGCCCGCTTGATTCGATGATGTGCAGAGATTTTTGCTGGTTCTCGTTGAGCGTGCCACGCCGTTGCTCGAGCAGCGATTCGGATAACCCCAATATACTGTTGAGCGGAGTTCGCAATTCATGACTCATGTTTGCCAGGAATTCATCCTTGGCGCGGTCGGCGCGTTCGAGTTCGGCATTCGTTCGGTTTAATTCTGCAGTGCGTTCAGCCACGCGGCGTTCCAGTTCGGCGTTGGCGCGCTGCAAGCCTTCGAATAATTGGGAATTGTCAATCGCGATGGCGGCTTGTCCGGCCAGAGTCTCCAGAAAGGCCAGCGACTCACGGTCCGAATTCAAACGCGAGCGATGAAAGATTTCAAGCACGCCCTTCACTTCTCCTTTGACAATGAGCGGCACACAATAGTAATCAATGAAATCTTCACTTTTCAGCAACAGAGCCCGCGCAGATTCTCCGTCTGTTTCCGTCAGGTTATGGATATGGATCGTGCGGCGTTCGAGGATTGCCTTCCCGGTATGTCCCTCGCCTAATCTCAACCTGGATTCACGGATGGCTGCGGAGCGAAAACCGCGGCTGGCCGCGTATTCTATCGCCCGGCTGTCAAGGTTGACCAGCAGGACAGCGGCAGCATCTACGCGCAACTGTGAAAGGACTTGCTGAAGCACAATATCCAGTGTGACGCTCATATCGAAACTGGAACTGATGGCTACGTCGATGGCACGCAAAGCATTCAGACGCTGAAGTTGATGTTCAATCTTTTCCTCCGCCCGTTTGCGTTCCGTGATATCGCGTGCAATCGTTGAGGCGCCGCTAATTTTCCCCGTCCGATCACTGATTGGAGAAATGGTTAGAGATACATCAATGCGTTGACCATCTTTGCGAATTCGAACCGTCTCATAATGATCAATGCTTTCCCCTTTTCTCAGTCGGTTGAGAATATCCGGTAATTCAGTAGCCAGATCAGATGGGATCAGAATTGAGATGGGATATCCAACCACGTCGGCAGCCTCATAACCATAAATTTTCTCGGCCCCCGCGTTCCAGCTGGTGATGATGCCGTCGAGTGTTTTCCCTATGATCGCGTCGTCTGACGACTCAACAATGGAAGCCAAGTTCTCCCGCGCCTCCTCGGCCTGCTTGCGTTCGGTGATGTCTTGTGTCACGTTGAGGATATATTTCTGATCGCCGATGTTCACAAAATCCACATTCACAGAAAATAGGCGCAATTCACCAGATTTCACACGTAATGAAAGTTCCAGGTTACGCACAAAACCATGGTCTTTGAGTTCGGCGAGAGTGCGCGCCCGGCCCTCAGCATCGGGATTAAAGCCCAGTTTCAGGGATGTCTTGCCAATAGCTTCCCGCTTTGTAAACCCGAATATTTTTTCGAAGGATTCATTGACATTGACGATGACGCCATCGGGTAGGGATGAAAGCACAACGGCGAATGGTGCCTTTTCGAAGAGTATGGAAAACTTTTGTTCGCTTTCACGCAACGTCGCGACCAGGCGCTTTTGAGTGATCGCAATCGCGACTTGATTGGCGACCTCGCGTCCCAGGTCTATTTTCTCCACATCAAAAAAGCTGGGGATTTCGGAAAACAAGCTGAATGACCCGATCAGGTTGTTTTGTGAGAAGAGTGGCAATAAGCACATGGAACGCAAGCCATCCCTGATCTGGCTTCGGATTTGAGGCGGCGGTTCTGCCAGCGTGCTTAAATCCTGCATCACCACGGGCTGATCCATTGAAAGGGTCTGGATCATATCCTGGAACAGCGCCAGCGGCATCCGCGTTCCCGTTGGCACGGAGGTTTCGCCGATCGTCCTTACGTCGAAGATCAGGGCTTCGTTCGTTCCCCAATCAAATAACGACAGGGAAGCGCGCCGGCAGTGCAACAGTTCCTGGATGTGACTCAATGCGGCATCGACGATCCTTTCCATCGAATCGGCAGACAGGATCGCCGTATCAATTTCACGCAGGACTTTAAGACGCAGGTTTTGAAGGCGGATTTTTGCCTCCGCCTGGTTGCGCTCGGTGATATCGCGGATGAGC
>JBGPNQ010000003.1:0-49729 GCA_041487615.1 Anaerolineae bacterium
AGCGAAGCCAGCCTACCGCAACTGGACCAACCGACTCGGTTGAGCTGGAAGCCTTTATCGACGGGATTATGGCTGATCAGATGCGCGTGAACCATATCCCTGGAGCAATCGTCTCGGTGGTCAAGGATGGCCAGCTGGTTTTCGAGAATGGGTATGGCTATTCCGATTATGAAAACTGGATACCAGTCGACCCCCAGCTTACCCTATTTCGGGTTGGGTCGGTATCCAAACTGTTTGTTTGGACAGCTGTGATGCAGCTGGTTGAACAAGGGAAGCTTGACCTAGATGCTGATATCAATGGCTACCTCGATTTCACGATACCCGCTACATTCCCTCAGCCCATCACAATGCGTAATCTTTTGAGCCATGCCGCGGGATTTGAGAATAGCGAATATGCGGTGCATCGGTTGCACCCTGAACAATTGGTTTCACTGGAACAGTATGTGAAAACACGTCTGCCGGCCCGGGTCTATCCGCCTGGCAAGATCATCGCTTATTCCAATTATGGAGCCTCGCTAGCTGGTTATATCGTCGAGTGTATCTCCGGCATGCCGTTTTCTGAGTATGCTGAAAAGAATATCTTTTCCCCGTTGCACATGACGAAAAGCACCTTCAACCAGCCATTACCTGCGGATCTGGCTTCGAATATGTCAAATGGCTACAATTATTATCAGGGGCAATATCTTAAAGCCGGTTTTGAATACGAAATATTCTATCCAGCAGGCGGGTTGACCAGTACGGCAGACGATATAGCAATATTCATGCTGGCTCATCTTGGCAATGGGGAGTACAGAAGCAGCCGCATCTTGCAGGAGCAAACCGCTCAACAGATGCACACACAACTCTTCACTGGTGATTCACGCTTGCCCGGCATGGCGTATGGTTTTATGGAGAATAACCTGAATGGGCATCGCCTGCTATTCCATGGCGGTGACA
Organism: Anaerolineae bacterium; assembly: GCA_041487615.1. Lineage (GTDB taxonomy): Bacteria > Chloroflexota > Anaerolineae > Anaerolineales > Villigracilaceae > Defluviilinea. The sequence goes on from JBGPNQ010000003.1 coordinate 937, forward strand.
CCACCTTCTTTGCATCCGGCTTGTACCTGATCCCTGATGAAAATATAGGCATCTTTATCGCTACCAATGCCCCTGGCGGGATGATCACCCGCAATGCATTGATCCAGGAATTTATGGATCGCTATTTCCCGATCACTCCTGAACCAGCCCAGCCGACCTCAGCCAGTTTTGCCAATCAGATGGCGTCCTATGTTGGAACCTACATCGCCGCCCGCAGCAACTACTCCACACCCGAAAAAATGATGGCGACCATGCAGGCGGGCAATATCAGCCAGGATGCGAAAGGCAACCTGATAGTCAGTTTCCCCGGTAAGACCTTTCATGTTATGGAGGTGCAGCCGGGCTTGCTGCGCGACCGCGATGACCCGAATATAAACATCGTGCTAAAAATGGATGAGGCCGGCCAGGCATACCTGCTCTTCTCTGGACCGAATTTTACTTATCTAAAAATCCCTTGGTATGAAAGTATCTCGTTAATCAATGTTTTGATCTTTCTTGGCCCGACCCTCTTCTTTTATTCAATAATTTTTTGGGGATCCGACGGCATCAAGTGGCTTCGCAAGCGTCCGCCTGCTACGCTGCCGCGCGTTAACACCATCCTTTCTCGGGTAGCACGTTGGGTGGGAGTCCTATTTGGTGTATTGATCATCTTCGCTTATGTTTGCTTGCAGGTCAGTTTGACTACGGTCGATCCGAACTTTGGCGTCCCTGCGTATACGTTTGGTGCCCCACCCATGTTCGGTATTTTGCAACTACTGATATTCCCTCTGGCAGTATTGGGAGTTCTGATGCTGATCTTCACGATCGTCGCCTGGGTGCGCCGTTTCTGGAGTACTGGCTGGCGGCTCTATTACAGCCTGTTGACACTCTCGGCCGTGTCAATGCTGTGGGTATTTTGGTTCTGGAAACTATACATTCCTCTTCCCTGAACATTGGCTGGGAAGGCAACCTAGAACAGCAAGATTATGAGAAGAGGACTCCGTGCCTGAAAAAATCTCTGTCTTTAATTCACGTGAAATAGAAGCCGAATACAATGCTGCGTATGAGGCTGCTCTCAAATTGTGGCCGGTTCCTTACGAAGAGTTCTACATTCCCACTCGATTCGGTGATACCCATGTGATTGCCAGTGGTCCAAAAGATGCCGCGCCTCTGGTGCTTTTCCATCCAGCCGGTTGTGGCGCGATCATCTGGTATCGAAATGTGGGACCGTTCAGCCAGCACTACCGGGTTTACGCGGTCGATGTGATGGGCGAGGCTAACAAAAGCCTCCCTACCCGCAGGATCAATAGTAGGCAGGAGCTTGCCGATTGGATTGAGGATCTATTCAATGGACTGCAAATCAGAAGTGCCGATTTCGTTGGCAATTCCTTTGGAGGTTTCCTGACCCTCAACACCGCTCTTTTGTTACCGACACGAGTCAAAAAAGTCGTACTGATCAGTCCCGCGGCCACCTTTGCGCAGATGTGGCTTTGGTGGTGGTATTTTTTTCCTGCTTATGGGATAGGCGCAAAATGTCTGTTGCGCAGGGCATACGATTGGATCTGGCAGGATTTTCCTGCAGACGATGAGATTGCTCGAATACGCAATATCACCAGCCTCAACGGGGTTCCCGGGCACGTTCCCCCTTCCATTTTCACCGACGATGAACTACGCAAAATTCAAACTCCCATGCTTCTGCTGATCGGTGACCATGAAGTAATCTACAACTCTAAGCGAGTTATCCGGCGTGCCACACGTCTTGTGAATGGACTGAGAGCCGAGATAGTCCCAAATGCAAATCATAATGCGGAATATACCGCTGCGGATGCGGTGAACAAGAAGATACTGGACTTTCTCCTAGCTCCATGAGATTGCCTGACCCACATAGCTCAACTTGAATCATGAAAGGAAGAAATCAATGAGTACAACTTCATCAACGCCATACAATTCCTCGCAGGTACAAGCGCAATCGACAACTGCAACCTCCCGTCCGTGGCTTATGCTGATTTCGCGCTCCGCTCTGTTCGTCCTCTTTCAAGCATTGATCGCATTGTTCTTTGTTGCAACAGGCAACGCCTCCGCCTGGGATGAATCCGCGCGCTGGTGGACGTTCATGGCATTCCTTGCCAACTTCGTATCCATCTACCTGCTCGTGCGTCTGTTCGATGCGGAAGGCAGGCGCTTTTTCGATCTCTTCAAGTTCTCACGTGAGACATGGAAGAAAGACCTGCTCTGGTTCATCGGTTTCAGCATCATCGCCATGCCCATCGTTGCCGCACCAAGGGAGCCGCTTGCTGCTGCAATCTTCGGCGATGCCACGATCGCTACGAACATGCTGTTCCGTCCCTTGCCAACCTGGGCGTTCGTGCTGAGTTTTCTTTTCCCGCTCACGATCGCCTTCGCTGAATTGCCGACCTATTTCAGTTACTGTATGCCGCGGCTCGAAGCACAGCTCAAGAACGGCTGGGTCGCCTGGCTCATCGCTTCCTTCTTCCTTGCCGCGCAACATATGTTCCTGCCGCTCATCCTGGACGGCGGCTACCTGCTATGGCGCTTCGGGATGTTCCTGCCGTTTGCCTTGCTGACCGGATTTGCTCTCAAACTCCGCCCTGCTCTGTTGCCATACTTTGTAATCATGCACGCGCTATTGGATGTCACAACTGTACTGGTCTACTTGATGATATGACGGCGCTTCTCTCGAAGCCGGTAGTGGATACCGTTAAATCAGCAGGAGCGACCCTTATGGCCGCTCCTCTTTCGTTCACAAGATTATCCCTTTTTCCAACTGTAGATGCGTCCAACTTCCCGCATCCCAAGAGACGAATACAATTTGTTGGCCCCTTCTGATTCGCTCCATGACTCAACCTTGACCATGGAACATCCCATCTTCCGCAAATGATTCATGGCATGGTTCATCAGCGCGGATGCAAGACCCTGCTTCTGGAATTGTGGCACGGTACCGACTGGCTCGAATTCTGCCAGGTTGTTTTCCTCATCTCTCCACACAGAGCAAAAGGCTGCGATCTCATCCTGCTTGGTGACTACATTCATAATGAAGTTCCGGGATGTTCGATGGCGCCTGTTGGATGGAGGCGAAGGCTTCCACGGTATCCATCATGTTGAACACGGCATGCACAGCAGCAAAGTAAGGCATACAATCTTCGTGCCTGAGCGTCCTGATCTGATAATCGTTCGCAAGTTTGACTTCTTCGAAAGCTGTGTCGGTCAAAGACCTTTCCCGAATGAACATGAAATCATTTGAGCGGGTATATCCACGCTCTTCCAGCATGTTCCGCAGACAGGCATTCTCCTCGACGATTTCAAGTTCCGGTGTGGCGTGTTCCTCCATCCAGTCGAGCATCGTTTCAGCAAGCGGGAGATGATTCGGGTGGAGAATGATCGCGTATGCATCGGGGTTCTTGTGAAAGTGATGGTTATCAAAGGCAAATGCTGTCCCAACGATTCTATCGTTTTCATCGAGCCAGAGCTGAAAATGCTGCTGCCAGATTGGATCGTTGAAGGATTCTGCATCCGCCATACGGCGTTCCGACCAGATATCAAAGCGGCAGAAACTCCAGGCGTTGATGAATGTTGATCTGCCGTAGGCGCTGCGGATTAATTTCCCAACTTCATATAGATCATTCGTCGATTGATACGGCCGCGTTGTATATTTCATTCATGATTCCTTTTTCACTCTTATGATTTGCGGGCCGTTAACACAAATAACGTTTTACGAGGCTGGTGTGTGTGTCCCCATTCGATCTGGTCAAGGCACACCTGAACGTCGAAAGGATCGATTTGGTGTTCATGTTCGTAACGCACAAGTTCCTCGTAGATCGCGTCCGCATCATCCAGTTCATGACAAACTTCCACATCAAGCAAGCCTGAAGATTGGAACAAATTCCGCCACCAATCGCAGGTGTGCTGTTTACGGAAATCGTCCTCAAATACATCCACATGTTCGTTGGGAGGCGGCAGCTTGAATGAATACACAGATGGCGGATTTGCGATCTGCTCTTTCGCGAATTCCGCCGAGAGCACTTCGGAACCAATGCAAAGCTGCCCGCCAGGCTTTAAGTATTTCAGCAAATGCTTCAGGTAACTTAGGCTTCCTCCGTAGAAATTGAACGAGTTCATGCAAAAGATCGCATCGAAAAGACTGTCGGCGAACGGCAGGGGCTGGGTTGCATCCATCTGAATGGCAGAAATGCGATCTGCATATCCCTGTGCGGTGAATTTTTCATTCAAGTATTTTGCAGATGTCCACAGATCCAATGCAACGACCCGCACGCCATAATGCCTTGCCAGATAAATGGAAGCTGCACCTTTGCCGCACCCCAGATCGAGGACGACATCATTGGGTCGCAGCCGCAGGGTCCGCACCATGTGTGCAACCAGGTATAAGCCTCCGCCGCCGAAAAAATCCTGATAACATTCATCGCGCGAATATCCATTCAATTCGGGATAATTTTTTGCGATGTCCGGGGCACGAAAGCTGGATACGATTTTCTCGATTTCCTCAATCGGTCGGTCCATTGGATTAACCCTCGTTTACCATCTTGATCAAAGCTTCCCGTTCGGGGGCAATGTCTTCGGTCAACCGTGCCGCCGCGATGACAGGCATCCACTGACGTAATTGATCCCTCGTATCAGGGACTAGCGCCTGATAACGATTCAAATACGTCTGCTCGTAAAGCCTGATCAACGCACGGATGATGAGGTTTACCTGCCTGCCGGCTCTTTTTGCTCCAATGCCAAGCAGCAGGTTCGTGCGGGCCACATCCGTCCACACGTTGCCGGGACTTGCAGTCATCCAATCGATGACCACGGGTCCGGCCTTCGTCAAGATCACATTGCCCGGGTGAAAGTCTCCATGACAAACATTCCCTCCGTCCGGAAGAATATCGAGCGCTGCTAGGACTCTGTCTTGCAGCTCTTCGTTCAGATATTTTGTATGCTGGATGTCGTAGCGCAACCGACCATTGTACGACGGCAATCCACCAATGGATTGCCGATGGATTGTTACGTGCAATTCTGCCAGTCAGCGTGCATATCTAAACAGCCTCCAGGGGTGGGCATTCATATCCTGGAGCATGGAAATTCCCTCAAGGCGCTCATAAACTAGACCGCGCCTGCCATTGACCTCGACGATTTCGCCGGCAGCAGGTGAGGGAATCCCTGCATCGTGAACCGCGTGTGCGATCCGCGACTCGTATTCGACCCAGTCTGCGGGACACCAATCGCGGAAAAGCTTCAGGACCTGTGCATCAGCCCATGGATAAATCTCGGATGTACGTCCCTGGGCAATGGGAGTGGAAAGTGTAGTCATTACATATAACTTCTGTTCTACTATAGTACTCCAAAACTTTCCTCGTTCAACCATTCGAAACATTGCTGCATTCGTGCCAAACGGACCTTCGCAATTTCCTGCGCGCGCGGAAGGGTGAAACCACTCTGGATGACGGCGCGACGCGAAAGGATCCGCTTGTAGCAAACATCCACGTTTCGCGGACCACGGGCGAAGTCGCGTGCCATGCCGATCACACCGAGGAATTCGAGCATATCTGCGTCGCGTAATAATAACGCTTCATTGGATTTCGTTGGACGCAAATCGCGATAATCATGCAATTCGATGGCTTCGAGAAGGATGTCTTGTTGTTCTGCGGTCAGCCCCAGCTGCGGCAGGATTTCCTCCTCCACAACCTGACGGGAACGGACGGCGTGTTCTACGTTTTTTTGGATGTATTTCGGGAATGCGCCCCAGTCATGCATGTATGCCGCAAATTTCATGATCTGGTAATCAAAAGGAATATCCACACCGATCTGTTGGATGAGCTTCAACAAACGTTCTGCGTGGGCAACCGCCCAATCTTCACCAACCTCCAGAGTCATTTGGATGATGTCATCGAGGGTCAAGCGAATTGTTTCCATTGGTCATCTCCTGTTGAGTTATCAATTTGCGACAGCGCGCTTCAGCAAGCATCCAACCGATGATGGAAATTATGGCGAAAATGCCCAGAAAAATGGAACCGAAAGTGTCGTCCAAATGAACGGGTTGGTAATTACCTGGAACTACCAAAACGGCTTTTTCTCCAATGGTTGGATGTTCATTACTTGTTAACATGCTGTTTAAACTTTCATAGTGTGCAATGCATCCAATATATCGTTCAAAATATACTGTATTCCAAACGGACCGGCTTGATCCATTGGGTGGCCGTGAGAGTTTTCACGCATATGCCAGACTGTCGCGCACGCTGATGCGCGTGGCTCCGCGCGCCGGCAGGATCGAAGCCAATAAGGAAATGACAATGACGATGCCAAGCCAGACCAGCACCGCGGTCCAGTTATATTGATAGTCCAGAGTCGCGCCAAACATGAGATGTCCCATTGTATTTGCGGCGACCGGGCTGACCAAAATGGAGAGTGGGACGGCAACGATCCAACTGATCATGCCTTGCAGGATGCCTTCCATGACAAAGATGCCCAGGATGGTACGTGACCGTGCACCTACTGCCCTCAGCACACCGATCTCCTTGGTGCGCTCGATCACACCGATCGACAACGCGCCCATCAATGCAATGGAACCCACAATGGCCACAATAATCGATAGCGCCAAAAGCATGGTTGTGACAAGGCTGAACTGCCATTCATTCGTCGCACGCGCATCAGGCTGGGTCTGGCTTGCGGAGACCTTCAGGCTATGCTGCTCGTAGGATCGCTTCAGGTCTTTATCCACGGCCGTAACAAACGCCCGGTCGTGCGAGGTCATGCGCACCACCACCAGCGCGGCCTGGTTATATTTCTTGCTGACCCTGAACAGTGCCTCCTGAGGAACGAAGAGCGTGACCGATGAGAACCCACTGACAAAGACCGGCTCATACAGTCCGACCACCTTCCAATCATCGGTGCCGGATGTTCCCATGTCGAGAGTGATCCAATCGCCGACCTTGATATTGTAGTCTTCGGCAGTCTGGCGTGGGATGACAATTGCCTGTCCGTCTCCTGAACTCAGCCAGCGGCCCGCCACCATCAAGGGTTCATAGAAATCGCTGCCGGGCGGGAATCCGCGGACGCTGGTGCTGAATCCGGCTTCCTTGGCCTGCTGCCCCGCGACAAACAGCGTTGCCTGCTGTGTGAAGCGGATCTCTGCCGCCTCCACGCCGGGCACGGATTCCGCGACCGCGATGATCTGGTCTGCCCTTTCGATATTTTTGAAGCCAATCGATGTATCATACTTCATCCGGCCATAGTAGTTATCGAGTGTCAGCGCCAGCGATGAATTAAGGCTCATGACCATCAGGAAAGCTGCTCCGGCTGTGATCAGCACCACCTGCGTCATGACCAGGCGTCCCTTGTGGCGGAACATGTTACCGAGAGCAGTGGCATACTGGGATGGCAGCAATCGTTCACCAATGGATTCCACGATCCGGTCGAGTCTGCCGGAGCGGTATCCACCTCCAAGCCCGTAGCTGGCAATCGCCTGTCGCACGGTGATCGCACTTCCTTGCAGGATTGGCGGCAATCCAGCAAGCAGAGGCGCCAGGATGGCGCATAACGCCTGTAGGATGACCGCATTCTTTGAGATATGGAATGTGTCGTAATCGATATTGAACAGGTTCAGGAAAACCTTGGTGATACCATGGGCGACGATCGCTCCCAGGGGGAACGCGATCAGGAAAGCCAATAGGCCGTATACCAACGCGCTGACCAGATACATGCCGACGATGGAGGGTGTCCTGCCGCCGATGGCTTTGAGGATGCCGATCTGATTGGTTTGCTGTGTGATCAGGTTGGAGATCGTGTTGAAGACCAGGACCGCGCCGATCACAACGCAGATCAAAGCCAATACCTGCTGCACCTGGGTCATCGCATCCATATACCTCCGTCCCCAGTGCTTGTCGGGATCTTCGTAGCTAAAGCCTGCCACATCGATTTTCTGTTTCGCCAGTTTGTCCTTGATGGCGGTGGCGACTTCTTTTGCATAATCTGCACTATAGGGAGTCACGCGCACATAGAACTGACTGAACTTGCCCTGTGGAACTCCCAGACGCTCCATACCCTCTCCGCTCATGAAGAAGAAGGCCAGGTCCATGAATTGAGGTGGTGGCACGAACGGATGACGGATAAAGCCTGTAACCGGCAGGACGCGTTCCTTATCGTTGACCTTGAATATGATCGAATCACCAATGCCTACATGCAGGGATTGTGCGCCCATCCGTTCCACAGCGATTTCGTTCTTGTTTACCGGCCAGTGTCCCCCACGCAACTGGAGCAATTCATATTTCTGATGTTCATAGTCATCCCGCATTTGGATCACGCCCTGGCGCCATTCGTCCTGCGGGTGGAGCTTATAGAGGATGTTGACCGAATTATAAGGTTCTATATCTTCAACACCTGGTATATCCTTGAGACTCAGAAGGGTGTCGCGATCGACATATGCCGTCAATGCAGCGTTGATATGTGTGGCAAGCACCTCATGATGGGATTTGTCCATGTTGGAGAGCATCATTTCACTCATGCCGAAGATCGCGCCTACGGCGAAGACACCGGCGGCGATGCTCAATACCGTCAGGAGCGTGCGTGTCTTATTATTCCAAATATCGAACCAGATCTTGTGCCAGATTACACCCATGTTGAACTCCTACTCGCAAGGGGACACATCGATCCCGCTTTGCTCACGCTGCAACTTCCCGCAGAGATGCACTGCGCTGTTCATTGCTTTCCGCGATTTGGCGGAGCAGATCCCGGGTCGACTCGGATTGATTCAGCAATTCCTCGAGCTGGTCGTAGCTCAGATACAGCACCTCCACCGGTCCGCTTTCTGCGGCGCGGACGGAGGCCTGCCGTTTTCGATCGTGGAAGAATGCCATCTCCCCGAAGAACTTTCCGGGGCCGAGTTGTGTCACGATCACATCCGATTGACTGGGACGGGGCAGGACAACATCCACGATGCCTTTCGACACGATATAGAACGTATCGGCACTGGTACCCTCTGTAACGATCATGCTCCCGGCCTTGTAGGTAAGCCGTCGTGCATTGCGCGTGGCCCACAACATTTGGTCCTGCGGCAGGGTGGGCATGGCTTTTGCCACATATTCATTGACGATCTCGCCATCGGCGATCAAAGCCGTCCGATGGGCGTTTTTTGCCAGGCTGCTGTCGTGCGTGACGATGATGACGGTCTTGCCCTCCGCAACCAGTTGATTGAACAGGGCAAAGACCGTCGCGGCCGTCTTGGAGTCAAGGTTGCCGGTTGGCTCGTCGGCGATCAGAATGGGCGGATCGTTTGCAAGCGCGCGTGCCATGGCTGCGCGTTGCTGCTGTCCGCCTGACACCATGCTTGGAAGTTTGTACATTTGATCGGTAAGACCGACCATCTCGAGCAGATGTTCTGCGCGTTCGCGTCGTTCACGTGCTTTATATTTGCCTGCCAGGTCCATGGGCAGGATCACGTTTTGCTTAAGGTTGAGTGCGGGCAACAACTGGAAGAATTGAAAGATGATGCCCATATTTTCGCCCCGCCAGCCTGCAAGCTGATTCTCAGTCATCTCATGGATGGCGGTGCCGTTCACATACACTTCGCCGGTCGTCGGCCGGTCGATGCCTGTGATCATATTGAGCAACGTGCTTTTTCCGCTGCCCGATTTGCCGATGATGCTCACAAATTCGCCCGGGGTGATCTGCAAGTCAATCGTCTTCAGGGCATGATAATCTCCCGCCGCACTTTGATAGTATTTATCCACACTGCGCAGGTCAACCATGAGCGGATTAATATCGCCGCTCCCGGTTTTCGTATTTTGGCTGTAAGTCAGAATCGACATCTTGCTACTCCATGCGCCATCTCTTCCAGGTTGCCGCAATATAATATGTGAGCAGCATGGAAGAGATACGGATATAACTAGTTCTGGTTTGCGAATGCCACACTGGCGGTCATGCCCCAGCGCATGCCGGGATGCGTATCTGCAAGTAATACCGTAACTTCATACACAACATCGCCCTGGTTCTGGGTGTATGTCTGTCCAATCGATAGCACAGTTCCTTTGAGTTGCACATCAGGAAATGCATCGAAGTTCACAGTTACGGGTTCACCTTCCGCCAGGCTCACCACATCGATCTCGGTCACATCCGTGGTCTTGACCACCCAACTGGAAAAGTCCGCGACGGTCACGGCGATTTCGCCGGCGTTGATCGAACCACCCACTTTTGCATTCAGGTCTGCAACCACGCCATCGAATGGAGCGATCACTGAAAAGGCAGCTACCCGGGCCCTGGCCGCGTCCAGCCGCGCTTCCAACAATGCCAGTTGCTCCACATCCACGCCATCCTTCATGCGGTCATAAGCGCGCTGGAGTTCGTCCATCTTTGCCTTCTTCAAGGCAAGATCATTCTTGGCTTCAACGATCCAATCCTGGGGAGCGGGGCCCTTAAAGTTTTTGGTCTTATACGAATATTGATAGCCTTTCCAGGTTGTGAGCAGCACCATCTCGGTGGTGGTTTGCGGTACCTTCTGGGCGGTTTGCACATAGTGCAGATAATTGTCCGCCTTTTTATATTCCTCACTGGCATCCTTCAAATCAATGATGGTTTGGGCCAGGTCCTGGCCGGCCGCATTTTGCAGGTCATTCAGGGCCTGTTGGGCAGTGACCAGGTCCAACTGCGCGGCGGCGTAGTTTGTATCCGATTCATCGCCGATATGGATCAGAGGTTCCCCTTTTTTCACCTGTTCGCCTTCTTTCACCAGCACTTCGTTGACCACACCACTGGTGCTGAACGCGACCTCGGCAAAATGTACGGGCTCCACGCGCCCTTCTGCGATAATCGTATCGTCCGCCAGAACCGTCGGGACCACTTCCGGCGTTGCTGTTGCAGTATTGGCTGAAGAGCATGCTGCAAAGAACAGGCTCACGAATACGAGAGCAATCAGAATCTTATGTTTCATGATTTTTCTACCTCCATGGATGTTTTCATTTCAATCATACGAGTTTCCAATAAAAACTCCCCCGTCCGCGGGGGAGTCTTCCACTGTCCGAATGGACAGTATGGTCAGGTGGATAGGATCGTTAATTCAACAATTTGTCTAATTGAAGAACTTCATCGCGCCAGCCATCTACATGCTTAAGATTTTCCTGCAACTTTATTCGATCCTTTTCATAGCCCTTTGCCAGGTCAGCAAGATGCTGATAATATCCGGCCAGCTTATCCAGCAGTGGACATGTCACAGAACTCCCGGCTTGCAATCCTTCCTCGAGGTGTTCAAGGGTCATCAACCATTCTTCGACAGGCATTCCGGCGGTCTTCTTGAAATCACGAATGACCCATTGACGTTCGAACAGGGAGCGAGTCTTCCATCCTTCAGACTGTTCCTTCAATGTGACGTATACCGCTTCACACAACGCCTGGGCCTGGTTTCGTTTTTCGGCATTCATAATGGCTGATTCGTTTTCCGTTTCCGACGCGCCGAAGTTGATATTCGCGGCTTTGAGCGCCTGAATGGACGAGATCTCCTGCCCGCGGAATTTTTCTGCAAACAGGACGGACGCCGCGAATCCCGCGCCTGCCTCTTCAACAGACAGCACAGCACCCTTGTTCATCTCAAAAAATTGTTCCACGCTCATTCCCATTTGGGGCGCGAGTTGGGCAACGGCCTTCGACGCGGTTTCGGTTGGTACAAGTCCCGGACCGATCGTATACGCGATAACATTCGTGCCTTCCAGTTCTGCGTCCAGCGTGTTGGCAAGATGAACCTGGGCGGCTTTGAATGTTTCGTACCCGCCGAGAAATGCCGTCCCCGTGGAAGAGACGCACGCAAATGTGCCATGATTCCGCTTGATCATATCCGGCAGGAAGGTTTTTGCCATGAGCACAGGTCCGCGCAGATTGACATGATAACTTTTATCCCAGGCTTCGATGGGCACGTCTTTGACTTCACCTAAGACAGCAATCGTTGCGTTGTTGATGACCGCATCGACTTTGCCGAAGGCGATGACGGAAAGCTTATACAAATTGTTGACGCTCTCTTCGTCGCCCACGTCTGTGTTGACGAACAACACGCGGTCCTTACCGAATTCTTCCTCCAATGCACGTTCCGCTTTGCGTCCATTTTGATGGTTGATTTCGGCGATCACTACATTCGCACCCAGCCAGAGCAGGGCGCGCGCTGCTTCAAAACCGATCCCGCCGCCCGCACCGGTGACAATGACGGTTTCACCACGCAGCGTGTCAGGATTGAGTCCAAGTTGGGAAATGACCATGCTCATATCTACCTCCAAATCTGATCTAAAGGGATTTACCAGACTCCCGGAAGCAGGCGGTATTTTGTCTCTTTGACGAATTCTGCGTAGCCGGGTAGTTCTGCCTGCAAGGTCTTATCCTCGCGGGCTGTGCGCCAAATCAACATCAACCCTGCGATGGCTTGCGGAATGGATGCCCACCAGGAGCCGAGCATCAATCCAACCGTGACCGTGAATAAAAATCCACCTACGTAGCCAGGATGACGCACAAAACGATAAGGTCCATCTTTGCAGACCGTATGACCGCGATCCGTTTGAATGCGAACCACACTGGAAAAATAATTGTTGGTATAACGTGCCCACAGGAAGATCGCCTGCCCAACCAGGTAGACGATCACACCTGCCCAATACATAACCAGCGGCATGTTTGTTGTCCAGCCAAAGCGGGCATCAAGTCCTCCGACGATGAGTGCGATTATGTAAAGAGGCGTTGTTACGGCAAAATAGAACTTATCCCAGCCCTTCATGCCCTCTTTTGGATTGAGACGTTCCTCAACCAATTCTGAGCTCTTCGTGAGAATTGTTCCCATGAGAATGAGAACAATTGTGTTCGTTACCCAATACACCCAGGCTTGCCAATAGTCCCAGCGACCCGCAACGAGGAAGAGCAACCCGATCATCACGATGGGAGCGAGAAGCGCGCGCAACACCATTTGGGTACGGGCTTTTTGTGAAAGGTTAAGTTTGGTCATGATTTATCCTCCGTGTATGTTTTCTTCCATACATTCAATTCTTTACGACCGTGCCTCGAAATAACGAGTAGGTCAAGAAGCCATAGTAATCAGGAAGCTCCAGAATAAAGTCCGGTGAGTCTGGTTTACACAGACGTGTGTATTCATTCCAATCTTCCGGTGAAACGTCGGATTGTCGTGTTCCCCAAAGCATTTCAAACAATGAGGCGAGAGCCGTTCGTTCAGCGTCACCCAGCGGTGCCTGTACATCACCAACGAAAGTTTGCGCTCCGACATTTTTCAGGCCTGCGCTTCGGAGTGCATGCAATGCGCGCATGAAATTTGATTCCGGTTCCCTGTCTTTCAAAAAAGCCAGATAGCCAGAGCAGGTTCCGTTCAGCCGCGCTTCGAGCAACGGATAGCCGGGGAGCAATTGTTGTGAAGACCAGCCCAAAAGGATGATGCTGCCTCCAGGCTTGATCACACGTATTAGTTCGTTTAGGATCGGCGCGAGTTCTCCAGCCGGATATCCAATGCAATCTGCGCTCCAGGCCCAATCGAAACTATTATCTTCAAATGGAAGATGACTGACATCGCCTTCCCGCAATGTAATCTGGTTTGACGATCCGGCTTTCGTGATGACCTCGGTTCCATATGCAAGCAGCTCAGGGAGGATATCGAGTCCTATGATATGTCCGCTCGATCCGAGGGCATTCAGCAGTAGCAAAGCTTGAAGTCCAATTCCACAGCCGGCATCGAGACCATGACTTCCTACAGGAAGTTCCAATGCTTGAATGATCTTACGGAGTAATGGTTCACGCAGCGGATTCGTCTCCAGCAATCTTTGAATATACAGGTCGGTAGCTATCATTTTTTCCATGAAAGTCCATTACAGAGTGTCGCATAATTCGGCAAACCTGAGATTTAAGTTTTGGCTTCCAAAACCTTTTGAAGAGTTTACTTACGCATGTCGAACATGCGTGAGACGAGAGGTAGGTGTTCTTAATATTGTGTTTCTTCAGGTATCGAGCCGTGAGCCAGACAAGGACAAGCATTGCGATCCAAACTTCGAAAAAGCCAAGGGCCGATGCCAGCGGTAGTGTCAACCGATCGTTTTCCTCTTAATGTGTCGTTCCAAACCCGTAATCCTTGTCTTGAGCCATCATATATAAACCAGGACAAAAACTCCCCCGTCCGTGGGGGAGTCTTCACTGTCCGAGTGGATAGTGTATTCGCAGAGAGTATGGTCAAGTGGATAGATTCACGAATTGATCCCTGCACATTGCCACGACGAGGTCTATTTCGGTTTGAACGCGACTCCGTGCAGTGTGTGCGCCAATTCAAGGAACTCCTCATAACTTGAATCCCATTTCCAACCGGGGATCCGGCAGATCATCCGACTGAAGATTGGGTGTTGCCTTCGATATTCAACAATCATCGTCGCAATCTCTTCTGGCGATAGTGTGCGCTGCACCGGGACATAACGGACAGACCCACTCTCCACTTGCAGGGCCGGCGAGGACTGGATGTTGTAGTACCAGTCGCTTCCCTTCCACGCGGAAACTGCAAAGATCTCCCGGGTCTTCTCATCGAACCGAAGGACTGCCAGAACCGTCCTGCGCACTTTTCCACTGTGACGGCCAACATGGGTAATTTGCATGAAGCGCCTGCCCAATAACCAACCCAGCTGAAACCGATAGAGGAATATCGGCAGCTTGAAGATCGGGACCAGGAACGAAGGCGCTTTCTCATTCTCCTTGCCCGGTTTCGTTTGCGCCAGAGCCTGTACAGAATCGCTTTGTTTCGACATTTTATTTCTGCCTTCTATAATTGCACAACCTTGACATCGATTTGAAAGTGGAAATGGTTGCAGATATTTGAAAACAGATTCTTTAATAGTGCGGCGGCAGCTGCATAACGGAAGCCGGTCCATGCAGAACGGCCGCGATATGCATGGCGATATGACTAACTATAGCCGCCAATGGATTGTTCGTTATCAAATAACCCAGCGTCATGGTGCTGTTGCCGATCACAGGACCAAACAGCCCGGTTCCGCGATATTCCGGATAACCCAGGTGATAGGCAGCCGTCACCAACAGGCTTGCAAGTATGGCAATTGCGCCAACCAGAATCCTGCCCGGCCAATTCGTTGTCCAATTCAAAAGAGTACCTGCCTGCCAGGTGGCCAATACCGGCAGGACGGTGAGGAGCAACGCGTCCATCAAACCGTACGCGACGCCTGACCAGGCCAAATCAAGAAACAGCGGGAAACCTGCCAATCTCGGGGAGACCGGTTGTGAAAGAACATTCTTGATCGTGAATAACGCCAATGCTGCTGCACCAACCAGTCCCCAGACCCAGTGGTGTCGAAGGAGTGCACTGATGGATAAGCCACTCCAGCGGATGTAGGCATAAAAAAACAGGCCAGATATCCCTATATAGGGAATCAAGTATAGATTACGCGGCAGGTGTAAAACTCCTGCAAAAATCATCGAAAGGGCAAAACCCAACAACCCAGCCGCAAGCACCCATCCAATATATAGATACCAAAGCTTGTTCATGTGATTTTCTCCTGTTTTAGATGTTCTCCGGTTATGCTGCCGATGGCAGGATACCCAGCGCCGATAACATGCCGAGCAGAGACATGATTATCACGAGCACGAATATCGCGCCGAAAACCCAGCTCAACCATTTCCTTTCAGGATGGTTGACCCAGTACTGTACAAGGAAAGCAAGCAGCCCTGCCTGTACGAAAACTTCCGGGAAACCTGCAATATGGAACCAGATTGGAAGGACGGTATACAACATCCCTTCGATGGAACTCGGTGCAGCGCCGAAAGGCGAAAGAATGCCGATGATTACCAGGATTAGCCAAAGAGTGAGCCAGCCGCGCTTTTGCGGGAAAATGATCTCGCGCATGGCGTAGAAAACGATCCCGAACAGGAAACCGCGCAGAATCTGGAACAGTGGACCTCCCGCAACGAGCGGGTGATTTGTCTGACGCATGAAATTGGCGACAACGGGGTCTGCATATTTGGCGGTGTAATCCAAAAGAGTGAAGGACAACAGACCCACCACGAAGTAGGTCACCGTATGAACGATTGTGGTCTTCCAGACAACAGACGGGAAGGTGATTTGTTTCATAATATGCCCTGGTGGGTTTACGATCTTGATAAGAGATAATGCGTTAATGCATTGACCACTTTGAGGCCTGCCAGAATGGCAATTGCGATCAAGGCTTGCTGATCATTTTGAATATACGGAAGTTTCCAGCCAACAAAGACAGCCAGCGTGATGAGCAGGATCAGGCCGCCGAGGATGTAGCCCACGATCGCAAGAGGATGTGACCACTGGCCCGTCGCGGCGATGCGCCCGATCCCGCCCTGGGTGCACATCGTCATCCCGATGATGACCAGCAGGATGATGTCCACACGAATACTCGAGAGGACCGGGACCTTTTTACCTGTGCTGCCGATGAAGACCACGATCGCGGCAAGCAAGGCAAGCCCAATCATGGACGGCGTAATGACTGCGGGTTGAGTAAGGGATTTCATGGTTCTTTTTCCTTTCTGATGAAATGATATGTCCAGCAAAACAAAAACTCCCCTGTCAATGGGGGAGTTTTCACTGTCCGAGTGGACAGGAACTGGCAAGAACAAGAGTTGACGATCGTCTGAAAGATATATGGTTTTCAGTCTCTATGCTATGAATAGCGCAGATATGAATTGGTAATTGTTGCCAAGGCGATGGGGATGAATGAAAGAATGATTCAGATCTATGTAAAACCTTTTACTTTGTGAATTACATCGTGTATGGGAGTAACATATATAGACATACTGAAAGGAGAATTATCAAATGGAAACCTACGCTACCGTAAAGGGTCAAATTGTCATTCCTGCTTCATTACGACGGAAATATGGCATCAAGAATGGCACAAAGATCATCATAACAGACACTGGGGATGCAATTGTCTTGAAGCCTGTAACTGAACAATATCTCAAAAATCTTCAAGGCTCTCTCAAGGATAAGGGAGGGTTGAAGATGTTGATCGAACAACGCCGCAATAATAAGGAAAGGGAAAATGCGTGTTAGTCATGTAGGCTGTATGGGTTTTGGGAAAACAACCGTTCGAACCCGGGATATGCTTTCAATGGAATGAGTTCAAATGTGATCAGTCCTTGAGAGACGAACGGTAAAGCTGAGAGAGCCTGTTGAGCATCGTTGACTGAGTTACATTCCAATACCAGCACTGCCTCATTCCTGTCGGCACGGAAATACATCTCACGGAGGATGCCAGCCTGATTCAAGTCCCATACCCTGCGGGCCTCGGCGTTTGCATACTGCTGGAATTGTTCCTTTGTCGCGTCCGGAAGCTCCCGTTCAAGTGCGAGGATTTTCATGATTCTTAATCCTGAATGTTTCTCAACGTTATGATTCCAAGAATGATGCCTGATAAACTGATGAGGGTAAAGATCGTTGAAGTAATTGGATCAATTGCCAGACCTGCGAGTATTTGACCGATGATCATCGCGATCAGTGCCGCACCCATGGTCAGGACCTTGAGAAGCATTACGGACGACAGGGCATAGCCCCAGGCATGATTCTTCAGAAGCAGGGTGGCAGTAATGAGGCTCGTTGGAACGATGATGCCCAGGTCAATTGCTTGAATTACCATCGTGATCGCGGATTCAAGCCCGGCGGGTGGAGCCCATGTCAGCGAGGGCGAGGCAACCAATCCGAGCCAGGCCAAGGTAAGAAAAACCGCGACAATGATGAAGTAGGATGCAATGGCACGGCGGGGGAATCCGCTTGCGATGTGGCGCGCGACTTCTTCCACATCCAGGCTGCTCATGGAGAGAATGAAGCCGAACAGGCTGAGCGAGAACAATGCCACATAGACGAGGAACAGCGGATTGAACGCCGTCAGAAAACACATCGCGCCGTAGGTGTAGAGAAAATATCCCAACGCGCCTGTAAGAAGGAGTTGACCACGCAGCGTCCCCTTGCGGCTTAAGACGATGCCTGTGATAAGCAGCGGAATGCCGATTAGCAGGGTGACTATATCGGTTCCGATTTCCTGCGAGGCGGAGTTAACCGTATCGTATCGATAAAGTCCATGCCCACGGATCATGACGGTTTCGCCGCGCAGGGTGTTGAATGGATAGGGTTCGCCAGTTCCCTGCCAGAAAACACCTGCGCCCGCGGCCAGGATCCCCAGTGGAATAATGATGAGTGCCAATCGAACGACAATATGGGTGGCTTTCACGGGACGATCCTTTCTACTTAACTTGTCTCAATAATAATAGTATGGACATTGCTGCGCCGAAGATCAGAACAGCAAACATTTCGACCAACGCCCATTGACCAAGTTGCGCAAAATAACCGGGACTGTTGATCTCACTATAAATAGCCATGCCAAGCGCGACGAATAAAATTCTTTCTCCCCATCGGATGGACTTCAGCGTAGCAATGCCGCCGATGAGCAATGTCAATGCAAGTAACAATTCCGCTGAAATATGGAAACCAATTTCCCAGGGTGCTGTCTGCAATTGTGGGACTGAACCGGTTGCAAGAAAGAAGACCCATTGCAGGATAATCAACGAACCGACGGTAATCCCATACCAGGCAGGAAATCTCATAGGTTCCTCCAGGATTTGTGCAAGATGGTTGCATTTTATAGTTGCAAAACGAAAACTCCCCCAACCGGTGGGGGAGTTTTCACTGTCCGAATGGACAGTGTATACACATGGATAGGCTGTCCACATGCCCAGGGATGCTGAATCACAACTCAGCCGGCCAGTGCATTTTTTGTGTTTGCAAAATAATAGATGGGCAATTGTCTGCCCATCTATGTCCTTCTACTTTTGCAGATGATTGACGCCGCCCACCCCGTTGATCGTTTTCGTGACACTGGGGGAGCCGTAATAACTGACCGAACCTGCGCCCGAGATCGAAACGGAGAGGTCATCTTCCGTCCAAACAGTTGCGCCGCCTGCACCACTGATGTTGAGGTCGGCAGTATGGGTCTGTAGATCTTTCGCTTTGAAGTCGCCAAAGCCGCTGATGTTCAGGCTCAAATCGTCGGCTTTTCCTGAAGCGGACATGCTGCCTGCTCCACTCAAGTTGACGCTGAGTCCTTTCAGGGTGACGTCGTTGAGCTTGATATTGCCCGCGCCACTCAGTGAGATGTCCAGGTTATTTGTTTTGATGCCATCAATCGTCAAGTCACCGGCGCTTGAGAAATCCACAGCCTTGAGATCCTTGACCGTGATCGTGATCACAACCATTTTGGTTGGATTGACGCGTTTGCCTTTTTCCGTTTTATAGAAAATGCGCAATTCGTTGTTCTTGACTTCCGTTTTTAGGCCCGGGAGTACATCGTCGTCTGCTTCAACCTTGACGGATTCAGTGTTGCCCTGTGAGATGAGGACACGCACGGGATAGTCCACGCTGATGGAGTCAAAGCCGCTGACTTTGCGCGTTTCACTGACAATATTTCCGGAACCGCGCACGCCCGGCCCGATAAAGGGATCACCGTTATCTCCAAAAGAGATCATGGATGGATTATCCCACCCCATTTTCGGGGCGTAAAGGATGGCCAGTACCGCGCCACCGATGATCAGAACATCCAGCGCAATGGAGGTGTAGGACCAATAGGGTCGCAGGATGATTCCCACTCCCGCGGCGATGAGCAGGAAGGGCCAGATGTGAGTCAGCGCCCACAGGTTGGAGGATGGT
Source organism: Anaerolineae bacterium (assembly GCA_041487615.1). GTDB lineage: Bacteria > Chloroflexota > Anaerolineae > Anaerolineales > Villigracilaceae > Defluviilinea. The sequence continues at coordinate 20,615 of JBGPNQ010000003.1, forward strand.
ACATTGCCAGATGTGACCAATAACCACATCACGCCTGCGGCGATCAACAATAACGGACCAAATAGTGACCTATGGTGTTCCATAATTTCCTTCTTTCTAATGGGGTATGAAACATCCCGCAGGTTTGATGAATGCCATCAAACCTGCGGGACGATATCTTGTTTCTAGCTCACTGGCGGCAGTCTGTTGTCTATTGAATCTTCGTGTTTCTTGAATAACCCTGAACGTGATAGTACCAGGTATCCACCCAACACGATCAACAGAATGGGGAAGACCATGTTGTTGAACGACGAGAAGATCATCTCGAAGAATGTGCCAAAGATGACAAACATGATGAAGCCGATCTTCATCACCCGCAGCCCTGACTGCCTCTGATTTGCATCTTCACCGTACCAGCCCATGATGGTGATGCCCAGCCCAACGAACATCAGGATCAAGGTCCAGAAATAGGACATGGATTCCCAGTGCCGGGTGATATTCTGGAAGAGTAATATCAGCCCGATGCCGCTGATGATACTGCCGGGGACGGCAAAAGCCGCGGCGCTCTTGCCACTGGCGAACATTGCCACGAAGAACAACGCGCCAAACCCAACGATGGCGAAGGGCCATAAGAAGCCCCAGTCCAGGCCGCGGAAGGCGCGGCTCACGAGGGACAGCAGTCCGAAGCCGATCAGGAGTGCACCTCCGACCAGTGCAGCTACGTTGGAACGATTCGTTTGCATTTTCTTTCTCCTTTTCAAGTTGCAATAAAAGGATCGGGCCTTTCACCCGTCCTGAGCATTCTCATTCTCTTTACGCAAAAGAGGCGTGAGAGTTGCAATCAGTTCATCCGGTGACGCACCTTTATACACAAATGCCGCCCCTGCTTCCTTTGCCGCCGTGGCATCATCCGCGTCCACGCTGAGGAGAATGATCCTCAGACGAGGATACGCGCGTTGCAGCAGGCGACAGGTTTCGGGTGCGGGGGAACCGTAGAGTCTCCAGTCCAGTAGAAGCAGATCAGGAGTAGTGTCCGCCAGGGTGCGGATGAGAGTCTCCACGCCATCCACTTCAAGGATTTCATGGATGCCCAATTTTCGTCGAAGTAAAAGAGTAAGTGCCTTACGAGTTGCTGAATCAGGGTCAGCGATGATGATTCGAATCATGAGAACCTCGCCTGTAGTGTATGACAAGCGAGGTTCCTGGGTATCGGACTTTGGTGGAGTATTTAACTGTCCGAGTGGATAGGTGGGGTTACACCAATTTTTGTTCGATCGCGGCTTTGACGGCTTCTACGCGGCTGTTGACGCCGAGCTTATGGAAGATATTCGAGATGTGGAACTTGACCGTTCCCAGACTGACAACAAGCGTTTCGGCGATGGCGTTATTGTTGAGTCCGTCGACCATGCACTTGAGGACTTCGCGCTCGCGTTCGGTCAATTGCTCGCCGGGGATTTGCGGCTGCGCGACCGATTGGGCCAGCACCTGAGTCGCTTCGGGCGAGAGGATCATGTTGCCTGCGCACGCGGAGCGGATGGCGTTGCCCAATTCCGAGGCCGTGACGTTCTTCTGCAAATAACCCACGGCGCCCGCCTGCAACGCGCCCTGGATCATGTTCTGTTCTGCGAAGCTTGTAAGCGCAATGACTTTGACATTTGGATATTTCTGATGGATCTCACGCGTGGCCGTGATGCCATCGGTTCCCGGCATCATCAAATCCATCAGGACGATATCGGGCTTGTGGAGCGATGTCATTTGCACGGCCTCGGCACCATCAGAAGCTTCGCCGACCAGTTTGAGGTCCTTGTTTACCATAAGAAATTTCGACAAGCCGCTGCGTACAACGGCATGGTCATCTACGAGAAGGATTTTGATTATCATTTTTGCTCCTTGTTCTTTTTCTGCTCAAGCGGCGGTCATCGGCGATGAGGGCAGAGTCTATAAAACCTTCAATTTCAGATTTGGGTTTCGATTCCAGGTGACGCCCACACAGGTCCCGGAACCCAGCGTGCTGCTGATCTGGAAATCTGCTCCAATGGCTTCGGCGCGCTCGCGCATGATGCGCATGCCGAGGCTGGTCGGCTTGCTCGTGGACATGTCGAAACCAATACCATTATCGCACGTTTCAAAGTGCACCATGGTTTCTGAAACGAACAGATTCACATTGACCAGTGTTGCACGGGCATATTTGAATACGTTGTTCAAACTTTCCTGCGCAATGCGATAAACAGCCACCTGCACTTCGGGTGGCAGCTGGCAATCGCCTTCCATGTTCAATTTGATCGGCAGCCGCGAGCGCCCGATGAAGGCTTCACACAGTTGCTTGATCAGGTCGCCTAAACGTGTCTGCGTTAATGTAGCGGGACGCAACTCAAGCAGGAGCGTCCGCATTTCAGCCAGTGCACCCCGCGTGAGCTGCCGCAATTCCTCTGTGGATTTCTTTGCTTCGTCCACATCCATCTCCCAAAGCTCCGGCAGCACTTCCGCGATCAGGCTGGAGGAGAACAACGTCTGTGTCACAGCATCATGCAGGTCACGCGCCAGGCGGGTGCGGTCTGCGGTCACTGCCTCCTGTGCGGCTTTTTCTGAAAGTTCCTTTTCGATCTTTGTGCGCTGTTCGATCTCTTTTTGAAGATGCTGGTTGGCTTCCTCCAACTCATGGGTACGTTCATTGACGCGATGCTGGAGCATGAGCAAATAATCGGCCTCCTGCACGGCGAGACGTTCCGCGGCGCGCTTCTGTTCGTCAATATCTTCAATGATGCCAATCAGGTAGTCCGGTCTGCCATCCAGGTCGCGCACCAGTGAATAATTGATACGCGCCCAGAAAGTACGTCCACTCTTATGGCGGTAGCGTCGTTCCATCACGTATGAATTACGTTTACCTTCGATGAGCTCCTGGAAGAGTTCGACATCCATTCCGCGATCTTCAGGGACAGCCAGTAAACGAGGGTCAATGTCTCGCATTTCCTCGGCGTTGTAGCCAATGATCTTTTCAGTAGTTGCGTTGAAAGAAATCGGGCGGCGACCCAGTGTCATCACCGCGACACCTACAGCCACGTTGTCGAAGATGGCCTGGAAGCGCGCCTGGGATGTGTGGAGTCTCTCAGCGGCATGCTTTTGTTCATCGATGTCTATGACCATGCCTACGAGGTAAAGTGGCTTGCCCTGCTGATCTTTCACGGAGGACATGGTCACGTGCGCCCAAAATACTTCACCATTCCTGCGTATATATCGCCGTTCCAGTTCGTATGAATCACGCTGTCCGGTTATCAATTCATTCGATAATCGTGCTGCTTCCGGATTGTCATCCGGGTATGTAACTTCAGCTGCGTTCGAGCCGATCATTTCCTCGCGCGTTGTTCCATAAATGCGGCAGATGGCAGGGTTGGCATCTATTACCCTGCGGTCCAGGCCCATAATACCGATCCCAACCGCAGAATGTTCGAACATCGCTCGAAAACGTTCTTCAGATTCCTGCAATTCCTGCGCGGCACGCTTTTCGAGTGCTGCTTCGGCGCGTTTGCGTTGTTCCACTTCCTTTTGGAGGATCTTGTTCGTCTCGCGCAGTTCAGATGTCCGTTCGGAGACTTGTGTTTCGAGGTAGACATTTTGTTCACGAATCGAATTAAGCCTGATCCGGAATCCGCCTGCGACGACGGCTCCCAACAACAAGATCAGCGCCCCGTTGAACCACCACGTCTGCCAGACGGGCGGCGTGATGATGAGCGGGATGGCCACTCCTGTCTCATTCCATATGCCGTCGCTGTTGGAGGCTTTGACGCGGAAAATGTATTCACCACCTGGCAGGTTGGTATAGCTGGCGTAGTGCCGCGTCCCGGCTTCGACCCAATCAGGGTCGAAACCATCCAATTGATAAGCATATTGGTTTTTATTTGGCGCATTGAAATCCAGCGCGGCGAATTCAAATGAGATGAAGTCATCACGGTAGGACAGTTGGACGGATTCTTTCGAACCCAGATCTGTTTGAATCGGCCGGTTGAATTTTTTGAAGGCAGTAATAACCACCGCAGGTCGAACCGGGTTATCGGTCACTTGCTCGGGGAAAAAGGCGTTGAGTCCCTGTGTCCCGCCAAAAAACATTTCCCCATCTCTGCTTTGAAAGAACGCGCCAGGATTGAATTGATTCCCCTGCAGGCCGTCGCTGACATCGTACTTGCGGAAGGTTTCCAGGCCGGGATCGAATTTGGCTATTCCCTTGTTGGTGCTCAGCCACAGCGCGCCGTCTCCTCCTGCCAGGATGCCGTACACACTATCGTCAGGCAGTCCTTTCTTCTCGGTGTAGCGGGTAAATGTTTGTGTGGTCCGGTCGAAGCGATTCAGTCCACCTCCGAACGTTCCGACCCATATCGTTCCATCGAGATTCTCAACTATGCTAAAGACCAGATCACTGCTGAGACTTGACGGGTCGTCCGGATGATTCCGATACGTTGTGAAGCGATCGGTCTTTTCATCGAAAAGATTCAATCCTCCGAATGTACCGACCCACAACATTCCCCTTCTGTCCTCAAAAATTGCCCGTACATTGTTATCACTTAGGCTGTTGGGATTGCTCGGATCGTTGATGTAATGGGTAAACGTTCCGGTGGCCTGATCAAGCAGGTTGAGGCCTCCATCTCCGGTGCCAACCCACAACCTGCCCAGGTGGTCCTCATATGTTGAAAAAACGATATCGCTGCTGAGACTGTCAGGATCATCGGCGTTATGTTGATAGCGGGTAAACTTTCCTGTTTGTGGATCGAATCTATTGAGTCCGCCGTGTTCCGTTCCAACCCATATATTGCCGCGACGGTCCTCCAAAATCGTGCGAATATCATCCGCGCTCAAACTCGTCGAATCCGCGGGGTCGCTTTTGTAAACTGTGACCTTCCCTGATTCACGATCCAGACTGTTAAGTCCTGCTGAAAAAGTACCAAACCAAAGTATGCCACTGTGATCTTCGTAAACAGACCAGATATTGTTGTCGCTCAGACCATTCAACTGGGCGGAATTATTCCTGTACAAACTGAATTTATGTGAGGCGGGGGCGTATTTGCTCAACCCACCGCTGGCTGTACCAACCCAGAGCACATGGGAACGGTCCTCATAAACCGACCGAATGGAATCACTGATCAGGCTTTGCGGATCGTTGGAGTTGTGGTTGTAACGGATAAACCGTTTTTGCGAAGCGTCGAACCAGTTGAGTCCGCTTCGCGTCCCAATCCATAAAGTTCCTTGAAGATCCCTGAAAATACAACGGATGGAATCGTTGCTGATGCTGTCCGTGACATTCGAATCGTGCAGGTATTTATTGAGGCGACCTGCGACCCGGTCCCATTGAAACAATCCTTTCTCAGTTCCCAGCCATAACGCTCCCTGGTCGTCTTCATTGATGGCATATATCGGATTATCGTTTAGCGGATCCAATAATGTGGAATCACGATTCGCGTGGATAAGTATTTCACTAGTTGGGTCGAAGCGATCCAGCCCCTGGTCAGTTCCGATCCACAGCGTTCCGTCCCGGTCCTCGAAAATTGAGCGGACAATATCGCTGAAAATTGTTTTTGAATCCTCTGAACTGTGTTTGTACACCGTGGATTTTTTGGTCTTCAAATCCAGCCTGGCGAGGCCTCCGCCGTCCGTGCCGACCCAAAGCGTGCCGGCGTGATCCTGGTTGATGGCCAGGACCATCTTACCGCTAATGACATCCGGACCGTAAAATTCCTGCTTGTAGTGGATGAAGGAACCAGTCTGCCGATCGAGGTGTTCCAGTCCGGCGCTCGTTCCGATCCACAAAGAGCCATCCCGATCCTCAAACATTGCGGTAATCACATTGCTGACCAGGGACTGGGGATTCTCTGAGTCGTGTTTGTAGATGGTAAATTGGTAGCCGTCGTACTTGTTAAGTCCACTCTCTGTTCCAAACCACATGAAGCCCTGACGATCCTGTAGTATCACAGTTACGGTGCTTTGAGATAGTCCTTGTTCCGTTGAGAGGTTCTCAAACTGGAGAATATCGCCCTGGCCATATACAGCAGAAACAACCGGAGAAGCGGCTTTCCCTGCGGTGTTGGGGGCCGCGACGAAGAGTATCCACGTAAGGATAAGGGCAGCAATCACGCGTTTCATGGATGGTAACCCAATGAGTGTATAACTCCATCATTCTAGCATCCCGCCATTCCGCCATGCTACTAACAAGTTTCTTAACTTTTAGGATGGATGTAATCCGAAAAGAATCTACAAAAATCAACATGGCGCGTTTATGTCCCGGAGGAACCTCCGGGGAGCCATGGCAGATCAAACCGGCCCGGGCACCAGCCGGGAAGCGAGACGGACACATCATCCAGATGAGTATAATGAAACCAATTTCCATACTTCATGAACCCTATTGAAATCACGTTTCTTCTATTAGGCATTGCCTGCATATTACTTGTCGGGAATATTCTCCGCCCCGACATTGTGGCGTTGCTGCTCTTACTCGGCCTGGGCTTGAGCGGGATACTTACTCCTCAAGAGGCATTTTCAGGCTTCAGCCGTTCGGCCGTGATAATCATGCTATCTGCGTTCATCCTTGCGGAAGGGCTGCGACGTGCAGGTGTGACAGAGAGATTGGGGGAGTTTATTCTCCGTTTATTCGGACAGGGAGAGACGCAGCTGATTTTTGGCATTATGGCAGCAGGTGCCCTGCTCTCCCTTTTTATGAATAACATTGCCGCGGCTTCCCTTCTATTTCCTTCGCTTTCAGGCGTGGCACGCCGTTCAAGAGTATCCCCCTCCCGGCTGCTCATGCCACTGGCATTTGGCACGATACTGGGCGGCATGGCCACCTTGTTAACCACCACCAACATCATTGTCAGTGGTTTGCTGCGGGATCAAAAACTCTCAGCGTTCGGCCTGCTCGATTTTTTACCTGTCGGACTTCCCCTGGCGGTGGCGGGAATTGTTTTTATGGTGCTGGTCGGTAAAAGGTTCCTGCCGAAGAAATCCCCCGCCGAACAGATCAAGGATGAAGGTGAACCGGGCGAAATCCTCTTGAGCACATACCAATTGGGAGATCGCCTTCAGCGCGGACGTGTTCGAGCTGGCGGTCCGCTGGATGGCAAGGCAGTACAAGCCAGCGGGTTGCGCGAAAATTATCATTTGAATGTAATTGCTGTTCAGCGAGGCAAACGCGTGCTGCATCTTGAAGCAAAGACCGTCCTGATTGGAAATGATATCTTGCTGATGATCGCGCGCCCGGAGGATAGTCAGCCCCATAATTTGAATGAATTACTTGAAATCCTTCCACCAGGCGAGTGGACGCAGGAATATCTTTCGACACCGAATATGATGTTGATTGAAACAGCAGTCGCTCCGCGCTCGCAGCTGGCCGGGCAAACGCTGCAGGAAATTCACTTCGAACAAAAATTCGACGCCAGGGTGCTCGCCATCTGGCGGCGTGGACATTCCATCCGCACGCGTCTTGCGAATTTGGAACTGGAATTTGGCGATGGACTTTTGCTACAGGGAACACCGAAAAGTGTGAGCTTGCTTCATACGGAGCCCGGACTTATATTGCTCGCAGAATCAGCACCGGTCCCGCGCATGAATTTTCGCGGATGGTTAACGGCCTTCGTGATGTTGATCGCTTTAGGTTCCGCGGTCGCTTTCCCGAATCTCATTGCAGAAATCCTGTTGAGCGGAGCTATTGGCATGGTGCTAATTCGGGCCTTGACCATGGATCAGGCTTATCAAGTCATCGAGTGGCGCAGTATCTTTCTGGTGGCAGGCATGCTTCCACTGGGTGTGGCATTACAGAAAACGGGCGGCGCGGCGTTTTTGGCCGAACGGATTATTGCCATGCTTGGGGGGATGGGGCACCCAGCTCTGGTTGCCGGGTTGGTGATTCTAACGGTTCTCCTAACTCAGATCATCAACGGCGCTACTGCCGCGTCTGCCATGGCACCAATCGCAATTGTAGCGGCACAGAAAGTTGGGATGGATCCGCGCAGCCTGGCGATGGGTATCGCTCTTGCTTCCTCCATGGCGTTCATCTCTCCGTTGGGACATGCTGTCAATGTCATGGTCATGGGCGCAGGCGGTTATACATTCAAGGACTATGTACGGGTGGGAATTCCCCTCACCATCCTACTTGTGATTCTTCTGTTGATCATTCTTCCTTTAGCAATGCCGATAGGATAAAGCGATGCCTAAAACCAAAAAGACAACTTCTTCTTCAGAACAAGTGCCGGATGAACCCGTTTGGACCTATCGCGGCTACAGACTGAAGGCCAGTGAGTTTGTAACGGCAATGGTCCATCTCTTTCGAGCGGAGGTTCATCGCTCGAATGTCTGGCGCCAGCGGTTGGATACGACCACGAATTGGGCGGTGATTGCCACGGGCGCAACGCTGTCCATTGCGTTCAGCCAATCAGAAGTACATCATGCAATCATTATCCTGAATACTCTTCTGGTGACGTGGTTCCTGGTCATCGAGGCGCGACGCTATCGGTATTATGAATTGTGGAGCTACCGTGTGCGGTTAATGGAAACGGATTTTTATGCCGCGATGCTTGTGCCGCCATTCCATCCTTCACCGGAATGGGCAGAGAGCCTGGCCGAGAATTTGCTCTCGCCGCGCTTTCCCATCTCGATGTTGGAGGCCTTTGGCAGGCGATTGCGCCGAAACTATTTGTGGATCCTGATGATTTTGTACGCATCCTGGATAGCCAAAATTTGGTTGTTCCCGAAACCGGCTGTGGATTTGCAGGAGTTCATCGCGCGATCGTCCGTTGGTCCGGTGGCAGGCATTGTGATGATCGTTCTCGGCTTTCTATTTTATGGAACGCTTTTCCTGATCGCGTTGGTGACCGTCCGAATGACGCGCGCGACCGGTGAGGTGCTTCCGCGCTTTGGCGAAGATGCGGAACATGACGTGCTGCGTGAGATCGCGCGCTCGGGCGGAGATAAGAGAGGCATCCGCGCCTGGCTGTATCCAAAACATCATCGCAATCAGTTGCTGGCGTTCATCATCACGAAGAAGGAAACATCTGCGGAAATTTCACAGGGTATCATTAATGGTCTGCATCGTGGTGTTACTGCCTTGGATGGCAGGGGAATGTACACAGGCGAGGACCGGTCCATTCTCATGTGCGCGCTGACCGTGACCGAGATCCATAACTTGAAGACCATCATTGCAAAGATCGACCCGACCGCGTTTGTCGCCACATCCAGCGCCTATGAGGTTCTCGGCAGAGGCTTCCAGCCGCTTTCAGAGGATCAGTAGGCTTTCCTTCGATCATAGGATTGTTCCTTCACAAAATTGACAACCCTATGGTTAAATAGGCGTACCAACTTACAGAGTGTTGCATAAACACCCAAACTTGAAATTCGCCTGCAATCCATTCAGGAATTTACCGGTTGGTAAGACAGGCGGCAAAGGAGAGAAATAGTATGACAACTGTACGCAACGACTTTTTCAAACTTGGCGAGAAGTTCGCGACGATCATCGGTGACGATGTGAAAGTTGGGGATATGGCCCCTGAATTCACCTCTGTTGTCCCGGGATGGAAGGCCGTGAACCCGCTTCAAGAATCAAAGGGTAAGGTTATTATTCTGTGCGCTGTTCCTTCCATCGACACGGAAACGTGTGATATCGAAACCCGCCGCTTCAATCAGGAAGCTGCCAGTCTCAGTGATGATATTGTGATCTATACCGTCAGCACAGACTTCCCCTTTGCGCAGAAACGCTGGTGCGGCGCAGCAGGCGTGGAGCGGGTAAAACTGGTATCCGATGTACTCGAAACTGAATTTGGCCAGAAGTATGGTCTGCTCATCAAGGAACGACGCTTCTTCCGCCGGGCGGTCTTTATTGTTGGTCGCGATGGGAAATTGACATATGTCAATTATTTGCCAATCCTCGGTCAGGAACCCGATTACAGTCAAGTGATCGAAGCAGCGAAGAAGGCTCTGTAAAAGAAGGTGGTGCGGGATGTCATCCCGCGCATCTCAACTCGGCAGGATAACATCCCGCTCTACGAAAGCGTCCCGAATTTTCGAGACGTTTTCTTTTTCCGGTTGACGACATTTATGCGATGCTGATACACTGCGCTCTTAATTACACGGTGCTGCATCATTATTTCCAAAACAAGCGGCAGGAGCAGCCATGAAAAGTCTCAACGTTCAATTCGACTCAATCCGACAATCGGCAACTGTTGCGATGGCAGATCGCATCCTTGCGCTCAAAGCCAGCGGACAAAAAATCATCGGTTTACAGGTAGGCGACCCGGATTTTGCGACTCCGCCTGCGGTGATGGATGTGGCGATGAAGGCGATGAACGACGGTCTGACTCATTACACCTCCTCGCGCGGCGACGCGGACCTGCTGGCTGCGATTGCGAAAAAGCTTCAACGCGACGAGGGCGTTTCCTACGATCCCGCTTCCGAGATACTCGTCACACATGGCGGCATCCATGCCTATTACACCGCGATGCAATCCATCTTGAATCCCGGCGATGATGTGCTGGTACCGGATCCGTCCTGGGCGACTCATTCGAATATGGCGACGATGCTGCGCGGGAATGTGATCCGTGTCTCGGCGCCTGTCGAGAACGGATTCATCCCACATTTTGAATCCTGGGAAAAAGCATTGACCGCGAAGACGCGCGTCATTGTATTGAACTATCCATCGAATCCGACGGGCGCCTATCCAACACGCGAATATTTGCAGAGCTTGCAGGATTTTGCAAAAACACATGATCTTTGGATCGTGAGCGATGAGGTGTATGGGAGTTTATATTATGGCGAGAAGTCGGTGAGCGCCGGGGCACTTGACGATGCGAAGGAACGGACGCTGCTTGTTAACAGTCTTTCAAAATCCTATGCGATGACAGGCTGGCGCGTGGGATTCCTCGCCGCGCCCAAAGCGGTCATCGATCACGCCTTGAAGGCGGGACAAAACTCCATTACGTGCGTCGCGCCGTTCATCCAGAAAGCTGCGGCGTTTGCCTTGACCGATCCCGAAAACCAAAAGGCTACTGAGAATATGCGCGCCGCGTATGCTCATCGCCGTGAATTGGTTTTGCGTATTTCTCATGAGCTGGAGAGTGAAAAAGTGCTGGTCACGCCGCCGCAGGGAGCGTTTTACTTCTTCCTTGATTTTCGTCGCTTGAAGCTGTCATCGCTCGAAATCTGTGAACGGATTCTCGACGAAGCAGGCGTGGGACTGGTCCCGGGCTCGGCGTTCGGCGCGCAGGGGGAAGGATTCGTCCGCATGACGATCGCAGCCTCGGATGGAGATGTGGAGGCAGGATTTCGAAAGATCGTGGAATGGGCGGAGAAGCAGTGAGTAGGGGGTAGGGGAAAAAGGGGTGGAGCAAATGATGGGTAAAGTATAATTTCATACATCCTGTGTGTTGATAAAAGAGGCTTATCATGAGCAGCCTGCTCAAAAATGAATGGACCATCTTTGTCCTTGCACTCCTTGCCAGTATTGTGACAGCGGTCCTTACGTTCGCAAGTGCAAATGCAGTATTGATATTTTTGATCAGTGCAGTCGCATTGGCAACATTGGCAACAGTAGTAGGAAATGCCACCGAGCAACTTGGGAATTACATGGGTCCTGGTGCAACCGGTGTTGTGCAGGCAAGTGTTGCGAGTATGCCTGAGCTCTTCGTTGGTTTCTTTGCGCTGCGAGCAGGTCTGGTGACCGTTGTGCAATCAGCATTGGTAGGTTCCATTCTTGCAAATACTTTGTTGATCCTGGGCCTGGCATTTCTATTCGGCGGTTTGAAAAATGGTACGCAACGATTTCATTCTGAGAGACCGCGTGCGATTGTCATCCTCATGGTGCTTGCAGTTTCGGCCCTGGTCGTTCCCACGCTTGCAGACGCAATCCATACGCCTGCCGAGGCTCACGAAGAGGCGTTGAGCATTGCCTGTGCACTCGTTCTATTGGTGGTGTTCATCGCCAGTATCCCATTTTCGTGGAAGGGTGGTCCCATGGGTGATACGGTCCCGGCAACGGAGCTTGATGAAAAACCATGGTCATTGATGCGGGCTATTTCCGTGCTGTTAATTGCAGGTATCATCACTGCCTTTGTATCGGACTGGTTCGTCCAGGCGCTCGAGCCCACAATCGAATCCTGGCATATCTCACAGGCGTTCGCAGGTTTGGTCATTGTGGCGATTGCCGGCAATGCAGTGGAAAATGTCGTGGGAATCCGACTGGCGATCAGGAACAAAGTGGACTACGCCATCAGCGTGATCATGAACAGTTCCCTGCAGGTCGCTCTCGCGTTGACGCCGATCCTGATCCTGCTCTCGTACTTTTTCGCCCCGGTCGCGTTGACCCTTGTCCTGCCTCCGCTGCTGGTCGTTGCTTTGGCATTGGCCGCCATCCTGAGCGCATTGATCGTATACGATGGTGAGTCCAATTGGTTGGAAGGAATTGCCCTGGTCGGGCTCTACCTCATGATCGCGATTTCGTTCTGGTGGGGATGAATAATAAATGCCCGGTGATTGAGTAGCCCCGCATGAATTTCGCGGGACGTGTCGAAATCGCCAGTTTCATAAGTTTTCTTGTAACAAGGGATCTTTACGGCGTGCTGGTCTCGATATGAGCGAGAAAAACACCCACTCTACTCGACCACCGAAATAGATTCAAAATTGAGGAGCCATCATGACAGTCGCATTTCAAGGCGAACCCGGCGCGTATAGTGAGCAGGCAGTTTTCGATTATTTTGGGAAGATCGAAACCAAACCGTGTGAATCTTTCGATGTGGTTTTTGATTCCGTGGTTTCCGACGAATGTGAAGAAGGTCTGATTCCCATTGAGAATTCACTGGCCGGAAGTATCCATCAAAACTATGACTTACTACTACGCCATGACTTGCACATCGTCGGCGAATATCTGTTACGCGTGCAGCATTGTCTGATCGCGTTGCCCGGTGTGAAGAAGGAAGATGTCAGAAAAGCGATCAGCCATCCGCAGGCGCTGGGACAGTGTGCAGCCTACCTGCGCCGACTCGGCATCAAGGCGGAATCCGCTTACGATACGGCGGGAAGCGTCAAGATGTTGAAAGAGTCAGGGGCACGCGATACAGCCGCGATTGCATCCCGGCGCGCGGCCGAGATCTATGAGATGCAAATCCTTGAAGAAGGAATCGAAGATAACGCCGAGAACTACACCCGCTTCCTTGCCATCTCCAGGACAGTCGTACAACCGGACGGGGATGCAAAGACATCCATTGTATTCACCTTGAAAAACCAGCCCGGAGCATTGTTCAAAGCCTTGAGCGTATTTGCCCTGCGCGATATTGACCTGACCAAGATCGAGTCGCGTCCGTTGCAGGGCAAGCCGTGGGAATATCTGTTCTACATTGACTTTATCGGCGCGACCCAGGAAGAGACCGTCCGCAAGGCATTGGATCATTTGAGCGAATACGCATTGATGCTGCGCGTGCTTGGGTCATATCCGAGATACAAAGGATGAAAGTTGAAGGATAAGGGCTGAAATGAAAACAACTGATCTTTGTGACAAATACGGCGATTCACTACGTGTGATAGACCCCATTGGGTTCCAAAGCTTTGGCGGTAGGCACGAATTTAACGGGCAGATCGAAACAGTTAAATGTTATGAGGACAATACGTATGTTCGCGCAGCTCTCGAAAAGGACGGCACGGACATAGTGCTTGTCATAGATGGTGGTGGTTCCAATCGTTGTGCATTGTTGGGAGATAATATCGCCGACCTCGCGCACACGAATGGCTGGAATGGCATCATCGTTTTTGGATTTATCCGTGATTCGGTCGCTGTTTCAATGATAGACATTGGTGTCATCGCTTTGGGCACAAACCCGAAAAAGAGTGCCAAGAACAGACAAGGGACAGTGAATATTGTGGTCAGCTTTGCAGGTGTGGACTTTACACCCGGCGAGTTTGTGTATGTGGATGAAGATGGGGCGGTTGTGAGTGACAGTAAATTGATTTTGCCGTAGCTGAATGCTTGACATATCTTTTCAAGTACGCTCATGGAACGTGCCTGTTTAATAGTGACCAAAGAGGAGAATATTCAGGTGTCCATTGCTGAGATCGCTTCGGCTTGACTATGTATTTGTGTGGATAACACTTTTCGAACCAAGTCGCACACTTCACTAATATTCTTGTCTGTTAGTTGGTAGATTATTTCGGTCCCCTGCCTCTGGCATTTGACAACACCCACATTGCGAAGAATGCCCAAATGACGTGATACAAGCGATTGACCCGAGTTTATAGCTTGCGCTATTTCGCCAACGTTCAGGGGGTGCTCACGCAAGGTATGAAGGATTTGCAATCGAGTGGCGTTTGCCATCGCTTTGCAAAAGTCAGCTTGTATCTCGAATATCGAAGCTACCATAATTTTTATTTTGACGAGTGCCTGGTTCGACGGAGGTAATAAAAAGCAAGTGCGGCACCAGCGACCAGCAGAATGGGAACGAATTCCCTTGCACTGATCCGGATATTAGACTCCTGTTCATTTTTAGCTTTTGCAGGGACAACGTCGGCGTTTTGGGACGTGAGAACAGATGTGTAAGGAGCGGCGACTAGAATTTTGCTGATGCCTGCTTTTTCATCAAATATTTGTAAACGTTCCTTACATTTATCGGGGTGGCATTCCTGGCATTTTGAAATGTCTTCGTTGATGACAGGATGCGCCGCGCGGTTTGTATGAGCTAATTCCTTTATGGTTGTGGTTGGATTGCCGCCGTGACAATCCACACATGCCATTGGTGACTCTTTCAGGCAGAACCAATTCCCTGTGTCATGAAGATAATATAGATCTTCATGACAGGAGATGCAGCTGTCATTATTCAGTGTTGCATGAGGGTCTTCAGCATGTGTAATGGTAGGCGTGAATAGTGTTAGCAATAAGATGCATATCCCCACAGACAAAGTTGATAGATATGGGAACATGGCAAACCTCCTTTCACGGTGATCGCCAGTTCTATCTCCCAAAGTGACGTTCTGATGGCTGGTCGCGTTCATCCAACGGACACAGAACAAGAAGTAGTCGCGATTCGGACTCGTCTTCATTACGCCATCGGTGGGGCAGGTAAGCCTCGAACATCAGGCTGTCACCCGATTCGAGTTGATATGGCTGATCATCGACGTGGTATGTGATATGACCATTAAGACAATAGACAAATTCCCTGCCCGTATGTACGATGGGAGTCTTGCCGCTATCGGCTTTGGGTTTAAGCGTAATGATGAGCGGCTCTGCACCAAAACGGGTCATACCAGCACCGAGATCTTCCATCATGCCGTGAGTAAAAGCGGCATGCGGACGATTGCCCATACGTTGATAAACCACTTTCTTATCGCCGTGATCAGTTTCGAAAAATGCCGAAAGGGGGACTTGTAATGTTTGCGCGATCAACTGGAGCGTACTAACACTCGGGGAAGTGCGGCCGTTCTCTATGAGACTCAATGTGTTAACATTCAATCTACTTTGTTCAGAAAGGGAGCGAATGGAAAACCCTTTACTCATCCGAACTTTGCGTAGACGATTTCCGACATCAATATTGTTACCGTTGTCTAAGGCATTCGTAATGGGTGAGTTGGTGTTTTTCTGCCTAATCATTCAAAATCTCCATAAATAGTTGTTTCAACTAATATTATAGTACATTTTTTAATAATAGTCAACAGTTCAACCATTATATTATTTGATTTGTGCGCCTGCGTTATGTGATCAACGGGGTTTCTAGTCATGAACACATTTCGTTCGAGAATGATATATCTAAGGAAAGTCCGGACCCAATAATTGCGAGGTATTTATCTGACACAGAAAATTTCTAAGTAAGTAGCATACTTGGATCTTTTGGTTTCCCCTCTTGACATCCTCCCCTCTCCGTCATAGAATACCGACCAACATAATCCAAAAACGCTGACGAGGACGAGTACACTTCAAAGCGATTTCCAGAGAGCCGAGCTAGTGGTCGTTTGAGACTACTATTCTGAAAGCAAGGCAAAAGCGCAGAAGTCGAATGGACCTCCGAGTTGAAAGGGCGAACGTGCAGGGGCGGGGTCTCTCCGACCAAAATCAAGTAACCCAATCCGGCAGCTCCCGTTATAGAGCAAGGGTATAACCGCAAAGTTGCGACGTACCTGAAAGAGTGACGCTGGCTTCCTTTCCCTGTTGCATCACGCAGGGATTTTTGTTTAGTACAGGCGTTTAACTTGGGTGGCACCACGAGACTCCCCTCTCGTCCCAATCGGACGGAGGGGAGTCTGTTTTAAACGATGTCCCTCTGAGGGAGCGATTGTTGCGACCGACACTTGCACCAGCACGCAAGTGCAGGTGAGAGTCTCGCTCGTAATCGTTGAGATTCTTCGCTTCGCTCAGAATGACATGGACTTAACAAGGAGCTCTTATGTTATTAGAAGCAACAACTACCACCCAAACCATCATCCGCGAGATCTCCGCGGACCTTGAAACGCCCATCAGCGTGTACATGAAACTGCGCGGTGAGACGCCGTCATTTCTATTGGAGTCCGTGGAAGGTGGGGAGCGGATCGCGCGTTATTCGTTTATCGGTGTTCAACCTAAAGCGCAATATATTTTGCGCGATGGTCAGATCGAAATCAAAGACTCGGATGGAACGCGCACGGTTCAATACGACAACGATCCGACATATTTTCTTCAAGAGGAAATGAGTCGCTTCAATTTCAAAGCCCAACCAGGTGTGCCACGCTTTATCGGTGGATTGGTGGGCTACCTCGGGTACGAGTCCGTTCGGTTTTTTGAACCAACACTAAAGTCGAAGATGAAGCGGGCGGCGCTGCCCGATGGCATCTATCTCCTCGCCGATACCGTCGTCGCGTTCGATCACGCACGTCGCAGCCTATCCCTCATTGCGAACATCCTCGATGGCGATGCCGACTCCGCCAATCGCAAACTGGATGAGATCGAGGCGCGCATCCATCAGCCGCTTCCACCCGCGCAGTCGCGTGAAGTGAATTCATCAAAGACGCGCTCGAATATGACGCAGGGAAAATATGAAGATATGGTGCGCGACGCCATGGAGCACATTGCGGCGGGCGACATTTTTCAGGTGGTGCTCTCGCAGCGCTTCACGCGCGAAACGAATGTCGAGCCGTTCGATGTCTATCGCGCCGTGCGCCGTCTCAACCCATCGCCGTATATGTTCTTTTTTGATTTCGGCATTGTGGACGATGAACCGCTGTTCATCGTTGGATCGTCGCCCGAGATGTTTGTCCGTTTGGAAGGGCGGACCGCTTCACTGCGACCGATCGCCGGGACACGCCCTCGAGGAGCCGACTCGGACGCTGACGCCGCCCTCGCGCAGGAACTGCTCGCTGACCCAAAGGAACGCGCCGAGCATGTGATGCTTGTTGACCTGGGACGTAATGATCTAGGTCGTGTGTGTGAATATGGTACAGTCAAAGTCTCCGATTTCTTCACCATCGAAAAATATTCACATGTCATGCACATCGTCTCGCACGTCGAAGGCAAACTGCGACCAAACCTGACCGCCTTCGATCTTGTGCGAGCTGCCTTTCCCGCCGGGACGGTCAGCGGCGCGCCGAAAGTCCGTGCCCTCGAGATCATCTCCGAACTCGAACCCGATGCACGCTGTGCATACGCTGGCACGGTCGGTTACTTCGGCTTCGACGGCAACATGGACACCTGTCTCGCCATCCGCACGATGGTCGGACGCGGCAATACATTTACTGTTCAAGCAGGTGCAGGCATCGTCGCCGATTCGAATCCAAACACCGAATATCAAGAGACCGTGAATAAAGCCTCTGCGATGTTGAAAGCAATTGAAATGGCTGAAACCAATAGTTAATATGTCGTTGCGAGCGAAGTGAAACGGAGCGAAGCAATCTCCCAATAACAATCATATTCTTGTTTCAAGGAGATTGCTTCGTCGGGAAGAGCACCCTCCTCGCAACGACATAAATGAAACGAAAGGACACAACCATGACAACAAAACCCCGCCTCCTCACCGGTGACCGCCCCACAGGACGACTGCATCTCGGTCACTACGTCGGCTCACTTGCCAATCGTGTGCGCCTGCAACATCAATACGAATCCTTCTTCATCATCGCAGACTTGCACACTCTGACCACCAAGCCTGAGCCTCAGTACATCAAAGAGATTCCAACCTACATCAAAGAGACCGTGTTGGATTATCTTGCCGTGGGCATTGATCCTGATGTCAGCACAATTTTTGTGCAATCAGCAATTCCAGAGACCTATCAATTGAACTTGCTCTTTGAAATGCTTGTCACCGTGCCGCGCCTCGAACGCATGCCGACCCTAAAGGACATGGCACGCGATGCCAACATTGACTCGATGCCGTTTGGTCTACTCGGTTATCCGGTATTGCAGGCGGTCGATATCCTTTTGCCTCGTGCGCAAGTTGTCCCTGTGGGACGTGACAATCAATCCCATGTCGAACTTGCTCGTGAAATGGCGCGCCGTTTCAACAATCTCTACGGCGAAGTCTTCCCCGAACCGGATGCCATAATCGGCGATGTTCCCTTGCTTATTGGCACAGACGGGCAAAGCAAGATGAGCAAATCCGTGGGCAATGCCATCTATCTCTCCGATGACTCCGAGACCGTCAAACAAAAAGTGATGAACATGTACACCGACCCGAAACGTTTGCGCGTCACTGACCCCGGGACTGTCGAAGGCAATCCCGTCTTCATCTATCACGACGCATTCAATCCGTCCAAAGCCGAAGTGGATGATCTCAAGGAGCGATATCGTCAGGGTAAGGTAGGCGACGTGGAAGTCAAGCAGAAACTTGCGATCGCGATCAACAACTTCCTTGAACCGATCCGTGAGAAGCGCGCCTACTTCCTGGCGCATCCCATGATTCCCAACGATGTCCTCGCCAACGGCATCCACCGTATGCAAGCCGAAGCCAAAGCGACCATGGAACTCGTCCGCGAGAAGACAGGCTTGTCCTATTCGCTGGATTTGTTTGTCGACCAAGTGGATATCTTTGGCGAGTACGATTAATTGGTGTCATTGCGAGGGCGCAGCCTGAAGCAATCTCGAGTAACCACCAAATATGAGATTGCCACGCTCGCTAACGCTCGCTCGCAATGACACTTGAGAGGAAAATTTTATGCTCGTACTAATCGACAATTACGACTCCTTTACCTACAACCTCGTCCAATACTTTGGCGAACTCGGCGCGGACATCAAAGTTTTTCGCAACGACCAGGTCACGATGAATCAACTCATCGCGCTCAACCCATCCCACCTCGTGATTTCTCCCGGACCAGGCGAACCCATCAAAGATGATGGCATCTCTGCCGACGCCATCAAACACTTTGACGGCAAAATCCCCGTGCTCGGCGTCTGCCTCGGACATCAATGCCTCGGCGCAGTCTTCGGCGGTAAAGTGGACCGTGCCCAGCGTCTCATGCACGGCAAAACATCCAAGGTGACTCACAATGGGCAGGGCATCTTCAAAGGCATCCCTTCACCGTTTGAAGCCATGCGTTATCACTCGCTCGTGGTCTATGACCCCATCCCGGCCGAGCTCGAAGTGACTGCCATTACTCCCGAAGAAGAGATTATGGGACTCAAACACCGTGAACACCAGACCTATGGTGTGCAGTTCCATCCCGAATCCATTCTGACCGAACACGGCAAACAAATCCTCAAAAACTTTCTGGACTTGAATCCTGCTCCCGTGAAAGGAGAACAATCCATGCTCAAACCATTTATTGCCAAAGCCATCAATCGCACCGACCTCACCGACGTTGAGGCCGAAGAAGCGATGAACGTCATCATGACAGGTCAAGCCACACAGGCGCAAATCGGCGCATATCTTGTTGCGCTCCGCATGAAAGGTGAGACCATCGCTGAAATCAAAGGCTCTGTCCGTGCCATGCGCACCAACGCCGTGAAAGTAAAACTCAACATCAACGAACCTGTATATGACATCGTCGGAACCGGCGGTGACGGCGCACACACCTTCAACATCTCCACTGCCGCTGCATTTGTTCTCGCAGGCGCAGGTCGCAAAGTTGCCAAACATGGCAATCGCGCCCAGTCCTCTCATTGTGGCGCGGCGGATGTTCTCTCCGCCCTGGGTGTCAGCCTCGAACTCACGCCTGAACAGATCGCTCAAGCCATCGAACAGATCGGCATCGGCTTCATGTTCGCGGCCAAATTTCATCCCGCGATGAAGCATGCCATCGGTCCGCGCAAGGAAATCGGCCAGCGCACCATCTTCAATATTCTCGGTCCGCTCACCAACCCTGCAGGCGCGAACATCCAACTCACAGGTGTTTTTTCTCCCAACCTCACCGAGCCACTCGCGCACGTCCTCAATGAACTCGGTTCCAAAGCCGCCCTCGTCATTCACGGCGCGAACGGTCTCGACGAACTCAACACTACGGGCGTCAATCGTGTGAGCCACCTGAAGAATGGCGCGGTCGAAACCTACGAGCTCAATCCTGCCGACCTCGGTCTCCCGCAATCCACTGTTCAAGATTTACGCGGCGGCACGCCAGACGAATCCGCTGTGATGATGCGCGACCTGCTCGGCAACAAATTAAATGGTGCGCGCCGCGACGCGGTTCTCCTCAACGCCGCCGCTGCTCTTGCCGCAGAAACGGGAGATTTCAAATCCGCACTTGAGGAAGCGACAGTATCTCTCAATAGCGGCAATGCCCTCGCCAAGATGAACGCGCTGGTTGAATATTCGCAGAGTTTCCCGACTCTCCAATGAGCATTCTCGACAAAATCATCGAACACAAGAAGATGGAGATTGAGGCGCTCGACGCCCGGTCCTTACGCCGCGCCGCGGACTCTTCTCCTGCGCCCCGAGATTTTCTCGCCGCAGTTTCCCCTCTCCCCGCGGGAGAAGGGTTAGGGCTGAGGGGGCGCCTCCGCTTCGGGACTCATCCTTCGACTGGCTCAGGACGCCGCCCGAGCCTGATCGCTGAACTCAAGCGCGCCTCTCCCTCCAAAGGGATTCTCGCCCCGCACCTTGATCTGTTCCAAGTGGCAGACATCTACACCCAAAACGGTGCGTCTGCCATCTCTGTGCTCACAGATGAAAAATTTTTCATGGGCAAACTCGAAACGCTTCATGATTTACGTTTCACTCATCACTCATCACTGCCGCTACTTCGAAAAGATTTCATCATCGATGAATCTCAAATTTACGAAGCCAAAGCCAACGGAGCCGATGCCATCCTCCTCATCGCCGCAGCATTGACCGATGACGCCCTCTTCGCCGATTTACATGCGTGTGCCTTGAGTTTGGGATTAACCGCATTAGTCGAAGTCCATGATGAAATGGAAACCGAGCGTGCGCTGAAGTTGAAAGATGTGAAATTGATCGGCATCAACAACCGCAATCTTGCTAGATTCGATGTCACCCTTGAAACAACAGAACGATTACGTCCTATGATTTCACTAGATATTGCTGTTGTCGCTGAAAGTGGAATCTTCACCGCGAAAGATGTTGAACGATTAGCAAAGGCGGGCGTTGATGCAATCCTTGTTGGTGAAGCGTTGGTCACATCTGAAGATATTCCTGCCAAAGTACGTGAACTGAGTAGTGTCACCCTGAGCCCTTCGATGAACTCAGGATAAACTCCGCGAAGGGTCTCTACCCAGACGAGCGAGATGCTTCGCTACGCTCAGCATGACATGGTTGAGACAATGACCAAAATCAAAATCTGCGGAATCAAAACCGTAAGAGATGCCGTCGCCGCAATGGATGCGGGTGCGGACTTGATCGGATTCAACTTCTACCCCAAAAGCCCGCGTTACGTTGATGTGGGTATGTGTCGCAATATCATGTCCGTGCTGCGGAGACATGGACGTGTGATATGTGTGGGCGTGTTTGTGAATGCTTCAGTAGCAGAGATTAATGCGACGATGGAGACCTGCGGGTTGAGTCTCGCACAGTTACATGGTGATGAGACGCCTGAGATGATAAGCACTCTTGATGGAAAAGCGTTCAAAGCGTTCCGTGGAGTTCCACAAAATTTAGATGGCTTTGCAAGAGAAGATGCTCCGGCATTCTTGGTGGATGCTTCAGCAAAGGGTTTATACGGCGGAAGCGGTATTACAGCCGATTGGTCAGGCGCGGCGGAGTTGGCGAAGAAATATCCTTTGTTGCTGGCGGGCGGATTGACACCGGAGAATGTCGCAGAGGCGGTGCAGAGAGTCCAGCCTTGGGGCGTGGATGTGGCGTCGGGAGTGGAATCCGCCCCGGGTGAGAAGGATCCGAGCAGGATGAAAGCGTTCGTGCAGGCAATTATGAGACTAGGGACTGGAGATTAATCAGTCTCCAATCTCCAGTCTCTAGTTATGAGGAACTTATGACATTACTCCCCACGAAATTTGGTCCTTACGGTGGACAATTTGTTCCTGAAACTCTCATGCCGGCGTTGATCGAGTTGGAAGAGGCGTTCGTATCGGCGAAAGCGGATGCCGCGTTTCAAGCGGAGTTCAACAAATTGATGGCGTCGTTCGTGGGACGACCCACGCCGTTGACGTATGCAAAACGATTGTCGGAAAAGTTGGGCGGCGCGCAAATCTATTTGAAGCGCGAAGATTTGGCGCACACGGGCGCGCATAAGATCAACAACGCGTTGGGGCAGGCGCTGCTCGTGAAGCGGATGGGAAAGAAGCGTATCGTGGCGGAGACCGGCGCGGGGCAACATGGAGTCGCCTCGGCAACGGTCGCGGCTTTGTTGGGACTCGAATGTGTGGTGTATATGGGTGTGGTGGATATCGCACGGCAAGAGCCGAATGTGTTCCGCATGAAGTTGCTGGGCGCGGACGTGCGACCGGTGACGTCGGGCACGCAGACGTTGAAGGATGCGATCAACGAAGCGATCCGCGATTGGGTGACGAATGTGCGCGATACGCATTACCTGCTCGGCTCGGCGTTGGGACCGCATCCGTACCCGACGATCGTACGCGAGTTTCAGTCTGTGATCGGGACGGAAGCGCGTGAACAGATGATGCTGGAAGTGGGACGATTACCAGATACGGTCATTGCGTGTGTCGGTGGTGGGTCAAATGCGATCGGTGTCTTTAGCGGATTCGTGAACGATGAACATGTTGAGTTGATTGGCGTTGAAGCGGGTGGAAGCGGAATTGAGACAGGTAAACATGCAGCACGCTTTGGCGACCCGTCGAGAGGGCGCGTCGGAGTTATTCATGGAACGCGGACGTATGTCTTGCAGGATGAAGATGGTCAGATCGCGGAGACACATTCCGTCTCGGCGGGATTGGATTACGCGGCGGTGGGTCCCGAACACGCCATGATGCGAGACAACGAACGAGCGTTTTATACATCTGCAACGGATGAGGAGGCATTGAATGCGTTTCAGACGTTGTGTCATACGGAGGGAATCATCCCCGCGTTGGAGTCATCCCATGCCGTGGCGGAGGTGATTAGGAGAGCACCCGCGATGCGAAAGGATCAGGTGATTCTGGTCAATTTGTCGGGAAGAGGGGATAAGGATTTGAATACTGTTATTAAAGAGTTGGGAACGAATTTGTAAATGTATCGGTGGTCGAGTAGAGCGAGGTTTTTCTCGCTCTACTCGACCACCGAATTGTTCTTGAAATAGGAATTATTATGAGCCGAATCGAAAATGCCTTCAAAAAGAAACCAATCTTTATGCCCTACTTCCCGTTGGGTTACCCTGACCTGGATACGTCCATTGACGTGATCGAAGTGCTCGCCAGGAACGGTGCGGACTTGATCGAGGTGGGCTTGTCCTTCTCCGACCCGCTGGCGGATGGACCAGTGATTCAAAAAGCAACGCACGTTGCGTTGGAGAAGGGGATTACAGTAAAGAAATCCCTCGCAGCTGTTGGGGAATTGCGAAGACGTGGTGTGGACATCCCGTTGATACTGATGGGCTATTACAATCCAATGCTGGCGTATGGACTGGAGAAATTTGTCCAGGATTCACGTGATGCGGGTGCGGATGGATTCATCGTTCCTGATTTGCCAATGGAAGAGTCGGAGGAGTTTGAATCTATATTAATCGGTGGTCGAGACGCAAGCAGTCGAGACCTGCCTTTGATTCGGATGCTTGCACCTACTTCATCACCCGATCGCATGGAAATGATCGCCCGCAATGCGAAAGGATTTATCTATCTTGTTTCAGTCACAGGTGTGACAGGGGAACGCACATCCATTTCAGAGGGATTGGGCGAATTGATTCAACGTGTGCGTGAGCATGCTCCGCAATCCGCGCCGGTGTGCGTGGGATTTGGAATCAGTACACCCGAGCAAGCCAAGCAAGTCGGCGCGCTGGCGGATGGAGTCATCGTTGGTTCGGCGTGCGTGAAGACGATCGGGGGGAGTGAAAAGCCTGTCGAAACAGCGAAACAGTTTGCGGCTGAGTTTCGAAGCGCATTGCGTAGTCTGAACGAATGACGGCTATGGTATAACATCGTCAGGTATAGACCGCTCACGAATTTCTACTTCCCAAAGAGAGGTGTTTAAATGAAATATATCAAAGTCCCCAACACAGACATGAACGCGTCGGAAATCTCGCTGGGTTGCATGCGGATTTCGAACATGAAGAATCAGGAAATATCCACTTTGATCCATACCGCCATGGATGAAGGCATCAATTTCTTTGACCATGCCGATGTGTATGGGGGCGGAAAATCGGAGGAGAAATTTTCAGAAGCCCTGGACATGAACTCTGGTCTGAGGGAAAAGATGATCCTACAGACCAAATGTGGTATTCGCAAGGATTCTTTCGACTTTTCCAAAGAACATATTTTGGAGGCGGTGGATGGAAGTTTGAAACGGTTGAGGACCGACTATCTTGACGTGCTCCTGCTGCATCGCCCGGATACCCTGGTGGAACCGGAAGAGGTCGCCGAGGCGTTCACGATCCTGGAAACCCGCGGTAAGGTCAAATATTTTGGGGTCAGCAACCAGAATCCAATGCAGATTGAACTGCTCTGCAAATTCGTAAAGCAGAAGATCCACTTCAACCAGCTCCAGCTCAGTATCACCAATACTGGCATGATCGATGCGGGGATCAATGTCAACATGCAAATTGACCGCTCCATCAACCGGGATGGGGGCATTCTGGATTACTGCCGCCTGAAGGATATTATTATTCAACCCTGGTCGCCATTTCAATATGGTTTCTTTGATGGTGTCTTCCTGGATAACCCGAAGTTCCCCGAACTCAACAAAAAAATCAACGCAATCGCGAAAGACAGGGGGGTGACGAATACTGCCATTGCGATTGCCTGGCTCCTCCGCCATCCGGCTCACATGCAACCGATCATTGGCACGACCAACGCGCAACGAGTAAAGGATTCCTGTCAGGCATCCGGTGTTACCCTAACTCGCGAGGAGTGGTACCAGATCTATTTGGCGGCAGGAAATAAGCTGCCATAGTTGCTGAATGGAAGAATTCGGCATGTGTGAAAATGATTAAAGGGAGTTTGCGGTGAAGTCTAGCAGTGCATTACACAAACACTGCGCTTGAAACCTTGAATTTCTCTGCCAATGAACGGATTTGTCGAACATTCAAATCGCGTTTGCCACTTAATATTTCAGATACCACACCTTGTGAACCAACTTCTGGCAGGTCAGATTGAGTCAAGCCGTTTTCATCCATCAGAAAGCGCAACACTTCCACGCCACTGACTTCAGGAATCGGATAGTGCTCCTCCTCATACGCGTGGATTAAAGTGCCGAGCGTATCCAGCAAACTGTAAAGCGGATGTTTTTCGTTATCGCCAATTTCATCCAATAATTCATTGAGCCGTCTGACTGCCGCGTTGTATTCACGCTCGTTGCGGATGGTGAGCAAGGGGGCGATATTTGTCCAGTGCATTTCAAGTTCTTCATTTACAAAGGTCATTCTTACCAATCTCCTCGGTCATATTCTGCGTGGGTCAGGACATGGCGGATATATACTTTGCCGCGATTGAAATGGATGGATGTGATGAGCCTGTACTTGTTGCCGCCGATGTTGAAAATTATCCAGTGATCCACTTTGTCGGCGGAGGGAAAGACCTGTCTCAATTCGGCAAAACTTCTGAATTCAGTCTTTTGCACAATCTTGAACCAGCGCCTTAACGCCATCTGACTATCGGGATGTTTCTCCCAAAACCGGATCAGGGTTTTGCGGGTGATGATGTGCACCCAAAGAGTATATCTCAAATTGAGATATTTTTCAAGTTATTCCTGCATCCTCGGTTCGGTGTGTGTGAAGATGCTTGGGGAGAGTCAAACGCCTGTCGAAACGGCGAAGCAGTTCGCGGCGGAGTTTCGAAGCGCATTGAAAAGAATCGGCAGGTTAATCCAAAGGACTTGTTGTATACTATCGTTATGATGCAGGTGTGCCGTGCAAATTGATTACATTGTCTGCCCCGACGATATCGAAGAAAAACTTGCCAGGAAACATCAGGTCAATTTGCGTGAGGCGCGTCAGGCGTTGTTGAACAATCCCCGCATCCGCTTTGCGGAGAAAGGGTACACTAAGGGCGAGGATGTATATGCCGCCTTCGGTCAGACTTTTGAAGGCAGGTATCTCTCGGTTTTCTTCGTCTTCAAACCTAAAGACAACACAGCGATTATAATCAGCGCACGCGACATGAGTAAGAAAGAGCGTAAATCCTATGCCCGCAAATAAAAGTTCCGTTTCAAAAACCAATTCATTGGAAAAAATGGGCGAATTCTGGGACAAGCACGATTTTACCGAATTCGATGACCCGAACGCGTCCGACGTTGAGTTTCACGTCGCTGTTGCAATTGCTGTCGAGCCCGATTTGCTTTCCGATATTGAAGAATTGGCTCATCTACGCGGTATCAACGTGGAAACTTTGGTCAATCTATGGTTGAAGGAAAAACTTGTAGAAACGAAGGCGGGATAGTTTCTTCGAGAAAACAGGAGCAGGCGTGCCATCGCACCTGTTTTGTTTCGGCGGGATAAATCCCTGCCTCAGTGCGTGGAAGTCGGCTAAAAGCCGACTCGCTGATCAGCCCG
Source organism: Anaerolineae bacterium (assembly GCA_041487615.1). GTDB lineage: Bacteria > Chloroflexota > Anaerolineae > Anaerolineales > Villigracilaceae > Defluviilinea. The sequence goes on from JBGPNQ010000003.1 coordinate 47,603, forward strand.
CAGGGCTTCCATGCACTGAGCAAGCGGCTTTAGCCCTGCGGTCGCTCCGGCGTGTGTGAAAACGATAGGGGGGAGTGAAAATCCAGTTGATGTGGCGAGGGAGTTTGCGAGGAGTTTTGCGGATGCGCTACATTGACAGGTTATCAGTTTTCTCAGCAATCTCAATGGTTTGACCAGGCTCGAAATTGCTTATGAACCACCCATATGCTTGTTCCCGATCTGCGCCGCCTTCATCGGTCAATAACAGTTGCTCACAAATCACGGCTAGATCTTCAATCACGCGTTCGTAGCGATAATATGCCAGCGCAGACAGATTGATGTCCGCTTCACCGTAGCCTTCGTAGAACACGCCCTCCTCCCGCGCGCTTTTCCAGATTTCATCGATCCCGCCGCCGATGAACATCAGGTCACGTTCTTTTAGCGCAAGGATGGGATCGTCCCAGTCTATGATGTAGAGGACGGGCAACTGCCCGTCCGTACGGATCAGGATGTTGCCGCCGTGAATGTCTGTATGGCACAAGACCAATTCCAAAGGTCTGGATTGAAGCTCCGAAGCAAGTCCTTCGGCACGATTCATGAGACGAGTTATCTCATTCTTCTTAGATTTCATGAACTCTGCCAATTTCGCCGCGACAGGATCGGTAAAAATCTCTGTTTCAACCTTCGCTTGATATGATTTCATGTCTTCGCGCCATTCTGAAAAGAACGTTTCTTTCCGGATGGACCCTGCGAGATCTGGCGGGACCTGTGCAGTATGAATCCGGTAGAATGCCGAGCCAAGCGTTCGCCTGTGCTGATCCGTCAGTTCCCTTTCAAAGCCATCCTTGCCTTCGATGAATGGATACAGGATGATCTTGTACTCACCAAAGTCAGCCCAGTGCTGCTTTGATCTGGTTTCATAGGGGACAATGATCTCTTGAACACCATTCTCTTTGAGAAATAGCGGAACGCGGACAATGACATCGTTGAATTTTCTTCGCAGCTTCAGGAAGTATGCCGTTCCATCCTCAGCAAGGACGCGATAGACGGCTGTCCGCGAATCCGCGCCGATGGGGAGGAAGGTCAATTCGGCGACATGCAGGTCGTATTCTTCCTGCAAATGGGAAATGATGAGTTCGTCTTTGATATTTGGTTTTTCGAGCAAGAAACACCTCGGTGAATTCGGTTATGCTTTGCGCATCAGGAAATGATGATAACCGTCGCCTTCGCCTTCTTCCAGAATGGATAACCCGGCTTGCTGAACCCATTCCCGGACCTGTTCGAGCGCTGGATAAAAATGGTATACGTCGGTATTGATCCATTCACCGTAGACAACAGGCAGCCCTGATCGTTGGGCTTCATCGTAAGCAGCTTTCACTTCTGATTCATCTTGAATTTCGACAGTGAAATAAAGATAACCGTGCTGCTTGAGTGCTCGTTGAAAGTTCTTAAGCACAACAGTCCAATCTTCGGGGCAGATATGCTCCATGGCGTCCATGCAGATCGCGCCGTCGAAAACATCCTCAAAAGACATCTCCTGCAAGCCTATTTTCTCAAACCGCACGTCAGGGAATTTTTCTTTGGCGCGCGCGAGCATGCCCTGTGCCTGGTCGATGCCCGTGATGGTGTATCCCTTTCCAGTGAATTGTGGCAAATACCTGCCTGTCCCACACGCCGCGTCAAGGATGGTGCTGTATTGCGGAAGAAGGTGGATGAACTTTTGGATGAACTGTAGGTGAGATGCATTTGGATAGTTTCCCCCATCCACGTCATAGAGCGGCGACCAAAGAATGTCATATCCGTGCTCTGCTTCACGCCTCTTTTCTCTTAACCATGAGGTGCGATCCATAGTGACTCCTTTCGACCGATAAACGTGACCACCAAGAGTTACCTTTGCTATTATAAAACAGCGAAGCATCAGGAAATCCATGTCGTTGCGAGGAGGGTGCTTTTCCCGACGAAGCAATCTCCTCTTAAACTGATTAATTCTCTTCGATGAGTCATTCCCTTTTTATCGGAGATTGCTTCGCGGAGTTTATGCTGAGCTTGTCGAAGTGCTCGCAACGACATATTCTATGGGGTTTGTTTCTTCAAAGAGCGGCTACATCCTCGCCTTGATCGCCAGCCCTGCAACGACACTGCTAAACG
>JBGPNQ010000004.1:0-40513 GCA_041487615.1 Anaerolineae bacterium
GGCGTAATGGGAAGGTACTCGCCGATCTCTTCCAACAACAGGTTTTTCGCGCCTTCCCTGCTTACATCATTCAACGGTCCGTAATTGCTCGATATGAACGAAAGCTCGTGCCTGCCATCCAGTCCCTTCCAGTGGGGGGCGATATCGATGAACGAAAGCGCGTAGTGACTTCCGTGTAGAAACACATGTTCCTTAGGCAGCTCTGGCAGCAACTTCCGCACGCGAAGGTGTAAGGCGGCCATGGGTTGAGCTTCGAGAAAATGCATGTTGCCAAGTTCGGGATCTGCTTCGTAAAGGCTGTCATGCAGCCATGCGCGCGTGACTTCGAAGGGGGTGCAAAGTGCATATACATCGGCAGACAACTCGGTTCCGTCGCGCAGAGCGACGGAGGCGACAGCGCCTTCGTGCATCAGGACATCACATACTTCGGAGTCATACCGGATCTCAACACCCAGCGCTTCGAGTTCACGCACCTGCGGATCGATGAAAACGGTTTGCAGATCTCCGGGTAGGATCGACAGAAATGGGCTGGCCTGTCGCACCCAGTAGCTGGCGATCCGTTTGGCGGTCATCGCGCTGAGGTCATACACCGGAATGGCAGATGCCTTCAGAACGTTCTCCTGGCCCATCTCTGCGACCGACTCGCTCGTGTACCACTTCCCGCGTATCAGGCCGATCTGGCTCACGCGGTCGAGGAATCTCTTGTCGGAGAGCGGCCGGCTGAGCATATCCAGCACGGAGTAGATGTATAGGGTGTTGTGATACCACGGCAGAAGACCATGAAAGATGTAGTGCCACATTGCGGAAAGGCTCGAAGGCCCAAGCACGGTGACTCGTTTCGGATACCCGCCAGGCAGGAGGAAGTGGTAGCGATCGAAGTCAATGAGCTGCACGCCAATGCGCTGGACGATTGCTCGGACATTGGGATACCACTGAGGGAAGACATGATAACCGTGATCCACCAGGCGTCCGTTCTTGATGTCGGCGCCAGCCTTCCCTCCCAGACGCTGGGAACGCTCGAGAAGGATCACCTGCCAGCCGCGCAATGCCAGTTCACGAGCAGTAACCATGCCGGCGAGACCTCCACCGATGACAATTGCAGAAGGAGTAGTCATTTTATATCTGCAATTATAGGATTCTTCTGGTATCGGTCAAGCTATGAAGCCTGCCCGGTTCTGCATTTTATGTGATCTGTTTTTTCCCTCTATCCAGGGGAAGAGCATATTTCCCACCTCTGCTATAATCTTAAGCATGATATTGGTTACAGGCGCCACTGGATTCATCGGACGCGCCCTCGTTCGTCATCTTTCTGAAACCGGACAGCAAGTCCGCGTACTCCTCCGCCCCTCACCCCATTCGCCGCGCATTCCGAAGGGAGTCCCGGTGGAGGTGGCAGTTGCCAGTTTGAACGATGAGCGCGGTGTTCGTGCCGCGCTGCGCGGCGTGGATGATGTCTATCACCTTGCCAGCGCGAGTTCACAGGGACGCCGCGGTAACCTCATTACGACCGATGTCGAAGGTACACGTGCGCTGACGCAGGCAGCAAAAGATGCCGACATCAAGAGACTTATCTTCCTCAGTCACATCGGCGCAGACCGCGCCTCCGCATTTCCCATCCAGAAAGCAAAGGGTATTGCCGAGGAACATATTCGTCGAAGTGGTGTTCCATATACGATCCTACGTTCCTCCGTTGTGTTTGGTCCCGAGGACCGCTTCACCAATAATCTTTCAGGGATTTTACGCGCTGTGCCGTTTTTCTTTCCCGTTCCCAGCGATGGACGGAGTCTGCTGCAGCCATTGTGGGTTGAGGACCTTGTGACATGCCTGATCTGGACACTCGAGAATCCTGGGACCATCAATCAAACATACGAGATAGGTGGTGGTGAATATTTCACTCTACGCCAGGTGCTCGAAACACTAATGGGGATCGCACACATTCAACGTTTGATCCTCCCGCTCCCAACGCCCTATATGCGCGCCCTGCTCGTCACACTTGATTCAGTCATGCCGAACTTCAACATCTCCACCTACTGGCTCGATTATGTGGCTGTGAATCGTACCTGCCCCGTGGAGAATCTCCCGCGCAACTTTGGCTTGATGCCGGCGCGGTTTGGCTATCGTTTGGATTACCTTGCGCGCAAACCCTGGTATTCCACCGTTGTTGATAGGCTTCAAAAAGCCTTTCGTTCCTCGCGTTAAAGAATGTCCGCTCCGATTATTAAAATCCTTGAATCTCCGGAAGATATGACCGCCGTTGAAGAATTGCAGCGCGTGGTCTGGCCGGGCAGCGAAACAGACGTTGTCCCTGCCCACATGCTGATCACCGCGATCCATAATGGTGGATTGGTGGCTGGCGCCTTCGTGGACGGTCAACTCATCGGCTTCGTCTTTGGCTTCCCCGGCATCGAATTCACGCCGGATGGTCCACGCCCGAAACACTGCTCGCATATGATGGGCATCCATCCAATGCACCGCGATTCCGGTGTCGGCTTCGCGTTGAAGCGTGCGCAATGGCAGATGGTGCGCCATCAGGGAGTCGATCACATCACGTGGACGTATGATCCGCTGCTGAGTCGCAACGCCTATCTCAACATTGCGAAGCTTGGCGCGGTCTGCAACACCTATCGACGCTCTGAGTATGGCGAGATGCGCGACGGGCTCAACGCGGGCCTGCCGTCTGACCGCTTCCAGGTGGATTGGTGGGTGCATACCCGCCGCGTCGAACGGAGATTGGGCAAACGTCCCCGCCGCCCATTGAAGCTGGATAACTTCTCCAAAGCGGATCTCCAGCCGCTGTACTCGCTTCAGCCTCAAGCCGAAGGTTGGTTCCGACCGCCTGAACATGTTGCTCCACTGGATGGGAAGCTCACGCTCGCTGAGGTCCCGACTGATTTCGGCGCGCTGAAGGAAGCTGATTTTTCTCTGGCGCGCGACTGGCGCTTTTTCTCACGCGAGCTTTTTGAAACGGCATTCTCCACAGGTTACATTATTACCGATTTCATCTTCGACAGTGGACGCAGTCTCTACGTTCTCACTCATGGCGAGAGCACACTCGAACCCGATATGCCCCGTGAGTAGTCACATAAGCCACTGTAACCCACGCACAATGTGATTCCTGTAACTTCCAATTCAACTCTGCGTCTCGATTTACGTCGAACACTATGTTGATAACCACGAAGCAACCAGATAAAACAGGGATCCCCCCGGATCGTGTAAACATCTCCCGTCCCGATATCCAACACTGGTGGGCAGTGGATGCGATGATCGCGTCTTATAACCATGTCTACGAGGTGACCTACAAAACGAAATATGAAGTACGTGGGCCCATCGGTGTTTCGATTTACGATGGCGCGCCCATCGCCTCTTTTCATTATGAATTCCTCGCCTTAAGCGCCGACCCCGCCGCCGTCATGGATGCGGTATTTTCCTATCCCATTCGTGAAGATAAGCAATACATTATCGATGTATTTCACGCAGATCCGTCCAGCACCATGACGAAGCAGCATTATTTGCGATACGACCATGAATTTGTCCGCACAGGTCCAATCCTGGGAAGGACTCTGCCGGGAAGGATAAACACCATTCCGGTTACCATCCACAAAGCTGCGACGATCAAACAGGCCGAGACCGCCAATAATTTCCTGACCGCCGAAGGTGAGCGGATCCATGTACAAACCCTGCGCGATAAACATATCCATTCGTTTTACGTCTCCGTGGATGGAGAGGCAGTTGGCTGGGTGCAACTTGTCACGATTTATCCAGAGGTGGGGTACATTAACCAGGTCTACGTGCTGGAGGCATACCGCAGGCGAAAACTCGGGACGGCACTGATCCAACAAGCACAGATACAGGCAACAGAGCTTGGGCTGAAACATATGGTGCTGATACCGTCCGAGATGGCAATCCCACTTTATCGAAGACTGGGATATCGCCCACTCCTCTATTTCTCCGCGTTTCGACCTGGTAGGTGATTAAAGAGGAGTCTTCCAAAGGCTCACAAGAAGAACACCTACACCGCCATTCGGCGGTGTAGGTGCTGTTGGATGTATTTTGATTGAGGAGGTCGAAAACGTGTGAAAGGTTGATTTAGGGGACGGGTCACCTCCGCACTGAAGTATTTTCACTATGCTCCTGCGCACTCATGCCAACAGGGTGATACGTCGGCTCATTGTAGAGCGGCCGCGAAACAGCGGCAGGTGTGGGCTTGGGCGTAGGACGCGGATAGGCCGAATTTGGTGCGCGATACGATTCGTTTTCAGTACGATAGGATGGTTTGTTGTATTGGGCAGTTCGTTCATCTGCCATGGAGAAAATGCGCTCTCCGGCAATGGAGAAGGTATTGATCAGCAGGACACGGATCAGCAGTACCATGGCAGCGACAAAGATGGGAACCACGTGGGTCATGTTTTCCTGCCCGAGCAGGACGCCACCTTCAGCGTTATGTTTCAGGATTGCCACAGAAACTCCCCACCAGGTGAGACTTGCATTGAATGCCGCGGCCAGGAACCAGGCAGCAAACAGGTACCAGACTTCAGCCGGCTCATCACGTCCCTGCTCGGGAGTGAAAATGCGGGCGATCCCGGCAAAGTCGATGCCGCAGAACGCGAATGCAAGGATGGTTGCCCAGCGAACCGGACCAAAGGCAAGGTCGCCGAGAATATCTCCCAGCGCAAACAGCGTGCTGGAATAATTGAACACTTCAAAGGCCAGCAGCGCGCTCAGAATGATCCCACCAAAGATCATGCCGCGTTTTACCGCTGTGCCTTGCAGGAAGGGGAGCAACTTGATTGGTAGCGAACGGTTCATGGAAGCCTCCTGTGACATCACGTCACTGAACATTCAACGAAAGACGATATACACATATTAGAACAAACGTTCTAATTTGTCAAGAGGCAATCATTGGAATTCCATGGCCTTCTCAAAATCAAGCGTGACCCTTGGGATGGCTCTCATTTGGGGTGCCTCGCGATAATGGATGCCAGCCGACCATGTCGGACAGATTCTCAGATGCTGAGTGAGATGTAGCGCGGTGCCCCGACGCGGTGATGCAGGCGCGCCGGGACACTTTCACAATGCCAGAACTTTTACAGCCTTTTTACAACTGTGTCATAGGACGGTTACTCCGCACTTCTACAATGATCTTAACGATCAAAGGAGGATCGTCAGTATGAAAACAAACAAACTTTCCCACGTCCTTTTTAGCCTTGCCGTGATTGCTGCACTCGTCTTTACAGCGGTTCCGATGGCGCCCGCGTACGCCATGTCTTCGTCCCCTTCTGCGCAGACAACGAGTCTGTCTGCGGGGAATGGATCGACCATCGTTGCTGCCGGTGCGGTGGTGTGTCGCAGCATCACGTTTTGGCGTAACGGTCATCGCATCACGGTCCGCGTCTGTCATAGGCTTCATAAACACGACGCATAATATTTTTGTACGAAAATCCGGAGCCTGCTCACGACTCCGGATTTTGATTCATAACCTTACGTTTGAATATTTGATTAATGGATATAAACTATCCGTTCGCTCTTCCAAATCCAAGCCTTGCGATCACGGCGTGGGGGTTTCTGTCGGCGTCGAGGTTTCGGTCCCTGTAGGAGTTGGCGTATCCGTAGGTGTCTGCGAAGGCGTAGCGGATGGCGTGCGTGTGAACGTTGGTGTGATGGTGGGCGTGTCACTCGCTGTGGGGGTCGATGTCAACGTCACGGCGGGCAGGTCAAGGGGACCGTTTGTGCCCAGCCCAAGCAATTCGCGGAAGATCCACCCGCCTTCATACTGCTGGAATGTGGCGTCCGCCTGATTGGGTGCCACCTGAAGCCATGTCTCTTCCTCGTTGATCGCGCTGAATGCGAGACACTTCCCCACCAGCAATGGCTCTCCGATCCGTGCATAATTGGTGCCGGGACCGGAACGCACATTGATCGTGTTTGCATACAGCGAATTGACACAATAGGTCAACGTGATGAACGGAATCTTTGTTGCGGAAGGAGTGGACGTTGGCTTTGACGTTAATGTCACGGTGATTGTGGATGTGAGCGTGACCGTCGCGCTCGGTGTGGGACTATCGGTGGGTGCAGGTTTCGCTGTGTCACTGGCCGAGATGACAACAGGAGTTTTCAGAACGACAGACGGTGTCACCGGTGGAGCAGCAGAGGGCCTAAAAAGAAGGAGCGACCCAAGCACCAAAAAAATGACAATTCCCACGATCATTGGAACCGCATATTTGCGGATTGGAATGGTAGTCGCCGGTATTACAGGCATTTCGCCCGTATATCCAAGCGCGCTCAATAAGCTCTTGAGGTCATCTGCATATTCCGCGGAGGAGAAATCCACGTAATTGATCGTGTTCAGCGCGAACGGAATCCTGCTTTGCGAAAGCATAAGGGGGATGATTCGCTTACGCGTGGAGAGCGCCTGGGTGTACTCCTTCCGCACCCATTCCGACTCGATGGCATGGGGCGAAAGCACAACCAGAAAGAACTGACACGCCTCGATCGCAGACGGGATGACGCTGACCCAATCATCGCCACCGCGCAGGTCGGAAAGATCCCACCAGACGTCATAGCCTGCTTTTTCGAGATCGCCCGCGAGTCTGCGGACAAAGGCAATATCCTTGCGTGAGTAGCTGATGAAAATATTTTGCATGCTTTTCCGAATGTGTATCGATTTGACGGTATTGATTTAACAAATGTTCCGTCAACTCCATACTACAATAGTACGGGCGCAACGAAACACGAGCCCCACCATGTAGGAACAGATATTACCACCCACAGACAAATTTTGGGGATGATGGAATAAATTCTTTTCAGCCACGGAGACGCAGAGATTCTTAATTCTCTTTCTCGATGAATGCGTGACTCCCCCGGCACCGACCTATGATTTTGAATTGCTTAGCAATTCATAGCAAATCAGGCGGTGTGTGGCAATAGTATTCCTGTCTTAAATCAAAACATTCTCCATCTCGGAGAACGTTTTGGATGAAAAACCTGTGCGGTATAATCCGAGCGTAGCGAGTGCCGAAGGAGGGAATCGAACCCTCATTCCCAAAGGGAACACGATTTTGAGTCGTGCGCGTCTGCCTATTCCGCCACTCCGGCTCGTTTGTCGCAGGTCCCGCTTCAGCGGGGCGCCCAAAGTATACCACTCCCAAGACGAAGGTCAAGTAAAATTCGTGGGGCGGGCTGATAACCCGCCAGATTTAAGCGGGATGCCATCCCGCTCCACGTAAAAGGAAAACATGAAACTCGGAATCATAGGACTACCTCAATCAGGAAAAACCACCATCTTCAATGCTTTGACGCGTGGCAACACACCCACCACTGCGTCCGCCGGTCGCTTCGAAGTCCATACGTCTGTTGTGGATGTCCCCGACCCGCGCGTTACCAAACTCTCTGAAATGTTCAAACCGAGGAAGACGATCTACGGCAAGGTGACCTATGCGGATATCGCGGGCCTCGAAGCGGGTTCTGCGAAAACCGGGATATCGGGTCAACTGCTGAATCAACTCGCCCAGATGGACGGCTTCATCCTCGTTGTGCGCGGCTTCGAGAACGAACTGGTCATGCACCCCAGCGGAAGTGTGAACGCTGCCCGTGATGTTGACTCCATGTTGAGCGAGCTGCTGCTCAATGACCTGATCGCGGTCGAACGCAAGCTTGAACGTCTCATCGAGGAACGCAAAAAAGGCGGCACCGATAAAACACTCAATGAAAAGCAAACAGTCCTGTTTACTCGTTTGCATGAAGCATTGAATAACGGCATTCCCCTCCGTACGGTGGAATACAACAGTGACGAACTCAAGGAACTTGCCTCCTATGGCTTGTTGACGCGCAAACCTGTCCTTGTCGTCTTTAACATGAGCGAGGGACAGGCAGAACCCCAAATGGAGCTGGATACCCCATCTGTGGCATTGCAGGGCAAGCTTGAGATGGAGATCGCGCAACTTTCTCCCGATGACGCGGCCCTGTTCATGGAGGAATACGGTATCAAGGAATTGAGCCTGAGCAAAATGATCCGCCTCTCGTATGACTTGCTCCAGGTGCAGTCATTTTTCACCGTCGGCGAGGATGAGGTCCGGGCCTGGGAGACGAAGCGCGGTGCGACGGCGCAGGAGTCCGCCGGCGAGATCCATACCGACCTGATGCGCGGATTCGTCCGGGCGGAGGTGGTGGCCTATGACGACCTCATCAGCCTTGGGGGGATGAACGAAGCGAAGTCCAGGGGCAAGTTAAGACTCGAAGGCAAGGAATACCTCGTCAAGGATGGCGACATCGTGCATATTCGGTCCAGTTTATAGTCAACCATGTCATTGCGAGGAGCACGCAGGGCGACGAAGCAATCTCATCTTAGCAAATGGAACACTCGATGAGATTCAACTGTTTAAGGGGAGCTTGCTTCGTGGCGCTAATAGCGCCACTCGCAATGACATAAGAAAAAGGAGAGAATGTATGGCGTACGCACTTACCAAATGGAATCTGAACGATCTATATCCCGGCTTCGACAGCCCGGACCTGCAAGCCGCGTTCGACAACGTGGAAGAGCAGGTCATGTCGTTTGAAGGCATCCGCGGCAAACTGCAACCCGACCTCGATGCCGATCAGTTCATGCAGTTTGTGACTGCCTCCGAAGCGACCGTGCGCATCATTAACATGATCTATGCATTCACCGGACTTTCATTTGCATCCGATACACAGGACCAGGTCGCACAGACCTACACGGCACGCGTCCAGCAGTTTGCGGCGCACATGCAGAACCGCGTCCTATTCTTCAACCTGTGGTGGAAGGATCTCGATGATCGAAACGCTGAACGGCTGATGAATTCTGCGGGCGATTACCGATATTATCTTGAGGAGATACGCCACTCCAAGCCCTACACCCTGAGCGAGGCGGAAGAGAAGATCATCAACATCAAGGATGTGACCGGCGCGGGCGCGTTGACCACGCTGTATGATTCCATCACGAATCGTTACGTCTTCAAACTCGAAGCCGATGGCGAAACAAAAGAATTGACACGCGGACAATTACAGCCATTTATACAAGGACCCAATGCCGATTTGCGGGCGAAGGCGTACCAGGAACTCTATCGCGTCTACAGCGCGGATGCTCCCATCCTCGGGCAGATGTACCAGACGCGGGCCCGTGACTGGCACAATGAGAACATTGATCTACGAAAGTTCTCCAGCGCGATTTCTGTCCGCAATCTGGGCAACGATATTCCCGATGAAGCGGTGGATGTATTGCTGGGTGCAGCCCATAGGAACACGAAGATCTTCCAGCGTTATTTCAAACTCAAGGCGAAGCATCTCGGTGTGACGAAGCTGCGCCGCTACGATATTTATGCGCCGATGGCCAACTCCGACAAAAAGTTTGATTACAACGACGCAACGAAAATGGTCTTTGAGTCCTTCAACTCCTTTGACCCGAAGATCGCCGAAATGGCCCAGCGTGTCTTCGACCAGGAGCATGTGGATAGTGAAGTGCGCAAGGGCAAGCGCGATGGCGCGTTCTGCTGGTCTGTATTGCCAGATATGACCCCCTATGTTCTGTTGAATTATCAGGGACGTGCCCGCGACGTGGCAACGATGGCACATGAACTCGGACATGCCATCCATGCCATGCTGGCTTCGCATCACAGCACATTCACGTTCCAGTCATCCCTCCCGCTGGCAGAGACCGCCTCCACATTTGGCGAAATGATGCTGACCGAAAAGCTACTTGCCGAAGAGAAGGATGAATCGGTCCGGCGCGATATCCTCTTCAAGCAGGTGGACGATGCGTATGCGACCATCATACGCCAGTCCTATTTTGCATTGTTCGAAAAGCAGGCGCATGAGATGATCCAGAAGAACGCCTCAGTGAATGATCTCGCCGCGGCGTATATGGATAATTTAAAGGAGCAGTTCGGCGATGCTCTCGAATTGAGCGACGAATTCCAGTGGGAGTGGGTTTCCATCCCGCATATCTATCACACGCCGTTCTATGTGTATGCGTATGCGTTCGGCCAGTTGCTGGTATTTTCCCTCTATCAGCAGTTTAAAGCAGAAGGCGACTCCTTCAAGCCGAAATATCTCAAAATCCTTTCGGCGGGCGGATCGGAAGCGCCTGCGAAAATCCTTGCCGAGGCGGGCATCGATATCCGCTCCCCGAAGTTCTGGCAGGGCGGTTTCGATGTGCTTGATAAGTTGGTAGGGGAGCTGGAGAAACTATAGAAACAAAAACGGCGACCGGACCCGGTCGCCGTTTTTTTATGTATTATGCTACTTCGTATTCAGGCGATTCTTCTTCCACGGTCATCGTGGGTTCCTCATTTGGCTTGCGGTCAAGCATTTGCATCGAAAGTGCGACGACCTTGGTGTAGTACTTGGTCTCGCCCTTATCTTCGTACTTATCTGTCTTCAATCGCCCTTCGACGAAAACAAGGCTGCCCTTCTTGAGATATTCCTGGCAAACTTCCCCCAGACGTCCCCAGGCTTCGATGTTGACCCATTCCGTATATTCCTTGGCTTCACCTTCCTTGCTCTTCCAGCGGTTGCTGATCGCCACTGAAAAATGAGCTACCCTCTTTCCGGTGGGGGTGAACTTGCCTTCAGGATCTTTCCCCAGGTGACCCATCAATTGGACTCTATTTAATGCGGGCATATCTTTATTTCCTTTTCTGCAATGAAATTGTATTGCAGACATAGTTTATTCATAAAGTATAAAATGTCAATTCGTGAAACTTGTCACTTTTGTCAGAAATGGGTTGTCTTGTCATTTTTGTCAGCAGACTCGTATTCTTTGAACATGGATCGAATAGCCATCTTAAACGAATGGGCTGCAATGAATTCATTGCAGCCCACATGCCTAAATTTTATTTTGTGCGGAAATCCGCCCAGTTCACACTACGATGCTTTCAGAACGGGAACTCATTCGAAGCAAGATCCTCTTCTTCAAGCGGTCCGGGTTGTTCCGTCAGAGCCTCAACGGGCCGGTTGTCAGACAAAAACTGAACTGCCTGTGCGACGACCTTCGTGAAGTACCTGGTATCGCCTTTGTCTTCATATTTGTCTGTCTTCAAACGACCTTCAACGTACGCCAGGCTTCCCTTCTTGAGGTATTCCTGGCAAACCTCTGCAAGCCTGTCCCAGGCTTCGATATTGACCCACTCCGTATTTTCCTTGGTCTCGCCATCCCTGCTTTTCCAGCGATTGCTGATCGCCAGACTGAAATGGATGACTTTCTTTCCGGTGGGGGTGAATTTGCTTTCGGGATCCTTGCCCAAACGTCCGATCAATTGGACTCGATTTAGTGCTGGCATGTCTCCCTCCTATTGCTTCGTTGTCCAGGGCTTTTAGATGCTGTGTAACGTGTCATTTTAGTCTCCTTTTTTATCTAAAAGTACAATATTTAGTTGTCGAACAGAGTTATACTTTCTTTACTGCGGTCAAACCTCTCAGGCTGATTGACTCTCAGATTTCTTGAGAACGGGCAGACCGGTCTTCATTTCGGCTACGGAGTAACCGGACGGCACGGCATCGAGCGCGTCGGCTGGCTTTACTTCCTTGGAGAAGTAGAAAAGGGTGCGCTCCTTGCCGGTCGAAGTCATGGACTTCTTGGTGTGCAGGTAGTAGGTAGTGCCTTTGGAATTTGTAAACGAATAAGCCATTATTTTCTCCTTTTTCTGAATGTAGAGTAAGTGTAGCACAGATTTTCTATTCATGTCAACAAGGAAAGTTTCGCATATGCATACCGTAGTTTCCCTAGCTGACCTACGCTCTGCCCGCCTCGCTCTCGACGGGACGGTCGGTCTCGTGCCGACCATGGGCTACCTGCACGAGGGACATCTCTTCCTGATCCGCCGCGCACGCGAGGAATGTGAACATGTGGTGGTGTCGATCTTCGTAAACCCAACCCAATTCGGACCAAAAGAGGATCTCGCCAAGTATCCACGTAACCTTGAGCAGGATTCCAGGCTGATCGAACCGTATACCGACCTGCTCTGGACGCCTACAGCCGAGATCATGTACCCACAAGGGTATCAGACCTGGGTGGAGGTGGATGCGATGACTCGACCCCTGGAGGGCGCGATGAGACCGGGTCACTTCCGTGGGGTGACAACGGTCGTCGCCAAATTGTTCAACGCCGTCCAGCCGCACAAGGCATATTTCGGTCAGAAGGATGCGCAGCAGGCAGCGGTCATCCGCCAGATGGTGCGGGATTTGAACTTCCCCCCTGAGATCATCGTTTGCCCAATTGTGCGGGAACCTGATGGACTGGCGATGTCCAGCCGGAACGTGTACCTCGACCCCGAACAGCGTAAAGGGGCAACCGCCTTGTTCCGCTCCTTGAGCGCTGCCAGGGAATTGTATGAAACAGGGGAAAGAGATGCCGAAAAAATAAGAGGAAAGATGAAAGAAGTACTGGCGAACGAGCCGCTGGCCCAGCCGCAATACGTCTCCTGCGCCGACTACGATACGTTGGGAGAGCTCGATATAATCAAAGGAAAAGCCCTGCTTTCCATGGCAGTCTACTTCGGAAAGACAAGATTGATCGATAATTTTGTGTTGGGATGAATTGTTTCGGAGCAACCAATGAAGCTGAATGACCGGGGTTGGCGCTATTGGACAAGACTGATTCTCGCCGCTATTGTTGCCTTGTTCCTTGCAACTTTCGGAACCGTCATTGGCGTTAGCTATCAACAAGCGATGGGATATCTTCACCCGGAGCGGAAGGTCGCAACGGGTGATTTATTAAGAGCAAATGGAATTGAATTTCAGGATATTGAACTGGTTACGGAAGATGGCGTCAGGCTTTCAGCCTGGTACACCCCTCCGAAAAATGGCGCAGTCATCCTGATTGCTCATGGTTATGGAGATAAACGTCCCGAGGATTTTTACGCGCTTTTTGCCAGTCATGGCTACGGCGTAATTGCCTGGGATTTCCGGGCACATGGAAAAAGTGGAGGGGATTTCTCGTCACTTGGTTATTATGAAACGCTCGATGCAAAAGCCGCGCTGGATTTTGTGCTGGCGCAACCGGGTGTTGAGCATGTGGGTGCGTGGGGCGGTTCCATGGGCGCAGTGACAATGATCCGTGCTACGGCAGAATATCCGCAAATTGAAGCTCTCATTGCAGATAGTCCATTTGTGACATTGGAAGAGGAAATGGATTTGCGTGTTCCTTTTCCAATAATGCGTTCCCTGATCGATTTTTTCGCAGAGAGGGAATCCGGCGTAAGCACGGATTTGGTGCGCCCTGTGGACGATATCGGCTTGATCAGCCCACGTCCCGTTTTTATCATTCAAGGACTGGGCGATGGAATGGTTCCGCTCGATTCAGCTCAACGTTTGTATGAGGCTGCACTTGAGCCGCGTGAATTATGGGAAGAAAACGATGTGCCTCATCTGAATATGTATGCTTATTACAAGACAAAGTACATTAAACGAACGATCAAGTTCTTTGATGAATATTTGCTTAAGAAATAATATGGCAATACCGTAGCGGACGGCAGCTGCCGTTCACTACTACAAATTTACGGACCCCATTTCATTTGCCGGCCAAAAGGTGCAAGCCAAACCATACTTTTCTGCCCGTCGGTGGGGTACAGCTCCAGGACGCCGCCACCTTGATCCCGGTTTAGGTCGGGCGCACTGGCTACTATAACGAAACTGGCATCCGGAGCCCATAAAGCTTCATTCATTCGTGTGAAGTTTTCGCTCCTGAGAACGGCACGGTCCGTGACTCCATCTGGCGCGGCGCGGACCAGTTCGAGCACCGGCGCATCGAAATATCCCGAATCGACAGAATAAGTGCCCAGGAAGAAATACAATCGCCCATCGGGAGCATAAAAGATTTCCTTCGGAAGATTTAGCATCCCATTTTCTGTTTTCAGCATTCTTGTGACCGCACCATTGGTAGCATCCACTCTCCAAAGCTCGCCGGATTGATAAGCCGTATCATGGACGCTGGCGACCCCATAAAAACTTGAACTGTCCGGAGCCCAGATGGGCCCCCCGTGAAAGCTGCAGCAGTAGATGTACTCCTGCGGCTCCGCGTATCGCAGCAACGTATTCGTGTCGGGATAATAGATTGCGTGCGAAGGTGCCATTTCCCAATGCCCAAGTGCCAGCAGCAGTTTTGTTCCATCGGGGGAATAGCGTTCGGGCCAATACAACTCGAGTGGGAACTGAAAACCGTCCGGGGAGGTATCGCCAAATCGATTCTGGAGCACAAGTCTGGAAACACTGTTCGACATATCGTACAGGTTTAAGCCGTTTTGATCGTAGGCAAGTGTCTTTCCGTCCGGCGAAAAGACGGGATGATAAGAACCGCTCAGTTCAGGACCTGTGCCTCCATCGATCAGCACACGCCTGTTTGTGCCATCAGTGTTCGCCAGCAGGAATTGATTGCTTGCCACGTAGGCAATTTTTCCATCCGCCAGAGAGACATCATATTCTGTCACATTGAAAGGTTCAAATGTCAGTTGTGTCTTTGTCCTGCCATCACGTTCCAGGCGGAAGACCTGGCTCACTGACTGGTTGTCTCTGCCAAGAAAATATAACGACTCCGGAAGCAAAGTTGTTGAGGTTCCAGGATGGCTGGAAGATGGTGTGCACGCTACAACGGCCAGTACGAATGTGAGAAAAACAGTAATGACTCGAAAACGCTTATTCATACGACACATACCTTTCACGAATAAATTTGCATCGCAATAATACAGTGCCGCATAATTTACTCACTCGACATTCGAATTTCAATCTACAAATGCATGTAAAAAGTTACTTTTCATGAGACAAGCGGTAGGCATATGAAACGCTCTCATTGCCGCTTTCGTTCCCGCGGTTCTGTAAAAAAACTTGCGAAGGCTTGCCCTGAGGCGAAGCCGAAGGATCTCTTCGCAAGTGCCTTATTTCAGGGCCCCCATTTCATTTGAATGGCGTATTCCGCCAGTTGAACTTCAGGTCTGCCATCGAGGTAAATAATCGCCGGCACCCCACCCTGAAACACATCCTGGACCGGTGCATCCGCTTCGATGACAAAACTCGCATCAGGCGCCCACAAGGCTTCGTTCATCAACTGGAAAGTGGTAGCGCTGAGAATGGTACGCCCGGTGACGCCATCCAACCCGGAGCGGACAAGCTGAAGCGGTGTGTGTCCCGTTGGAATATCCTTCAAATTCGAGAAGAAGAAGTAAAGTTGACCATCCGGTCCGACGATGGGCGAATCTGCAAAATTATAGGTGCCATCAGGTGACTGCGTGGGAATCAACGTGCTGACCTTGCCATCCGAGGCGTTGATATGCCAAAGTCCTGAGCTGATGATTCCAAGGGAGGGACTTGCAGCATATAAGCCTGTGCTGTCAGGAGTCCAGACCGCATCACAACAAGGCTGCCCGCTGTCCGTGCCAGACAAGCGCACAACCGCGTTTGCATCCGGATAAAAGATCGCCATTGTCCCGCCTTCGTAAAACCCAATGTTGATGAGTAGTTTCTTTCCATCGGGGGAATATGCATTCGGAGAATAGATTTCATTGGCAATCTTCAAACCCGAAACATCCTGAAACTTGTTTTCGAGGACAAGCGTGGATGCTCCTGTATCGAGTGAGTAAAAACTCAGTCCATGATGAGCGTAGGCAATGGTGTGTCCATCCCGGGACCAGACGGGGTTTCCCAGGCTGTTGACAATCGGGTCATTTGGGTCAATGGCACCGCCATCCACGAGAACGGACCTTGTGGAACCGTCCGGGTTGATGACGATTAGTTGATTGTTCGCGACATAGGCCACCCGTCCATCAACGGGGGACACATCGTATGGGCCAACTTCTGTTGGTTCAGATGTGACCTGATGAACGGTCTTGCCGTCTTTTTCCATGCGAAAGATTTGTATGGTTCCACCGCTGCCAGTATTAAGATAATACAGGCTATGGGGCAGAAGAGTGCTAACAGGTTCAGGCTCGGAGGTTGTAGCGCCATTATCTACCGGGGTTAGCGCTTGCATGGTCAAGGCAACAACAGTGGCGACTTCATTTGCCGAAGAGGAAGGTTCGTTATTTCCACTAAAAGGCAGGGCACAAGCCATCAATACGATTGTCAAGACCAGAAATGCAGCCAGGGGACGAAATCGATTGTTCATGATTCTCCTCTCAACATTAAACCTCTTGCAAGACTCATCTTTGCCACACACCCGCCTGATTTGCCTAGCAAATCAAGGGGGTGCCGGGGGAGATCACAGAGAAAATGAGTTTAAGAGCTTGTTCCACCTGCCCCAACCGCAGGTGCGGGTCAAAGGCCTCTGCGCGCTCCCCTTGCACCGCCCGCAAGGGCAGGTGTGTGGCTTTTTTTTTGTTTGCTTATGCAAGAGGTCAATTATAAAAACAGAGAGACACAGAGATGACATCTCAGTGTCTCCATCTATCTCAGGACTATGGACTTCATACGTGTTTGTTTTGTTCCAATTAAACCTGCTCGAATCGCTCCACGGGGACAACGAAGAATGTGGCGCGTCGTTCACCGGAAGGGAGCGGGGTCAGCTTCGAACGGATCAACTCCAGCGCCGCTTCGACGCGTTCATCGCGCACGCCCAACAGAAGCGTTGCGACACCGCTGCGCAGAAAGCCGCCGGTGGACGCAACCCGCGTGACACGGTATTGGGCGGAGGTAAGAGCCTGCGTGATGGAGTCCGAGTCGTTATCCTTCAGAATCAAGATGATCATTTTCATGAGTCATACTCCTCGTAAGTACCGCAACTTTGTTAGTGATAGTGTCTTTCGTTACATTTTGGTGGACAATTTTCAAAAGCACACTGCAATTTCATGTTGTTGCGGCATTAGAGTTCTTCGAAGTGTTCAACGGGCAGCGCAAAAATGGTGGCACCGCCAACGGTGACGGGAACAGGCGTCGGCATGGGAAGAGGCGAGCCTTCCAGAGGCAGAGTCAGATATTCGATGCGCTGACGACACGATTCTTCGAGCGACTTGATCGCGGCTTCCTCCCTGCCCTCACGCAAACCGATCAGCAGGGTGGCGTTTCGCCGTCCGAGAAATCCGCCTGCGCTCGCCAGATAGACCACGGGCAGGTCGAGTTGTTCCAGCGCGCGCGTGGCAACATCCATATCCTGTTCCTGGACGACCGCAAGCATTAGGAGATGAATCGATGTATCCATAATCGCCTCTTGTAATATCATCTTATCAGAAGTTTATGCAGTATTCAACTGCGAAGTTAGGGCAATCGCATTTGGATTTTTTATCCACTAATCTTCGCCAATCTTCACGAATTGGCAATCAGATTAGCGTGAATTCGCGGAGATTGGTGGATTCTTGGCCAAAAACACTGGCTTTAGAGCATCTAGCATTTTCTAATGCGATGGCCCTGACTGCGAAGTTATTCATCGTTTGTCTTTTCGGGCCAGGATAAGTTTTCATCCATGAGTGCTGCATCCACTTCGCCGACCAGAATTGAATAACTGTCCTCCGAGATGACGCCATCACGGAGCAGACCCCGCAGCGCGCTGCGTTGGGCGCGTAAAGCTTCACGGCGCGCGGTATCCAGTTCCTCCGCTTCCACCGCCGGATCGGATTTCATGACTTCGCGGACGCCGTCGACCAGCCTGTCATTTTGTTCCTGAATTAATGGTGAAAGCATTTGCCAGGTATGTTCGGAAATCAATCCCTGTTGTGTGATGCGCCGCAGATAATCATACGCGGCACGCCCTGCCACAAAGCGCGCGTGGCGCAATTCATATTCATTCTGTGACTCAGAGCGCTGTACCACTTTGAGTCGCCTGACAAGCCAGTCGGCGGAAGTACCCTGCACAAGCAACGTGAATAATACGATTCCGAAGGCCATCGCCTGCAACATACCTCGTGCTCCCGCAAGTGGAGACGCTTCAGGCAGGCTCAATGCAAGCGCCAATGTGATCGCACCGCGCAGCCCGCCCCAGAACAATACGTGTTTCCATTTCGGAGATATATCTGTGCCGAAAACTGAAAAGCCATAAATGCTGACCGCTCGTGCCACCAACGCGGCGAGGATCGCCCACAAAATCGCCTGCCAGTTTTTCAGCATGATATTCAAGTCAATCGTGAGACCGATCAATAGGAATACAAACGAGTTGGCGATGAACGCTGCATATTCCCAAAAATTGAAGACGACCACCCGCGTCGTCGCGGACATGTCGGTCGGCCCCGCGTTCCCATTCACGATTCCCGCTGCGACGACCGCCAGCACACCGCTGACATGGAAGTATTCCGCCAACAGATAGGAACCAAACGCGAGCACGGTCGTCAATGTGGTTTCGACAAGCGGATCGTCGATGCGGCCAATGGTACGCGAGAAAACAATGCCCAATGTGATGCCGATCAGGACGCCGCCGCCGCCCACGGTGAGAAATTGGCGCAGGCTTTCGGTTATGTTGAATTTTCCCGCCAATGCAATCGAAAGCATGAGATTGAACATCACAATGGCGGTCCCATCGTTGAACAGACTTTCGCCTTCGAGCAGGACCTGCAAGCGCCGAGGCACACCCAGCCTGCGAAATAATGCCACCACCGCGACCGGGTCGGTGGCGGAGACGAGGGCGCCAAACACCAGGGCCGTTTGGATGGCCAATCCCGTTCCCCAGGCGACCACTCCTCCCACCAGCAGCGTAGTTAGGATGACGCCGGGCAGGGCAAACAACAGGATCAACCAAAAGTCGTGCCGCAGATGGTCCAAATTAAGATGAAATGCCGCTTCGAAAACCAATGGAGGTACGAGCAATGCCAATATGATCTGTGGGGAGATTGTGATCGCGGTTGGAGATAAAAGACTTAATACCAGCCCGATCAATACAAGACCCACCGTATACGGGAGGCGCAATCGCCGCGTCACAATACCCACCATGGATGCGATCAATAGCAGAATAACACCAACCTGCTCCAGGAAAATAATATTCTCGCCAGTCATAAGGTATTTGTATCTTTATTTTGAGCAGGCTTATTCCTGCTTAAAAAATTTTATACCATAAAAAAGTTGCCATGAATTGGCTTTACATATGAAATTGACAAATTACAGGGAAACAATCTTCGGCTCGGTGTCTGTGATCACCATAGACTTTCCATTTGCAAAGATCACTTTTGTCTCTTTGAGTCCCCGTATAATTTTCAACCCTTTATGGCAAATCGTCACAGCCCAGGGGAATGGATTCTCTCCGGCGAGTTTTACACATGTAGAAGAGCGGATTTCGACTCCCAGCACCCGCAGGAACAGACCTACCGGAGCGAGTCCGGTCAACGCGTTGCGTTCGCCCATGCCCGTCCCTTTTTCGGCGTGATAGCGCGCGTAGAAAGCGCGGTTCTGTTTCAGGTTCTGCACGATGGCCGTCATCGCGTGCGCGACGATCCGTGCTGCGTCAGAACGGAAACCATATCTCAGCAGGCCTTCGCAAATGAATAGATTCCAAAGCAGGTGCACCGCCTGTGAAACAGATTCAGCTTCGGGTTGAGTCAGAAGAGGGCAGGCCGGGATTCCATACGGACGGTGGAAGCGGTTTGCATCCAGAAGCGCGCGTCCGATCATCGTCTGGGCATGCTGCTCATCGGGAATGCCGGCCCACAATGGCATGAACAGTGTGTGATCTTCGCTGGTGAAATCGAGAGTGCTGATCACAACCGTATCTTCGTCGCCCAGGCCTCGCACGGAAATCTTTGCCAGCCTGGGATATGTTTTTTGTGTGGTGTAGATCAAGCCGTTATTGCGCCACTGGTAATCGCCACTGGAGATCACTTCGTCTGCAGGCTTCGTCGCATATTGATAGATGCGGATCTCGGGCCGCTTCGTTGCCGGGCTTTGGTTTTGCACCTCGATCAGCAAGCGGATCGGGCTATCGAACTTCAACTTCATCGTCATCACCCCCGAGCCTTGCTGCTTAACCAATGTTTTGCCGGCCAGGCTCATTCCCGTTTCGCGGTCGCGGTAGTGATAAAGCCCTGTGCGCGGCTGCCACGTGGACTCAATGGACTTGCGCAGTTTCGCGGCCTGTTCATGGAGCAGTGTCAATGAGTCGTTTTGTTCAAGAACCTCCGACATTTTGATGAGACACGCCGCTTCGTTATAGAGCATCGCCTCGAGCGCCGGGCTGTGGACCTGTGTTATGTCCACGCCGAGCGACCACTCATGCCACGCATCGAAGAGCGGATTGTCGTCAAATCCTGTTTGTAGGACGTGCTTCCATTGAGGAAGTCCATCGCCATCTTCATCATATTCGGGCGAAAACCATGACCAGAAGAATTTCAGGAGTTGAGGGTAGACCTTTGTGAGAGAGTCCCTGTTCTCTGATTCTTCGTAAAATTTCCATGCAAGGCTGGAGAGTAGCGGTGCAGCGTTGTACCTCCCACGCTGACCGGAGAGTCCGGGCTTGCCGTCTATCGTCCCATCCTCTTTTTGGATTGCCAGAAAATTTTTCAGCAAATCCTGCGCAGCCGGCGAGACAGGTAATATGCTCGCAAGATAATATGCCTCAAAAGGAGTCTGCCCATTCCATGAGACGGGATAATCGGTGCCGTCGCCTTTGGGCGAGTGGCCGTTATCGGGTCCGCGCGTAGAGACGATGGATGGATTGGGCAGTTGTTCATCGGGCGGGAAGAACAATCCAAACGCCGCGCTCTGGCTTAATGCAAAGGCCGCATCCCAATCCTTATCGCCTGTACGGATCTCAACTGTCTGGCTGGAGTTAAGCAATTCAAGCCGCGCCCGTTCGGCCTCCCAGGGACGCGCCGCGGTCTGGCGCGCCAGTTCAAAGGATGCCTGTAACGTGCCGGTGGCGGCTTGCGTCCAGGTGAGTTGACGCGTCGCTCCAGGACCCAATTCGAGGTCCAGAAAGAGCGAGGGATGAGGACCGGAACCATGCGCAGGTCCACCGGTCATAAAGAGGACAGGATAGAGTCCGCCCGTTTGTCCGGCCAGTACATTGACCAGTTGCATCTGCGTTGGGGTAATTCCCTGTCCGTCGATGGCGGAGAGCAGGGAACAGACCTCCAGATGAATCTTGCGATTGGCAGTGGATTTGTTGGCGATGGTAACCCGTCCGCTGATGGCATTGGATTGAGGTACCCAGTATTCGGTGACAACGTCAATGTTGGCCAAGGGCGAGTATTCGACGGTGAGGAAGTTGGGGTAAAAGCGACGCACGGTTGGAGGCAGGGTGAACGCGGCAGGGTCGCTGATGGATTTGCCGTTCTCGCTGAAGCGCAAAAAGATGCGCATGGATTTTGCCCGCAGACCGTAGGTGGTGCGGAGCGAAAGGGCGGGTGGCTCTCCGCCGCCAAGCAGAAGTTCCCAAATATGATCGTTTATGTAATCCGGGATGGAGAGGCGTGAATCCGCCGCGAGGGTGAGGCAAAGCGGGTCGCCTTTGGCGAGTGACCAATCACGCATGGTTGTATTGTACGGGTAGTTGGTCAAGAGGTCAAAGGGTGGATTTTTGGAGGTAGGGTTTGTGCAATGTTCCTGCAATCAATGGGTCCGTCCACCCATACCCCGCGGGCACGATATCATCGCTTCTTGTAAAAGAGCGATAACACCAGCGCGCCGGATAAACCAAAGAGCAGATCGGTGAGCGTGTCTGTGAGTCCGCGTACCATGTGGGTGCCAAGGAAATAATCGAGGATGTTTTCATAGAATTCCCAGAGCACAGCGGTCGTCCCGGTGGCGGTGAAGGCCAGGATGATCTGGATTGGAAAGGGAATATCGCCAAGGAATTTCTGCGAGTTGCGGATCGCGGAACGATAGAAATACGTAATGACTATGCCGCCCATGAAATGAGTGGGAATGTCGAGATGTGGAAACTGGTCGTAGAGATGAAATGCAAGTCCAAATAAGTAAAAAACGACTACGGTGAAGGGAGCCCATGCCGACTCGCGCAGGGTGGTGAATATCCAGTTGAAATATTTTTGATCCCTGGTCATGAATTGCCTCAGTCCCCCGATTGTATCAATTTAATGCCTGCATAAACCTCTAGGTTATAATCCGGTCGCTCTTGAGGAGCGGGTATATTCAAATGAAAATCCTGACTGTTCTTACATATTATCGACCTCATACATCCGGTCTGACCATTTATGCTGAACGGCTTGCGCGTGCCTTTGCCAAACGCGGACATCAAGTGACGGTGATGACCTCGCAGTACGAACCGTCGCTGCCGCGCGAAGAAACAATGGATGGTGTGAAGATTGTCCGTGTGCCGGTCCTCGCGCGCGTCAGCAAGGGTGTGCTTGCACCAACGTTTGGTCTCGTCGCAACGCAGCTCGTTGCATCACATGATGTTGTCCAGTTGCACCTGCCTCAATTCGACGCGCCCGGGGTGGCGGCGCGCGCCCGTTTACTCGGCAAGCCTGCCGTGCTTACGTATCATTGCGATATTCAATTGCCCTCCGGTTCCTTCAATCGGATTGTCAACACCGTTGTGAATTTTCAAAACAACATGGCCGGGATGCTGGCGAATCATATCGTGACATATACACAGGACTACGCCGACAATTCTCCCTATCTCTCGCGTTACGCCTCCAAGCTGACCCCGATCCTGCCGCCGGTGGAGATGCCTGATCCACACCCGGGCGCGGTTCAGGCGTTTGCGGAGGAGCATCAGGTCAACGAGCGGCGTCCTGTGATTGGCATGGTGACCCGCTTCGCTTCCGAAAAGGGAGTGGAGATCCTTTTAGGCG
Organism: Anaerolineae bacterium; assembly: GCA_041487615.1. Classification (GTDB taxonomy): domain Bacteria; phylum Chloroflexota; class Anaerolineae; order Anaerolineales; family Villigracilaceae; genus Defluviilinea. The sequence goes on from JBGPNQ010000004.1 coordinate 22,668, forward strand.
CGTTACCGGCGATCCTGAAAAAATATCCAAAAGCACAGGTTCTATATGCAGGGCAGCATTTGAACGTTATGGGAGAACAAGCGTACTTTGACAGATTGGCTCCACAGCTTCGAGAATACGAAGCCTCCCGACATTGGACGTTTCTCGGCAATCTCTCTCCTGTTGAACTTGCCGCGCTCTATCCAAACCTGAACGTGTTGACTGTGCCATCGCTCAATTCAACTGAAGCATTTGGTCTCGTGCAGATCGAAGCAATGATGAACGACGTGCCCTCCGTCGCATCGGCATTGCCGGGGGTGAGGCGGCCTGTCCAGATGCATGGCATGGGGCGCGTCGCCAAAATCGGCGATACGGCCCATTTGGCGGAGTGCATCCTCGAGGTCCTCGATGAACCGCAGAAATTCCGCGGGGATATTGAGTTCATTAAGAAGTCCTACAATCCAAATTCGATCGCGGCGGAATATGAAAAGTTGTTCGAGCATCTGATGAAGAAAGGAAAATAGCGATGGAACCGCTGGGAATTAATTTTGGCCTGTCCATATTTGAACTAATTCCGCTGATACTACTCATCGGTTTTCCAGTTATTTCGTTGATGGATCTCGCAAAGAAAAAACTGGGCAGTACGCCGCTCGCCGTATGGGTACTTATCATTTGCGCTGTCCCCCTTCTTGGTTCGTTGGCTTATTGGATCATCAGACCGGCACCTGAGAAAACGTAGGCAAGACCAGATTTATGGAATGACTTCGAAACCGTGTTCCGAAAAGTGACTGTCGAATGCAAAAACGGTTTTGATTTCATAACGCCGCATGGTATCAAAACTGGAACTGTCTACAAAGCTGATCGGGCGGCGATTACTCTTTCGCAAGACCTTAATGATGACATTGTGGAGTTCTTTATCAAGCCAGTCGACCTCAATGAAAGGTACGATGTCATTATGCAAAATGGAAACGGCGCTCAGTCCTACGCGTCGTTGAATGAGTGCAATGGTTTCCACGAGGACATAATTGTTACAAACCAGTTTTTGTTCATCACTAATTAATTGTTCCCATGCTTCCATGGCCCGATCATGATTGGGATCCTCTGAGTTGATCAACGCAAGAAAGGCTGAAGTATCGACGTAGATCATGATGCATAAATTTCGTCGAGGTATTTATCGTGGTTGGTGGATAGATCTTTTTTTCCTTCCACGTCTCGAAATTTTGCCTGTTTGATTTTTTTCAATCCAGCTAAAGCGCGACGCTTCCGTCTCAGGTGTTCCGGGTCGCTGGTGGCAGCTGCAACATACACAGATACACTCTCACGCACCAGTTTTGCAACAGGAGTTTTACGAGCTTTTGCCATTTCCTTTAGTGCCTTGACCTGTTCTTCGGTCAGTTGAACCATTATTCGAACCATACCAACCTCAATTCTGCTATCATTTTTCAGAAAGTGCTATCATTATATCGTGTCCCAAAAAGACTTCCTTTTTCTTCAATTGCGTGACTTGCCATATTTTCGTGCGTTCTTGCGCGCCGTGGAGAGTACGTATTACCAGGATTTAGCCCTGCCCGCGCCCGTTTATGATGTAGGCTGCGGCGATGGCCATTTCGCTTCACTGACGTTCGATCAAAAAATTGACGTGGGACTTGATCCCTGGCATGGACCGATCCATCAGGCGAAGAAATTCGGCGCCTACAAAACCCTGGTGGAGGCGGATGGTGCAAGGTCACCGTTCCCTTCGAAATATTTCGCCAGCGGATTGAGCAATTCCGTGCTCGAGCACATTCCACACATCGACGCGGTGCTGTCGGAGACCGCGCGTGTGTTAAAGAAGGACGCGCCCTTTTACTTCTGCGTGCCGAATACAAGATATTTAACCGAGCTTTCGCTCTCGAATGTGCTGGGAAATAGTTATACAGAATGGTTCCGACGGATTTCGCGCGTGAGCCATGCCGATGAGCCGGATGTCTGGAAGGAACGCCTCGAACGCGCCGGATTTACGCTCGAACGCTACTGGCATTATTTTTCGCCCGCCTCCATGCGCGTGTTAGAATGGGGTCATTATTTTGGCGTTCCATCCGTATTTGCCCGGGTTCTCACCGGCAAATGGATTATCGCCAGAACTCCATGGAACCTGTGGCTGACGAAGAAGTACGTGAGTCAATATGCATCACCTCAACCCGTGGAGGATGGGACTTTCACGTTTTATATCGCGAGGAGAAGGTAAGCACGTGGACAGGTAGACAGGTACACACGTAAAATGACTTGTGTACCTGTCTACCTATATACCTGTGTACTTAAACCCATGCCTTTCGACGAAAAATATTTCTCCACTCACACATACGCCAACATCACATTCGCCAGATACAGCATGTACTGGTGGTCCAACCGCTTTAATGCCATCCTGGCGCGTCGATACGGGAAACACGGCACGCGTCTGCTGGAAGTAGGCTCCGGCATGGGACATCTCGTCGGTCAGTTGGAAGATACGTTCGAAACCTACGGCATGGATCTGAATCACTGGGCGGTGAAGCAATCCAAATCCGTGATCGAGAAAACACAGCTTCAGACCGCCAGCGCACAGGAATTGCCTTTCAGCAATAACTCATTTAACGTAGTTATCATCAAGCACATTGTGGAGCATCTGCCTGATCCACAAAAAGCGATTCAGGAGATTGGGCGCGTGACCGAACCGGGCGGGACGTTGATCCTCGCCACGCCAAATCTTGATTCCATGCTCAAACAATGGAAAGGTGACCGATGGATCGGCTATCAGGATCCGACTCATATTTCTCTCAAGCGCCCTGCGGAATGGCTCGCCATAATTCGTAGTGCAGGCTTTGATCTGCTGAAAGTATTCTCGGACGGATTCTGGGATGTGCCATATATCCGTTTTATGCCAGGTCCGATTCAGAAATTATTCTTTGGTTCGCTTGGTGGGTTTCAAGCGATCACCGGATGGATATTCCTTCCCATGCGCTGGGGAGAAAGTATTTTGGTTATTGCGAGGAAGAAATAAAAAGTGAGAAGTGAGTAGAACTAGATGAGCAACGAGAATCCAAATCCAAACCAATATCCGCTGGGTGAACCCAGTGTGCTCGATTATGTCAAATCGTTGTTTCGATTCGGCGACGGCAAGCGGATTCAAGTTCCATCATTTGTGGAGGAAGAACAGCCTTTAGCTGTTAGCTCTCAACTTTCAGCTACAGACTTGCAGGTTGAAGAAGTTCCCGTTATTATTACTGAATCCAAACTTCATCCATTCGAAAAGGCTCAGGACAAGCCTTCATCCTTCATCCTTCCGCCTTCTGTTTCATTCCCCTGGCGTTCATTACTTGCATTCACCCTGGCCTTCATTGGTCAGCGTTTTTTTGAGCCGCCGCCCACGACCTATGGTGTTGGTTATTTTTTCTATATCGTGGCATTTGGAATGTCGGGATGGGCGATCTGGCGCGGGGAATGGACGCTCCATCCACTCGAAGAGTCCTCTGATCGCAACGATCCGCTCCGCTATCGCCTGGTCCCATCGGTTGTTGGCTCGGTGCTTGCGATCTGGTCGTTCTTTCTGTTCAATGACAATCTTTTTACCGCGACAAATGTCTTCATCTGGCTTCTTGCCGCCGGCATTTTTGTCTGGGCATTCTGGTTGAATCAGGGCCTTTTTCGTATTGCCGTGGGGAAATTCAATGCGTTCTTCAAACATGATCCCTGGACAATCAATATTTCGCGTTGGACACTCCTGCTCATCGCTGCGACCGCTCTGGTATTCTTCTTCCGCTTTTATCAGACGATCAGTGTCCCGCCGGAACCATTCAGCGATCACGCCGAAAAAATCCTGGATGTCTATGATATTTCACAGGGACAAACCCATATCTTCTTCATCAGAAATACCGGACGTGAAGGCTTCCAGATGTATTGGACACTTCTCGTGGCAAAGGTTTTCGGCACAGGTTTGTCGTTCCTGAGCCTGAAACTGGGTACCGCCATCCTCGGCTTTTTGACTCTGCCCTTCATCTATTTGTTGGGAAAAGAGGTCGGTGGACGCCGCGTGGGGCTTTTCGCTTTTGTCATGGCGGGCATCGGTTATTGGCCCAACGTCATCAGCCGCGTGGGACTCCGCTTTCCGCTATATCCGCTTTTTGTTGCTCCCACGCTGTTCTATCTCGTCCGCGGCCTGCGGACGCGTAGCCGCAATGATTTCCTGCTCTCGGGCCTGTTCCTGGGACTCGGCTTGCATGGCTATAGTCCGTTCCGTATTGTGCCGCTCGTTGTCGTGGCGGCGTTCGCCCTGTACTGGCTTCACGAACAATCGAAAGGCGCGCGCAAGGACTCAGTCATCTGGCTGACATTGCTCGCGTTGATGTCTTTGTTTGTTTTCCTTCCATTGTTGCGCTATTGGGTGGATAACCCGGCGACGTTCAGTTTCCGTGCCCTGTCGCGATTAAGCGGGGTGGAAAACCCCATCACACAGCCGATTTGGCAGATCTTTATTTCCAATGTCTGGACAGCGCTCAAGATGTTCAACTTTGACGATGGCGAGATCTGGGTCCACTCCGTGCCTCATCGTCCAGCTTTGGACACAATTTCCGCGGTCCTGTTTATTATCGGCGTAGTCCTTGTTCTTGTGCGTTACATCCGCAACCGTCACTGGCTCGATCTCTTTTTGCTCGTGTCCATTCCGTTGCTGCTGATGCCATCCATTCTTTCACTGGCATACCCGGGTGAAAATCCTGCCTTGAACCGTGCAAGTGGTGCGTACATTCCAGTATTTGTTCTAGGGGCGATGGCGCTCGACGGTCTGGTCACGGCGATCGGCTTGGAAACGAGGCGGGCATTCGTCTCATGGAGCCTGATGGGTATCCTGTTGCTGACGTCTGCAAGTCAAAATTACGATTTGGTCTTCCATCAATATTATGAATCGTTCCGCGGCGGTTCGTGGAACTCATCGGACATGGGCAAGGTTATCAAGGAATTCCAGCAAACATATGGCACGACCGATACGGTGTGGGTTGTGCCCTTCCCGTATTGGGTGGATACTCGTCTGCCGGCGGTGTGGGCGGGCATCCCAAACCGGGATATGGCGATGTGGACCCGGGATCTGCAAACTACATTGCCATTGCCCAAACCAAAGTTATTTATCGTCAAGGCGAATACCGAAGACCCAGGCGCGAACGATCAGGAATCGCTGGACATCCTGAAAATACTGTATCCCAACGGGCAATTGCGTATGTTCGACTCGGATGTGCCGGGTCACGATTTCTGGATTTTCTTTGTACCGAAGTAGTTAATGTCATTGCGAGGAGCCGCAGAGCGGCGACGAAGCAATCTCCCACTTTTACAAGGGATTGCTTCGGGCTATCGCCCTCGCAATGACGGTAGAGCTTATGAATCATCGCGAAAAATATCCCTGGATGTATGATGTTCTTTTTCTGCTGGTGTTTGCACTGGCAGGCTATTTGCGTTTGACGGGTGTCAATTGGGGCGAAGGCCAGCACCAGCATCCGGATGAGAATTTCCTTACGGGTGTGCTTGGAAGTTTACAGGCGCAGACGTGTTCCTATCAATTGCCTTCGGAAGGCTGTCCTCCGGGGCAAATGAGATGGTTGAGCCTCAGCGAATATTTCGACAGCAAGACATCACCGCTGAATCCATATAACCGCGGATATTCGTTCTTCGTGTACGGCGACCTGCCGATGACCATTGTCCGCGTGGCGGCCGATGCACTGAAGGAAACTGACGTAAAAATGCTGGGTCGACAGTTCTCCGCGCTGGCAGACCTGTTCACGATCTTCCTTTTGTATCTGATCGTTTCGCGTTTGTATAACCGCCGCATTGCGTTGCTTGCTGCGCTCTTCTCTGCATTGACAGTGATGCAGATTCAGCAATCGCATTTCTTTACAACGGACCTGTTTGTCAACGCCTTTGCGTTTTTGGCCATCTATTTTGCGGTGAGAATCCTCGATGCTCGATATTCGATGAAAGATATTCAAGAATCGGACGTCGAAGCGCAAGAGGTGGAAATCGTCGACCGTCAATCGAGACTCGTAAATGGGGAAAAGGCTGAACTATCGGAAGCTCAACTACCCGGAACGAATAACGAAGTTCGAATATCGAATTACGTATCACAAGTCCTTCGCAATCCCCTCCTCTGGCTCAGCATCGGTTTTGGTCTTGCCTTTGGCATGGCACTCGCGTCCAAGGTCAATATTTATCCGATGGCGATTTTGCTGCCCGGGGCATTCGCAGTGCGCTACCTGACCGTAGAGCGTAGACCGCAGACCGATGAACTTTCCATCGTCCATCGTCCTGCGTCCACGGTCAACAATTATTGGATATTCATCCTCGCTTGCCTTGTGGCGGGTGGATTAGCATCTCTTATTTCCTTCCGCGTCTTCCAGCCATACGCTTTCGATGGATTGAGACCGAGCCAGCAGTGGATCGCCAACATCCAGGAGCAGCGGGCCCAGGCGAAAGGTGATGCCGACCTGCCGTGGAATCTTCAATGGGCGCGACGTTCACATCTCTACTCTTTTAAGAATCTAACCCTCTGGGGTCTTGGACTTCCACTTGGTATTCTGGCATGGGCAGGCTTCCTGCTGATGGGCTGGCGCGTCTTCAAAGGTGAGTGGCGCCACGCGCTTCTTTGGGGCTGGACGGCGTTATATTTCCTCTGGCAATCTCTTCAATTCAATCCCACCATGCGTTATCAACTTCCGATCTATCCGTTATTGGCGATGATGGCGGCCTGGTTTGTGTTTGAAATCTCGGGTTTGAACCTTTCGATACGTGGCGCCAAGCAGCCACAGTCAGGGCAGGCCGTTGGAACGTTTAAACGTTTGAACGTTTTAAAGCCCCTTGCATGGATGGTCGGCATTACTGTTGTGGCGCTCACTGCCATTTGGGCGTTCGCCTTCCATAGCATTTACATCCGCACCGAGCCGCGCATCGCGGCTTCACGCTGGATCTTCCAGAATATTCCTGGCCCGATCAATGTTCAAATTGGGACTGGTAAAGATGGAATGTACAACCAGCCTTTACCGTTTCCGACCGGAGTGAATATTCAACCAACGATCCCTTATGAAACATCATTTGTGGCTCAGAATGATGGTTTGCTGAAGGACATATTGCTTGCTCATGTTGCAGCTTTTCCAGCTCAGATATCGTCCCAGATGCATTTAACGGTCTGGCAAAATCTGAATGACCCTCAACCGCTTGCCACAGCATTGACGACTTTCCCGCAATCCCAGGATGGGTCAACGACCCTGTCGCAGGTCGCAAACTTCGATCAGTTTCCAATGCTGACGGCCAATCAAACCTATTATCTACGTTTTGAAATGATAGATGCAGAAGGGAGGGTGAATATTTGCGGTCCCATGCACATTTCGATTCAGGCCGCAGATCAAATCACAGAACAAGTTGCGGATCTTTCTTCACCATGCATTGTCGCTTTCGACGAGCCCTTTACAACCTCATTTGTTCCACAGGTCGCAGGTACTTTAAATGGAATCACATTGGACCATGTTACCAATGTGGAGTTAACCACTTCATCGGAAAAGCATACATTAAGTCTTTCCGTGGGGAAGGATCCGAATTCACCATCCGGGCAATCCCTTGCAAGCGCCTCGGTTACATCGACTTTTGTAACATCCAATGACCCGCGCGGCGACACATATACTTTAACACTCGATCACCCCATTGCTCTGGAAAAAGGCATCCAATACTATCTCCATCTGGAAACGGACTCGGGCATACTTTCCCTGACCGGTGCAGCCATTAGCAATGAGACCGATTACGATTACGGGCTTCCGTTCCGCCTGGATGGCTATGACGCGTTCGGCGGCATCTATCGCGGCGACCTGACTCTGCAGGTCTATTGGGATGACAACGCAGATAAACTCAACCGCTATATCGATATTCTCAACCAGACCGACTACATCCTTATTCCAACAAATCATCAATATGGACAGATCACGCGCGTCCCCGAGCGTTATCCGCTGACAACATTGTATTACCGCGAGTTAATGGGTTGTCCGGCGGATTTGGAAATCAACAAGTGCTATTTCGATGCACAGCCAGGTCAATACAAAGGCAGATTGGGATACGATCTAGTCAAAGTTTTTGAAACCTATCCCACGCTTGGTCCAATTGTCATCAACGACGAGGCGGCAGAGGAAGCGTTCACCTTCTATGATCATCCAAAGGTGTTGATCTTCAAGAAGAGCGCTGACTTCAATATTGCCGAAGTACGCGCCACTCTCAGCCGTGTGGATTTGACAAAAGCCATCCATCTCACGCCGCGTCAATTCGATGATTATTCCAACCTGATGTTGTCTTCAGGGAAACTGGCACAACAACGCGCCGGCGGGACATGGTCACAGTTGTTCGATTACGACTGGGTTCAGAATCGTTACCCGGTTCTGGGGTTGTTCATCTGGTATTTCTTCATCTTCATTCTTGGATTGGCCGTGTATCCGTTGATCCGCCTTGCCATGCCGGGGTTGGCCGATAAGGGATATCCACTCAGCCGCGTCTTGGGATTGGTGCTGTTCGGGTATCTAGCCTGGATCGGTGGCTCGGTCGGAATCCCATACACGCGAGGGACCATTGCGATTGTCTTTGGCTTGATCCTGCTCCTGGGCGGGATTCTCGCCTGGTATCAGCGCGATGAATTACGAGAAGAATGGAACACAAAACGCAAGTACTTCCTCCTGATCGAAGGTTTGTTCCTGGCGTTCCTGCTGTTCGACCTAATCATCCGCCTGGGCAATCCCGATATGTGGCATCCCGCCAAAGGCGGCGAGCGCCCGATGGATTTCTCCTACTTCAACGCGGTCATCAAGAGCACATCGTTCCCGCCGTATGATCCCTGGTTCGCAGGCGGCTACATCAACTATTACTATTATGGATTTGTGCTCGTCGGGACACCTGTCAAATTGCTTGGCATTGTCCCGTCCATCGCATATAACTTTATACTTCCAACATTATTTGCCATCGTCGGGATTTGTGCGTTTTCCATCGGATGGAACTTACTTGCAAGGGATAAGTCCGAGGGGACAGGGGATGAACCTTCACCCCTACCGCTTAACCCCTCGTCCTTAATCAGCGGTCTTGCCGCCTCTGCACTCACCCTCTTCCTCGGCAACCTCGGAACCATTCAACTCATCTTTCAAAAGTTCGAGCAAATCGGCGCGGGACCGGCATTTGTATGGGATGCAACCATCTCCACCTTCCAGCGTTGGGCATGGGCCTTTCAGGGTTTCATGATGGTCAGAAATGGGACACCCCTCGGCATCGGATTTGGAGATTGGTACTGGAATCCCAGCCGCGTTGTTCCTCCACTTGGTGGGAATGAAATTACGGAATTCCCGTTGTTCACATTCCTTTACAGCGATTTGCATGCGCACATGATCGCCATGCCGCTGGCGCTGCTTGCATTGAGCTGGGCATTGGCTGCATTGGCAGGCCGCGCCAAATGGCGGAATCCACTGTCAATTGCGCTGGGATTCGTGGTCGGTGGCCTCATTATCGGCGCGTTGTATCCATCCAATCTGTCTGATATTTATACCTATCTGCCGATTGCCCTCTTTGCTGTCGGATATGCCATCTGGCGTTACGCGGAAACGTCATCGTCCTATCAACGCGTTGGATTGGTGATCGGTGCCATCCTTGCGTTGACGTTTTTGTCGTTCATCATGTACCAACCTTATCGCGATTACTATAGCCAGGTATACAGCGCGCTCGATCCGTGGAAGGGACCGTTCACTCCGATCGGTTCGTATCTCACACAATGGGCACTGCCGTTATTCATTGTCGTAGCATGGATGGCCTGGGAAACGCGTGAGTGGATGGCGTCAACACCCGTTTCCTCCTTGCGAAAACTAAAACCTTATCAGTTGTTGATCGAAGGTTTTCTGGTTTTGATCGTGTTCGTATTGCTCCTGCTTCAATACCGTGTGTCAAGCCTCAACTTTCCGTGGGCAAGTGTTGGCTGGATCGCATTACCCATTGCAGCGTGGGCAGGCTTGCTATTGTTGCGACCCAATCTGCCTGATGCAAAACGATTCGTATTGTTTCTCATTGGCACGGCATTGGTGATTACAATCGTTGTGGAAGTGGTGGTGGTACGCGGCGACATCGGACGCCAGAACACCATCTTCAAGTTCTATCTGCAATCATGGTTCCTGCTTGCGGCCAGCGCAGGCGCCGCTTTCGCATGGACAATCCCTGCGTTTTTCAAATGGCTCCCCGGTTGGCGCGTGTTCTGGCAGACCTCGATGATCATTCTGGTTTCGGGAGCAGCGTTGTTCACCGTCACCGGCTCATCCGGAAAAATTCGTGATCGCTGGATCGAAGAAGCGCCTCACACGCTCGACGCGATGACTTATATGAAATATGCGCAGTATGATGACTTTGGTCAGCGCCTGGACCTGAGTGAGGACTACCGCGCCATCCGTTGGATGCAGGATAATGTGCAAGGTTCCCCTGTCCTCGTTGAAGCGAACTGCGTTGAATATCACTGGTGTACACGTTTCACCATTTATACAGGTTTGCCTGGTGTGGTGGGCTGGAACTGGCACCAACGTCAGCAGCGCGGATTGATGTCGACGTGGGTTGAAGATCGTGTGGCAGCTGTCGGCACATTCTATTCGACAACCGATCTACAGTCTGCACGCGATTTCCTGAAGCTATATGACGTGAAATATATTGTGGTTGGTCAACTCGAGCGCGCAGAATACCAGCGGACAGACCTGCCCATGCCCGACGGTATTGCAAAGTTTGAAAAATATGATGGCCAATACTGGAATGCGGTGTACCGTGATGCAAACACCGTGATTTATGAAGTAATTCAATAAGAAGGCGAGAGTAGATGATCTTCCATATCACATCGCGCGCAGCATGGCTTGAGGCTCGTGAACGCGGTGATTACCGCACTGAAAGCCTGGAAACCGAAGGCTTCATCCACTGCTCGACGGAATCACAGGTAGTTCCGGTGGCCCATAAATTTTATGAGGGACAAAGTGGACTCCTCCTGCTTGTGATCGAACCCACGCGTCTTTCCTCGGACCTGAAATGGGAACCGCCATCCGGCGGCGCTCCTCCCCCCGGCGTGCCCGAGGGAGACCTCTTCCCTCATGTTTATGGTCCCATCAATCTGGATGCAATTGTGCAAGTCTTCGACCTCCAATCCGACCCGGATGGAAAATTTAAGTTCCCTGAAAATTAATTCCTTCATCTTCACCACATGACTGCATTCATCTCCTGGTACATCGTTATCACACTTCTGGGCTGGCTGACGTTTCCGCTGGCGTATCATCTCTTCCCTGCGCTGACGGATCGTGGCTATACATTGGCGCGCGCGTTGGGCCTGTTGATCTGGGGATATGTCTTCTGGGTGTTCGCTTCACTGGGAATTGCACAAAATGACATCGGCGGGCTTCTGCTGGCAGCGATCATTCTCCTTGGATTAAGCATATGGCTGGTTGTAAATCGTCAATCGCAAATCGAAAATCGGAAATCGGAAATGCTCGAGTGGGCGAACGAGAATCGTCACCTGATCATCACGGTCGAGCTTTTCTTCCTCATCGCCTTTGCACTCATGGCTTTTGTCCGCTCCACGAACACGGAGATATTCACTGCGGGTGGCGAGAAATGGATGGAAGTTGCATTCATCAATGCCATTTTGCACTCGCCGACCTTTCCTCCGCATGATCCCTGGTTATCGGGATATGCCATCTCCTACTATTATTTTGGCTATGTGATGACGGCCATGCTGGCAAAGCTGACCTCCACCGCCGCACCGGTTGCTCACAATTTGATGCTTTCTCTCATCTTCGGTCTGAGTGCCATTGGCGCGTATGGATTGCTATTCAACATCCTCTCAGCGTATCGCACGTGGAGGAGCGATGAACAGGAAACCAGGACTTCACCCGTATTCGGTGCATTCCTGGCTCCATTGTTTTTATTGATCGTTAGCAATCTTGAAGGCCTCTTCGAATCGCTTCATAGCAAAGGTATCGGTTGGAGATTTGCCGCGGACGGTTCGGCCACATCCTCCTTTTGGTCATGGCTGGATTTGCAGGCACTGACCAAGCCGCCTGTACAGCCATTGCACTGGGCGCCGGATCAATTCTTCTGGTGGTGGCGTGCCTCGCGCGTATTACAGGATTACGATCTGAATAATGCCCGCCTCGAAGTCATCGACGAATTCCCGTTCTTTTCCTATTTGCTCGGAGACCTGCATCCGCATGTACTGGCAGTGCCATTCAACCTGCTCGCAATAGCTGTCGCATTGAATCTTTTCTTGGGTGGCTGGCGCGGCACCATTGATCTGTTCTTCGGACGACTGAATATCAACAAGACCGGATTCTTCACGATTGGATTGGTCCTGGGCGGGCTGGCGTTCCTCAACACATGGGATATCCTGCCGGGCGCGGCGCTGATCGTTTTCAGCTACGCATTGAATCAAGTTAGGGAATCCGGCTGGAGTTGGGAACGGATGGAGGATGTCCTGCTCCTGGGCATCCCGGCGGGACTCACCGCGTTCGTACTATATCTTCCATTTTTCGTTGGTTTCGATTCGCAGGCAGGCGGTATCGTTCCGAACTTCATGTTCGTGACGCGCGGCGCGCATCTGTGGGTGATGTGGGGGACGCTGTTTATCCCGTTATTTGCCTATTTGATCCATCTATCCCGGGATCATGCCTCTGCCAATTGGCGTGTCGGTCTCTTATCCACGTTTGGACTTTTGATAATCATTTTGGCGGCCATGTTCATCATGGGTCTGTTGGCAGTGAAAATAAAGCCTGACCTTGTGGATTCGATCCTGGCCGGTCAGGGACGCGACCTCAACACATTTATCGCAGATAGCATGGCGCGCAGATTGAAAAATATCGGCAGCCTGCTTACTCTGCTAGCATTGTTAATTCCTACGATCGCATTTCTCGCAAAAATAAAGCACAGTGATGATGAGTCATTTATCCTTCACCCTTCCTCCTTCATCCTTCTTCTGATCGGGACTGGTGCGCTTCTCATCCTCGGCCCCGACTTCTTTTACCTGCGCGATAACTTTGGCTACCGCATCAATACTGTTTTCAAGTTCTACTATCAGGCATGGATATTGCTTTCTCTTGCCGCTGCGTTCGGCGCCGCTGTGATGTTTTCCGAACTGCGCGGCATGGCTTCAACACTTGTCACAACAGTATTGGTCTTCGTGATCGGACTTGGACTCGTCTATCCGGTATTCAGCCTGCCCAGCAAAACAGATAATTTCAAAGCGAAAAATCCCGAACTGCGCACGCTGGATGGCGCGGCCTATCTTGCGAATTCAATGCCCGATGATTACCAGGCTTTTCAATTTATGCAGGGACTGGATCAAGGTGTGGTGGCAGAAGCAGTTGGCGGACAATATTCCGAGTTCGCCCGCGTCTCAACCTATACGGGGATGCCAACTGTGTTGGGCTGGCCGGGACATGAAGGTCAATGGCGGGATAATGCCTTGCAGGGCTCGCGCCAGGACGATATTGCGACCTTATATTCCACGCCCGATTGGATCACTACCCAGCAGATCATCAACCGCTATAACATCCGCTATATCTATATTGGGAATCTTGAGCTCACCACGTACCACGTCAATCAGGAGAAATTCAACCGCTTCCTGAAATCCATCTATCAGCAGGGCAGCGTGACCATTTATGAAGTGCCGTGAATGCTATGTCATTGCGAGCCTGCGGGAAGCAATCTCCATGCGAGCGGGGAGATACCTGTGAAAATCCAAAAGCGGTGGTTCGCAACTCTTGTATCCGCGCCCAGGTATGTCCGGATAATCAAGGGTAAAATATCCCTATGAACTTCTCCCGACTCAAAAACGAAGACTGGCTGTATTGGCTGGCCTTTCTCATCGCATTGGGTTTTCGCCTCATTCAACTGGGAACAATGCCGCTCACCGACTCCGAAGCAAGGCTTGCTTTGCAGTCCCTGCATATTGCCCAGGGCTTGAAGCCGTTGCTCGGACCCCAGCCCGGTTATATTCTCTTCACCAGCATACTGTTCGCGGTCATCGAAAGCACGAACTTCATGGCGCGTTTTATTCCTGCACTGGCGGGAAGCGCGCTTGTATTTGCTCCATATTTCTTCCGCGAAAGACTCAAACCTCGTTCTGCGTTGATCCTTGCCTTCCTCTTCGCCATTGACCCTGGGCTCGTCTCCCTGTCACGTCAGGCAGGCGGCACGATGCTGGCGGTAACCTTCCTCGTATTTGCGTGGGGGATGTGGACCTCCGGTCGTCGCCTCATCCCTGCCGGGATATTTGCGGGACTTGCTCTTCTTTCGGGTACCTCACTTTGGGCAGGACTCCTCACTCTTGGCCTCGCCTGGCTTTTCGTTCAAGGACTCGAAGCAAGGCCCGCATCAACGGGAACGTCCGAGGCTTCAGAAGCTACCTCTCCACCCCTTGACCCCCAACCCCTGACCGTTTACGAATTCCGCCCCGCACTCCTGGCCTTGATCATCACCCTCCTCCTCGGCGGAACACTTTTCTTTGTGGCGCCCAACGGACTCAGCGCATGGGTTTCATCGCTTCCGGCATATCTAAACGGGTGGACTGCTCCCTCTGTAATGACGCCGGGACGTATCTTCTTTACGCTGCTTGCATACGAACCATTGGGGATTTTTCTCGCTGTCCTTTCGCTGATCCGCGGTTACCGCACCGGTAGCAAACGGATCATCCGCTTAAGTTTGTGGCTGGGCGTTGCACTGCTGATCGCGATCTTTTATCGCCAGTCCAGCGAATTGGTCTGGGTCATACTTCCGTTGCTGGCGCTTGCCGCGTTGGAACAGTCGCGCAGCCTCAACATTTTCCCCTCTGAACGGCTTGAAGTGGGCGCGGTCAGTACGGCGCTGCTGATCCTGCTTACGTACATCTGGTTTGATATCGCCGCCATCGGACTTGATCCGTTCAATCAGTTTGTCACCAGCATTCCGGGCATTGGCAGTATTCAAAATCCACGTTATGCCATTTTGTACGGCGCACTGGCAATCCTCATCGTTTGTATTGCGTTTGTCGCTTTTGGCTGGTCCGGCCGCATAGCCTGGCTCGGAACAGCATGGGCATTCATCATCTTTCTGACAGTGTACACACTGGGTGTGGCATGGGGCACAAGTGGAGTACGCTATCCCAATGGTGTGGAGCTTTGGACTCCCGATCAAAAACCTGCCCAGGCCGATCTGCTCCTCGCCAGTGTGGACGATATCTCCGAGTTCAGCCTCGGTCATGACCAGTCGCAGCCTGTCACCATCATGGGAATCAATTCCGCGGCCCTCGAATGGTTGTTGCGCGATCACGAGGTCAAACTGGTTTCCGCACTTGATGCACAGGTCGCTCCGCCCATCGTCATCACGCCGATGATGGATAACCTGAGTCTGCCGTCTGGATATCGCGGGCAGGACTTTATCTGGCGTCAGCGCGTGCAATTTGAATCGATGCCCATGCCTGAATGGTGGCGCTGGCTTGTTAACCGCCAACTACCGCGCGAGAACGAGACCATCATCCTGTGGGCGCGTAACGATCTCTTCCCCGACGCGCGTGGGACCTCTCAATAATACTTGTAGGGACGAGCGGCTGCCCGTCCCTACAGAAAAACCTCAATGACATCCAACACACCCTCCATCATTGCAATAGACGGGCCGGCCGCTTCGGGCAAATCCACACTTGGGTTAAGGCTCGCCCAGGCCCTTCACTATCTTTTCTTTGATACCGGTGTGATGTATCGCGCCATCACCTGGCTCACATTGAATCGCGACATGGATGTGAGCGATGAGTCCGCGGTCACAGCTCTGGCAAAGGATACGCCAATTGATGTTGCGCCCGCCTCAGTTCCCGATGGACGCGCCTGCGATGTCCTCGTAGGTGGAAAAGATATCACCTGGGAAACGCGCCTGCCCGAAGTTGAAATGAACGTATCTGCAGTTTCCGCATATGGCGGGGTACGCGCCGCATTGAGTCAACAACAAAGACGAATCGGTCGGCGCGGAAAAGTCGTGATGGTTGGGCGCGATATTGGTACGGTCGTTTTGCCGGAAGCAGATTTGAAGATCTATCTCGACGCCTCTGCTGAAGAACGCGCCAAGCGACGATACGATGAGATCCTGGCCCGCGGCGGAACTGCGGACTATGATGAGATTCTTGACAAAGTGAAGGAACGCGACCGTATCGATTCGACCCGCGATGTGGCTCCGCTAAAAGCAGCCGAGGATGCCGTTGTGCTGGACTCCGATAAGCTCACCGCAGATGAAGTGTTCGAGAAAGCGTTGGAACTGTGCAAATGAGTGACACATATCACGTTCCACTGCGGTTTCGGATCAGCCGCCCAATCTTGAAGACAGTCTTTCGCTTTATTTTTCGCGTGCTCGGCCGTGTAACGATCATCGGCCGCGAAAATGTCCCGTACGGCAAACAATACGTTGTGGCGATGAATCATGTCTCCATATTCGATCCTCCGCTCATCGCCGCGTTTTGGCCCGAACAACTTGAAATCATCGGTGCGGCGGATGTGTTCGATAAGCCGGGTCAGGGACAAATACTAAAAGCATATGGTGTCATCCCCGTGCATCGCGGCAATTATGACCGCCCGCTCTTTATGAAAATCATTTCCGTCATCCAGGCAGGTTACCCGTTGCTGATCGCGCCCGAAGGCGGACGTTCCCACGTTCCTGCCATGCGACGCGCCATGCCCGGAATTGCGTATATTGTCGAGCAAACGCGCGTGCCGGTCGTGCCTGTGGGACTTGTAGGTACCACGGAGGATTATTGGCAGCGTGCAAAACATGGCAAGCGGCCTGCGCTCGAAATGCGCATCGGCCAACCCATCACACTCCCTGAGATTACAGCCAAAGGTGCTGAAAAGCATGAAGCGCGTCAACAAAATGCAGATCTCGTTATGAGTTATCTGTCAGGGCTTTTACCGGAGGAATATCGCGGCGTTTATGCTGAATCAGCCATCCTCCCCACCTAAACCGATCACGGAAATTTGGAGACCGGAACTGGTTGCCTTGCCGCGCCTCACATTGGCGCGGCGATTCTTCCGTCAACTTGCGCGCCTCATCATAAAGTTCCTCATCCTTACGCTGACGCGTGCCAGTGTAACAGGCATGGAAAACTTTCCAAAGAAGGGACCGGCAGTCGTGGTCATCAATCATCTGGGTGATGCAGATGCGGTTTTGCTGGGCGCCTCCATTCCTTATATGATTGAAGCAATGGGCAAGATCGAGTTGTATGAGGATTGGTTTGTGGGGCCCATCTTCCGCGCCTATGGGATCATCTGGGTGCATCGCGGCAGACCCGACCGAAAAGCGTTACGCGCCGCCATGGATGGTTTGATGGAAGGACGTCTGGTTGCCATTGCCCCGGAAGGACGCCAGTCTGTGATCGGTGGATTGGAGGATGGCAATGAAGGTGCCGCGTTCCTCGCGCTCAAAGCAGGCGCGCCCATCGTTCCCATTGCGATGACGGGGACGGAGAACGAAAATATATACGGACATTTGAAACGCTTCCAGCGCGCCCGGGTGACACTTTTCGTGGGGAAGCCCTTTTTTTTACAGGAGCAGGCGGATCGCCAGACAATGCTTCGGGAGGGTACCCGTCAGATCATGGAGTCTTTGGCGAGTCTGCTTCCTGAGTCCTATCGAGGGAATTACAAAGTCTAGATAAAATATTCCGTCGTTGTGAGGACTGGTGGTTTCGATATGGGCGGGAGAAGCATCCATGGGCATCAAGCTAAGAAGGAAAACGAGTTGAAAAAGAGAGACCTCTGATGTAGGATAGTGGTGCAAACCAAACTATATGCAAAAGAGGTCTCCTACGAAGTCTAACA
>JBGPNQ010000005.1:0-38372 GCA_041487615.1 Anaerolineae bacterium
CTTCTCTACCCATTTGAGGACGAAAAGATCGCCCTCACGTATGGCAAGCAGCGCGGACCTGAGTCGGCCAGGTTTTCGGAGCAGCAGATCTTTCACCGGTGGTTCCCGGATGAGAACAAGCTTCGTCAGGAAACTGCTTTCTGCAACAATGCAAACGCGGCAATTCGAAAAAGCTTATGGGAGAAAAATCCCTATGATGAAACGCTGACCGGCCTGGAAGATCTGGCCTGGGCGAAGTGGGCAAAAGAACAAGGACATGAGATTGCATATGTTGCGGAGGCAGAGATCATTCACGTCCACAATGAAACGCCGCGCGGCGTCTATAACCGTTATCGGCGTGAAGCGATGGCGTTCAAGAAAATCTATCCTGAGTCTCATTTCAATATTTATGATTTCCTCCGTTTGACTGCCGCCAATATAGCCAGCGATCTATGGCATGCCGCGCGTGAACGCGTGCTTTGGAAACATCTCGGTTCGATATTCTGGTTCCGCTACATGCAGTTTCTCGGCACGCGCAGGGGCCATCACGAGACGAGTCTCGTCACACCGCAGTTGCGGGAGACGTTTTATTACGCAAGGGAAAAAACGATGAAGGAAAAAGTAAAAAGGGAGGTGGAGCCGATTCAATATCACAAGTAATCAATGGATATGGATCAGTAGGACAGTTGCTGGTTCAGCTAAGAAAGGGGATAAGTTTAAAATTTTCCATGTCATTTTTCTTTTGTCAATTCGGTATAATCAATCGATATGAATATCGCCGCTCTTGTTCCAATGCGTCACCATAGCCAGCGCGTGCCCGGCAAGAATCATCGCCCGCTTGCTGGAAAGCCACTGTTTCATCATATTATCGGATCGCTCCTTCAAGTTTCTGAAATAAAAGAAATCATTGTAGATACCGACTCTGAACCGGTCATGGATGGTTTAAGGCGTCATTTTCCGGAGGTGAAAATCATTAATCGCCCTGAACGTCTGCGGGCCGATGATGTGCCGATGAACGATATTCTGATCCATGATACAGATCAATTTACAGCCGATTTTTATTTGCAGACTCACAGTACCAATCCCCTGCTCAAGCCGGAGACTGTTTCTCGCGCAATTAACAGTTTTCTGGCCGATTATCCGGAGCGGGACTCGCTCTTTTCCGTGACCCGTCTGCAGACCCGCCTCTATGACCAGCATGGGCATGCCATCAACCATGACCCGGCGGTCCTTCTCCGGACCCAGGACCTGCCTCCCGTTTACGAAGAGAATTCCTGTCTGTACATTTTTACCCGTCAAAACCTGGTCAAGTGTCATCACCGCATTGGGGAAAAACCATCGATGTTCGAGATCGATGCGGCTGAAGCCTGGGATATAGATGAAGAACTGGACTTTGCGATTTGTGATTTCTTAATAAAAAAGAATTAATGTCATGAAATAATTCCGCCCTGTTGTCAGGTATTATAATGGGCTGACTACTTGTCGAAAAATGCTGAACAACCGTTCCCTTTTAGTACGCGTCTACACAAACAGAAGCTTGTTTCAACTATTCATGGTATGCGTTTTCCCGATTCACGCATGGACCTTATTGATGGGGTTTCGTGATTTTTCCTGGGTGGCCGCAAGGACAAACGTTTGGGATGCTCTTGGCTTGTTATCCTATAGTCTGGCTTTTGCCCTGGTTGAATCCATGGGAATATTTCTCATTTTGGTGATCCTGGGCTTGCTTATCCCGCATTGGCTTGATGCAGACAAACGACTGGCTTTCCTTGGAACCGCGTTTTTGGTGGTTGCCCTCTGGGCCATTGGGGGACAGGTTTATTCCTGGATGCGATATCCTCTACCGACCTGGTTTGCCAGCCTTCTCATTCGAACAAATCATCCCTTTCGTTATTTCTGGCTTACAGTATTCCTGCTAACGACCGTGAGCGCGGCTCTTCCACTCATATTAATAGTCAGGCAAAACAACTTCAGGAGTTCGATGATTGAAATCTTTGATCGTATTTCAACCATCTCATCCTTGTACGTGTTTTTCGACGTGCTGAGTATCGTCATTATTGCAATGCGAAATCTTCCTTCCTGAATGCGGTTTTGGTCATTATGGGCAGAGTACTGAATAAACGAGAATTTTTAAAGTTGTTGGCGCTGTTTCCTCCCAGTGTATACCTGTCGCAATCTGTCCTTCAGAAGGCCGCCCCCCAAGACTCCGTTCCAAATGCAAAGAACGTGCTGGTCATTGTGTTCGATGCATTATCTGCCAAAAATATCTCTCTTTATGGGTATCCACGCCAGACGATGCCCAGTCTATCCAGAATTGCTGAGAAGGGGACTGTATATCATCACCATTATGCCGCGGGCAATTGGACAGTTCCAGGAACCGCATCCTTACTAACCGGAACGTACCCCTGGACGCATCGAGCTTTTAGTGACAAGGTCCGTTCGATCGAAAAAGGGAAAGAATCGCACAACCTCTTTAAGTCAGTCGGCGAGTATTATCGGGTAGGATATTCTCACAATCCAAATGTTTATGAATTCTTCGATCAATTTTCATTGGATATCGAAAAAATAATCAATCGAACAGACCTATATGTGAAGAACAGCCTGTCTTTGGATCGGTTATTCCCGCGGGATAATGATATCGCCCCGATCACGTGGGGAAGAATGATGGAGGAAGCTGAAAAAGGATATACCTACTCACTTTTTTTTGCTCCCTTTTTCCAAAAGTACAGTCAGAATATCGTAAGGAATTTGCGAGCTGATTTTCCTCGTGGAATACCGGAACGTGGGGAAGATGACTACTTCCTGCTCGAAGATGGTATCAATTGGATAATTTCAAACCTCGGAAAATTGCAGCGGCCATATTTGGGATACTTCCATTTCTTTCCACCTCATCGTCCCTATAACACCCGACGGGAATTTGTCAACGCATTTCGAAATGACGGCGTTGACTTTTACCTTGAGAAGCCGAGACATCCTTTTTTCGGGGGCGAGGCCGGAGAGCCGCTGAACTTGAAATACCAGGGCAGACAAAGACAGGATTATGATGAGTTCATCTTGTATGCCGATTCGGAACTGGGACGACTCTACAATGCCCTGGAGAAAAGTGGAGAGCTCGAAAATACAGTGTTTGTTTTTACATCCGACCATGGCGAAATGTGCGAGAGAGGTATATTTGGTCACCGGACTCCGGTACTCTACCAGCCCGTAGTACAAATTCCATTGGTGATTGTCGAACCGGGTCAAGGTACGCGGCGGGATGTGTTTTCTCCTACCAGCGCGGTAGATGTGTTGCCAACGCTGCTAAAAATAACAGGTCAGAAAACCCCTGATTGGGCGGAGGGCATCGTCCTTGAGCCTTTCAATAAGGACCCTGTTGGGACAGACCGAAGCCTCTATGCACTGGAGGCAACAATGAGCGATGTGCGTGAGGTCTTAAATCCTGCCACGGCAATGCTGGTGAAAGGTAACTATAAACTTACTTATTCCTTTGGCTATGAGGAGTTGCAAGAAACCGGCCCGCTCTTTGAGCTTTATGATACAGAAAATGACCCGGAAGAATTACAGAATATTTATGAACCCAACTCGCACATCTCACAAGGATTGAAAGATGAACTTCTAAAGAAGATAGATGAAGTTAACAAGCCTTATTTGAAAAGCGGATGAAGTTTCGTCACGGGCTTACGGGAGTTCTTCCGGGAAATACATGCAAGTACCATTGTCAACGTGAGCTTTCCTTTCCCTGATTTGATCCACCTCGCGGAAATTTAGCAGCATGTTGTGATCGGTGTCAGATCAACGGTATCCTCCATACAGAGATGATAGAAAATGATCTCCATTCGTAAAATAAAAGATTTTATTGTCAAACTATTCTCCACACCGTGGTATTTCGTTGTGTTCAGTGCCTATCCTGTGCTGGCATTATTATCGTTCAACATCGGACAAGTGAAGCTGAACGCCGGATGGCGCCCATTACTGGTATCCGTGATTTTTGGGGGGCTGCTTTTCTTAGTATCGCAGCTGTTCCTGAGTAACGAATATCGTTCGGCATTCTTAACGACTCTGTTGCTGGTGTCATTTTTTTCCTATGGACATATATACAATTTGCTGGTCGAAAAATGGAAGAAGGTCAACTTCACTCCATATTTATTAGTGGCATGGTTGGTATTGGCTGTGCTTTTTGTTATATGGGCCTCAAGTGCACGCTTCACATTTAGGGATGCCGTGCTGGCTCTGAACGTGGTGTCGCTTGGGTTGGTGGTCACTTCACTGGCGCAGATCAGTTCCGGGGTCCAGAAAGGAGGTGTTCATCGTCTTGCGGCGAAGAATCCGCCAGTGCAAGATCTGATGCTTCCGCAGAATCCGCCTGATGTCTATTATTTCATCCTGGATATGTATACACGCGCAGATTTATTGAAGAGTGCCTATGGCTACGACGACAGCGGCTTTATCAATGACCTCGAAGTGCGCGGATTTTATGTGGCACAATGCAGCCAGAGCAATTACACCCGCACTGAAGTTTCGCTCGCATCCTCGTTGAACCTGGCATATTTACAGGATCTTGATCCGAAGTTCAATGACCCGAATAGTATTGCACGGCTCACTTTGTGGGATGCACTGAAACACAACACAGCTCGCTACGAACTGGAAAACATCGGCTATAAAACAATCTCATTTGCAAATGGCTTTGCCTGGAGCGAATTGGATGATGCGGATGTTTTTCTGACTCCACCGCCTTTTTCTTCCGGCATGACCGAGTTCGAGACCTTGTTTGTGCAGACCACCCTCGCGAGCACATCACAGGATTTTGGCTGGCTGGATCTCGATCAGATCGATGGTCAAAATTTCCGCGACCGCGATATGATGGTCTTCAACAGCATGAAGAATGTCGCGAACATGTCGGGACCCAAATTTGTGTACATCCATTTAATCATGCCGCATCCGCCCTTTGTATTTGGACCCGACGGGAAATATACAAACCCAGCTGATTTTTGGAATGAAAAGAAGCAGTATGCTGCAAAGAAATTTGCATTGGGATATACCAATCAATTGACATTTCTCAATCAGAAATTACTTGAGATGATTGATACCATTCAGTCTGAATCAAAAACGCCGCCCATTATCATTTTGCAGGGCGATCATGGTCCGTGGATTCAGCCAAATCCGCAGCACTTCTTCATTTTGAACGCCTATTCTTTGCCAGGTCATCAGGCTCAACTATATCCGCAGATCTCACCTGTAAATTCATTTCGCTATATTTTCAATGCCTACTTTGGCGGCAAGTATGATATGCTCCCCGATATCACCTATTATTCACCTGTGCCAAAGCTATATAATTTCTCTAAAATACCGAATCCATGCCACAAATGAGCTCCAAATAGAGTCGGCTCATTCATAGGAAATAAGCGAACAAACTGGATTTGTCGGCATAACCCATTTCAAAAATGCTTGTCACAATCATCATCTGGGCATATCTGACACTTCTATTCCTGACCTATGGCGCGGGGACAGTATCATTAATTCGACGATCGTTTTCCCTGCAAATACACCCCCCCATTCCACTTTCAGTAACCCTGCTTCTGGGACTGGCGATGAATGCATGGTTGTCGTCGGTTTTATCTCTTGTAATGAAGGTCGGGCTTGTTGCCCACCTTCTTGTTCTGGCGGGCGCATTCCTGATCCTGTTCTTTCAATATGGTGAAATAAAGACCTCGCTGTTGGCCGGTTTCAATCGTAAGCATTGGATGGTTTGGATTCTGATCTTTTTAACATGCATTACAACCATTCTGTATGCTGTGAAGATTCCAAATAACCCTGATACCCCACTTTATCACGCGCAGGCCATTCATTGGATTGAGGAATATCCAGCCGTTCCCGGCCTGGGGAATCTGGAGCCGCGCCTCGGAGCGAACTCCAACTGGTTTACACTCATTGCATCGTTCAGTTTTTCCTTTTTGGGATTCCAATCGTTTCACATTATTCCTTCTTTTTTATTTCTCGTTGTCTTAATTTATTTTTTGAGCGGATTTCAAAGCCTGCTTGAGGGGGATTTTCGGCTGAGTCAAATCGTTAAGTTGGGATTTATTCCTCTCTCTTTTTATATACTGATGGATGAAATCTCCTCGCCGGGAACAGACCTGCCCGTGATCCTGTTTTACTGGGTGATTCTTTGCGTGTGGCTCGAATCTATAGAAAGCGACTCATCACAACTTCTGCAGGTCGTCATTTTCTTTTTTTCCGTGCTTGTCGTCACCTTCAAGCTATCGGGAATCCTGATTCTTTTCACTGCCCTGCAAATCCTCTTCCGCCTGGAAAAACAGAAAGATTATCATCTCTTATGGAGTTATGGTGTCCTTGCCATGTTTGTTCTACTCCCATGGATCATTCGTACTTTCATCTTAACTGGTTACTGGCTGTATCCCGAACCGGCGATGCAGACCTTCAGTCCGCATGTCGATTGGGTGATTCCCACGGACAGAGTGCTTGCGTTTAGAAGAGGTGTGCAGGCTTGGGCGCTTTCGCCGGGAACTCAGTGGGATGACGTCTCAGGCCTTTCACCAGTTCAAAGACTCGGGTTCTGGTTTTCGAATCTCACACTGAATCAAAAGAGTATCACAGTTATTGCCCTGCTCTCTCCCATTTTGTTTTGGTTGTTTTCGCTGTTTTCAAAACGAAATGAAAACAAATTTTCGTATACGTCGGTCGTCATATTTGGCTTTCTCAGTTTCCTTTTTTGGTTATTGACGGCTCCAAATTATCGCTTCGGCTATGGGTTCGTGTTCGGCCTCATCCTGACTTCTCTTGGGCCGGTCGTGAAGTTTGCGTTTGAACATGTTGTGAAGTACAGGTTTTATTTGCTCGCGACGATTGCACTTGCTTTATCGCTGCAGCAGGTTTATGTTATCCTTGGTTCCGAGCGCGATGACACGCGCTATGCCAAGTACATGATCCTGCCCGCCGACTATCCTCATGCTGCAACAGACGCATGCAACCTTGACGGCGCAACTATTTCCTGTGCGCGCAAGTACCGGCAATGTGGTTATGATGCGTTTCCCTGTGTGCCGCAAATTCCCAGGAATGTCGAAATGCGCGGGGATACCTTCCGCGATGGATTTCGCAGGATTTCAACAGACCCATAAACCATGTCTCATACCATTCTCTTCACGGCTCCCTACATGATCCCCTTTGTGGATCGCTTCAAACCAGTCTTCAAAAAATATGATCTCGAATTGATCGTTCCTGATGTTCAGGAACGCATGGAGGAGGCTGACCTCCTAAAATATGCCGGTCAATTCGATGGCGCGATCTGTGGGGATGACCGCTATACCGAACGCGTGATCCAGGCATGCGCGCCGCGCCTCAAGGTCATCTCCAAGTGGGGGACGGGGATCGATTCGATCGACGCCGAAGCCTGCTCCCGTTATCAGATCCAGGTTTGCCGCACTCAGAACGCATTCACCCTGCCCGTGGCGGATACGGTACTCGGTTACATCCTGGCATTTGCCCGCCGCCAGCCATGGATGGACAAAGAGATGAAGAGTGGTAAATGGGAAAAGAGGCCGGGAAAAAGCCTGAATGAGTGCACGCTCGGTGTGATCGGCGTTGGCAATATTGGCAGGGCCGTGACTCGCCGCGCCCGCGCCTTCGGCACGAAAGTATATGGAACGGACATAATCGATGTTGACCACGTCTTCATTACGGAGACAGGCATTGAGATGACGAGTCTCCAGTCTCTGCTCTCGAGTTCCGATTTTATTTCAGTGAACTGTGATTTGAACCCGACCAGCCATCATCTTATCAATCATGATACGCTTGCACTGGTGAAACCAAATTCTGTACTCATCAACACGGCCCGTGGACCCATCGTCGACGAGAAAGCGCTGATCGAGGCGCTGCAGGCGGAACGTCTCGCAGGAGCCGCCTTGGACGTCTTCGAGCATGAGCCGCTTCCATCGGAGAGTCCACTCATGAATATGGACAATGTCATGCTCGCGCCGCACAACTCCAATTCCAGTCCCGCTGCTTGGGAAAGAGTCCACTGGAACACGATCAAAAACCTGGTCGAGGGATTGGGCTTGAAATATGAAGAAGGTGGAAATGACTGAATCGAGAACCGTTTTGATCACTGGCGTAGGCGGGGGCATCGGACGGGCATGCGTCCATCATTTTTCTGAAAAAGGCTGGCGCGTCATCGGCGTGGACCGTTCCGATTTCGGCGATGGCTTTCCTGCAAACGGACATTTCATCAAGGCTGATATTTCTCATCCCGATTCAGCTGAAGTGATTTTTCAGGAAGCGAAAAGTTTTCATCCGGCACTGGATGTCCTCGTGAATAATGCCGCCGTTCAGGTGGCGAAGCCGCTGGTCGACACAACCGTCGAAGAATGGGATGCTGTCATGGCATCCAATCTGCGGTCGGCGTTCCTGTTTGTGAAGTTGGCACATCCGTTGATGAAAGCTGCGGGAGGTGGAGCGATCGTCAATGTTTCGTCCGTCCATGCAATACAGACCTCGGCGAACATCGCCGCCTATGCCGCGTCGAAAGGTGGTTTGCTCGCACTGACGCGTGCCATGGCAATCGAGTTTGCGCCCGATAATATCCGCGTCAACGCGATCTTGCCGGGCGCCGTGGATACACCCATGCTGCGCGCAGGACTCGGCCGCGGGCACGTCGGTCACGGTGACATTCAGGAGCGGCTCGATAACCTTGCGCGCAAAACTGTCAGTGGAAAAGTTGGCAAGCCCGAAGAGATCGCTCAGGCAATCTATTTTCTTGCGGATAATGAACAATCATCGTTCATGACGGGTCAGGCATTGGTAGTGGATGGTGGGGCGACAGCGAGACTGAGCACTGAATAGATTCAAGGAAAGAAGAAAGAAGTTTTTGATCGATCTTTCTCTACACAACATGAAACAAACTCTCAAAACTGTCTTCCCTCAACCCATCTGGCATTTTGTTCGTGATACCTACGATGCATTTCAACGCATCCCGGAACTTCCCGATGCGTATCTTCATCCCTGGCGGCGTGAGAGTATCAGGCGTCTTGCTCAGCTGAGGGATATCCACAAAGGGAAACGCGCTTTTATCATCGGCAATGGTCCGAGCTTGAAGCAAACGGATCTCAGGAAGCTACAGAATGAGATCACGTTTTGCATGAACCGCTTTTATCTGGCCTTTCCTGAATTAGGATTCACAGCCACATATCTTTGTATCACGAACGATCTGGTCGTTGAGCAATTTTTGGATGATATCAACGCGCTCACCCTTCCGAAGTTTATTGCCTGGCGTTCGCATTGTCATTTTTCACTCCAATTACCAATTACGCAATTACCCACCTTTGTTTACACATCCTACACGGGTCCGCGTTTCACGGGTGATGCGCGCAGACGTGTTTGGGAAGGAGCGACGGTCACCAACCTTGCATTGCAACTGGCATATCACATGGGCATTGAAAAGGCCATTCTTATCGGAGTGGATCATAACTTTGCATCCAAAGGTGATGCGAATAAGACTGTCGTTTCAAATGGCGATGATCCCAATCATTTCATGCCAAATTATTTCGGCAAGGGCGTCAAATGGCAACTTCCCGACTTGGACACCTCGGAGATTGGATACACATTTGCCCGCGAAGCGTATCGCAAAGCGGGACGTGAAGTCGTGGATGCGACCGTCGGCGGCCAGTTGACGATCTTCCCCAAAGTGGACTACAACTCCCTCTTTTGATTTGTGCAGACGCCCTCCTCGGCGGATTGTGACCTTAAACTTGCCTCCCTTATCCCCTCCTCCCCTGGTCTCCATTGTGACCCCCTCCTACAATCAGGCGTACTTCCTCGAACAGACATTACGCTCCGTGCTCGAGCAGGATTATCCGCGCATCGAATATCTGGTCGTGGACGGGGCGTCGACCGATGGAAGTGTGGAGATCATCAAGAAGTACGCCGAGGGTAAGGGCGGGGTAACCCCGCCCTTACTTTCCTGGTGGGTGAGCGAAAAAGACCGGGGTCAAGGAGAGGCCATCAACAAGGGGCTCGCTCGCGCAAACGGAGAAATCCTCGCCTGGCTGAACTCAGACGATTATTATTTGCCGAATACAATTGCCTCTGCTGTAAAAATCTTTGAACAAAACCCTGATGTGGTTCTGGCTTATGGCGATATGCTCGCTGTGGATAAGGATGGGGAAACGACAAATGTTTTGCATTACAAACAATTATCACTTCAAGATTTGTTATGCTTCCAGATCATCGGTCAACCGTCTGTATTCTTTCGGCGTGAAGCATATCAAAAAGCGGGTGGACTCGACATCACGTACCATTTCATGCTCGACCATCATTTTTGGATTCGCATCGCTCAACAGGGCAAAATATTGCATGTCCCGCAAACCTGGGCAGCAGCGCGTTTTCATTCTCAGGCAAAGAATAGATTGCAGGCCGCAGGGTTCGGACCGGAAGCCTTCCGTATTTTGGATTGGGCGAAGATGCAGCCTGGTTTAACGGAGACATTTTCAGCCGTGGAAAGACGCGCACGCGCATCTGCAAACCGCGTCGATGCACGTTATTTGCTCGATGCCGGCCAATCCACGACCGCTTTAGGCGCGTGGTTCAGGGCCTTCGTCATTCATCCACCGACTGCGTTGAAACGGTTGAATATTTTTGTCTCGGCCATGTTGCAAATCATCGGGTTAAGCCGTTTGAGGGACTACGTTTTGGAACGCCGCCAGCGCGGGTATGCACGCGGCAGGCAAAAAAGCTGAATCTGATAAAATACACGGACTTATGAGCCAGACATCTCTCTTTTCGTCGCGGGCAAGCCGTGTGATCACGCTTGTATTGTTGTTCGTCACCGCGTTTGCGATTCGTTTGTACGATCTCACCGATCTCCCGCTTGATTTTCATCCCACCCGACAGCTGCTCTCGGCGATCAAGGCGCGCGCCCTTTATTTTGAAACTCAGCCGAATGGATATTCAACAGAAAAACTTGAAACCGGAATCTATCTGGCAAGATTAAAGGCAACCGTTGAACCGGTGGTCTTTGAAAAACTGGTTGCATTCACTTATCGTTTTACAGGCGAGAAAGTATGGATCGCCCGAATCTATTCCTCTCTCTTCTGGTTGACCGGCGCGCTGTTCCTTTTTCTGCTCGTGCGCGATCTAGTCTCATTTGAAGGCGCGCTCGTTTCGACAGCCTACTATTTGATCTTTCCATATGCCATCATCGCCAGTCGCAGTTTCCAGCCGGACCCATTGATGGTGATGTTCATCGTGTCCTTCTGGTGGATATTCACGCGTTGGATGACCCTCACCCTGAATCCTTCTCCCCGTGGGAGATGGGCTGGGGTGAGGGCAGCGCTTCTCGCGGGACTCTTGGGCGGGCTGGCGTTATTTATAAAGTTTACCGCCGCCTTTTTTATCATCGGTGCGGCTCTCGGGGTGGCTTTATCGCGCCATAAATTCGGTGATCTTGTACGCAATGGACAAGTGTGGCTTATGGCGTTTCTCGGCGCATTGCCCGCCTCCATCTATCTAGTCTATGGACTTTTTATTCGGGGCACACTGGGCGGACAGTTCGCTGGGCGGTTTTTTCCGGCACTCTTATTGAATCCGTTGAATTATCTACAATGGATAACCAAAGCGGACCTGGCGGCCGGCGGAATTTTCATCATGTTTGCGCTATTGGGCTTCCTGTTTACAAAAAATAATCTATTGCGCGGCCTTATGACGGGCTTGTGGATTTCGTATCTTGCTTACGGACTCTTTTTCGATTACCACATTGCGACGCATGACTACTACCATCTGCCATTCATTCCGATCGTGGCGTTGTCGCTGAGTCCGCTTGGGGATTGGTTCTTTGCTCGTTTATCGGAAGCAACCATCCAGCGTTATCAACGAATCGCGGTGTATGTCATCCTGGTGTTTGGCATGTTCACCGTCGTCTGGAATGTCCGCAATCAAATGAAAGCAGTGGACTATCGTCCTCAAGCAGTGATGTTCTCTAAAATAGGAGAAGCTCTGAAGGATGAGAGCATTCTCGCCCTGACACAGGACTATGGATCAAGACTCGAATATTGGGGTTGGAAGAGTTGCTTTACCTGGCCAAATGTAGGTGACCTGACCTACGCAGATGTTCGGGGCACCAGCTTCTCTTTTGAGAGGAAATTCGCCCGCTTTTCAGCCAAGAAGAATTTTTTTCTGGTGACCGATTTTGACGAACTTAACAGGCAGCCACAACTTAAGGAGCACTTGAGCAACTTTCCCGTTTATATGAGCGGGGATGGATATATAATCTATCAACTTCAACAAGGAAATTGATGGATGTTCTCAACTCATCGGATTCCAAATTAAGCATGTACGGTACGCTTATAATGAGCCTAGGATAGTTTGGAGAATGAAATTTCAGAGACTTGATATTCATAAAACGGGATCTATCATTTTGCGCGCGGCAACCGGATTGACCATTGCTGCTGAGATGTTCGGATTGGCTATATTGTTTTACCTGGCTACCTTTACCCGGTATGTGGCTGACGACTTTTGCGAAATAATGCAGATCAGACGTGGACCTTTGTTATCGGTGATTTATGAAAGCTATATGACAGGAAATCACCGATCAGCAGATCGATTTTCCAAACTTTTTTTCATAAATTTGACCGAATTATTGGGAAAGCATGATGTTCAATTGCTTCCGATCGTGATGATCCTTATATGGTTACTTGGATTGATCTGGGTGATCCACGAAGTTAAGAAATTGATCGGTGTTCAACAGTCTTTCATCGTCGACTTTTTTATAGCAACCTCGCTTGTCTTTTTTTCAATGGTGCAGGCCCCAAATCTGTTTCAGATCTTTTATTGGCGTTCCAGCTTAATGACCCATTTTGCACCAGTGGTTTTTTCCATCTTATTGGCTGATTTTATTCTTTTTCAAATTCGCTCTGCGAAAGGAAATATTCCAGCGCTGTGGGTTTCCCTGGCTGTGTTCCTTGCTTCGTTCATCATCGGTGGCGCGGGTGAAACGCCAGTCGTTTTAATGGTCGCTGTTCATGTATTATTGCTTCTTTATTTCGGGAGACATCAGGGTTTGGAAAGACGGCCAGGGCTGATTCTGATCACCTCTGCTTTCGCAGGAACGTTGCTGGCATTATTTGCAATGTTCCTCTCACCAGCCAACCTTTCGCATGGTAAAACATCTCTGCTTGCATTACCGATTGCCGTTGTGGAATCCATCAAATATACATTTGAATTTATTTGGGATAGTTTTTTGACACTTCCCATCCCTACGTTGGTTTCGGTCATACTTCCCGGTTTATTGTTCTTCTGTTTATATATTAAACCGGGGCAGCAGCCTGTGCTCCCTGCTCAGAAACGGCAGGTTGGGATCGCGCTCCTTCTTTTGCCTTTGTTGATCTGCCTGCTCATTGCAGCTTCGTTTACGCCCAGCGCCTATGCACAACACTCCTATCCCGCGGAGAGGGCGCGCTTTAGTAGTCGTTTTCTAATGACCGCCGCGTTGATGTTGGAAAGCGCTTTATTGGGTGTGTGGTTTGCCCAACTCAAACAATTCCCATCCTATCGGCATCTTCTTTTCCCGATCGCTGGATCCTTCCTGCTTATTTTCGGGCTTTATCCAATACGCTCGGGGCTCACATTGTGGAAACAAGTGGATAGTTATCGGGCTTGGGCAACTGCATGGGATGAACGCGAAAATACGATCTACAGGATGGCGAAATCTGGGGAACAGGATCCGGTTGTGGAATGGTTCCCGAATCGATTTGGTGTAAAGGATATTGATGGAAGTACTGAGCATTGGATGAACAAGTGTGTAGCTGATTATTACGGATTTGATACGATCCGTTCAATTCCCGTGGGAGAATAGAAGCATGGAATCAAGCATCTCAGACCCTCCTCCCATCCTCGTCACCGGCACGCACCGCAGCGGCACCACCTGGATCGGCAAAATGCTTGCTGCCGATTGGTCCACTGCCTATATCAGTGAACCATTGAATGTATGGCATCGTCCCGGTGTGTTTCGTGCAAAGATTCATCATTGGTATCAATATATCTGTACGGAAAATGAGAGCGAAGTTTTGCCTGCCTTTAATGACCTGTTTGAGTTCGATTACCACCTGTGGGATGAGATCCGTTCGATCCGCTCGCGCCGCGATTTTCTGCGCATGGGACGTGATTTCCTGATCTGTTATAACGGGCTGATGCGCGGGCAACGCGCGTTGATCAAGGATCCATTCGCAGTATTTTCCATCGATTGGTTTGCCAAAACTTTGAAATGCAAGGTTGTCGTTGCGGTTCGCCATCCTGCTGCGTTTGTCAGCAGCCTCAAACGTCTCAATTGGCCGTTTGATTTTCAGGATCTGCTCGACCAGCCCCTGCTGATGCGTGACCAGCTTGAGCCCTATCGGGCGCAAATGGAATCGGCCAAAACAGATGACGTGATCGGACAATCGGCGTTACTATGGAATTTGATCTACCGTTCAGTTCACGCGACGCTCGCGCGGAATCCCGATCTGATAGCCGTTCGCCACGAGGACCTTTCGCGCGATCCCGTCAACGGCTACCGCGACCTGTACAAATCCCTGGGGTTGGACTTCACTCGACGAGTCGAAAAGATGATCTTGAGCTCGAGCAGTTCGGATAACCCTGCCGAGCCGCCGCGGAAGAATATCCATTCGGTGAAGCTTGACAGCCGCGCCAATATGGAAAATTGGAAGAAACGCCTGACAGACGATGAGATTAAGCGTATCCGTTCCATGACCGAAGAGGTTTCGCATCTGTTCTATCCCGAGGTGGAGTGGTGATGACCAATCTGCCGCTCGTTTCCATCATTACACCCTCTTTCAATCAAGTGCGCTACATCGAAGCGACGATAAAATCTGTTCTAGGGCAGGACTATCCTCGCGTCGAATACATCGTTGTGGACGGTGGCTCCACAGATGGTACAGTGAATATCATCAAAAAATACGCTGACAAACTCGCCTGGTGGGTGAGCGAGAAGGATAAGGGTCAGACCGATGCCATCAACAAGGGATTTGCACGCGCAACCGGTGATATCCTCGCATGGATCAATTCAGATGATACCTATGAGCCCGGCGCGGTCTCAGCCGCAGTAAAGTATTTGGGGCAACATCCCCACGTGGGAATGGCCTATGGTGACTGCAACTTCATCAATGAAAACGGAGATGTGATCGGTAAATTCAATTCCGCCCAGACCAACCATCGTCTCATCCGTCAGGGATATGTCCACATCCCGCAGCAGACCATGTTCTTTCGCTCGGATCTATGGAGGCAGCTCGGTCCGCTCGACCCATCGTTTTACTTTGCGATGGATTACGACTTGTGGACACGCATCTCTGCTCGCGCGGAGATTAAATATGTGCCGCAGACGTGGGCTAATTTCCGGTTGCATACCTCAGGCAAAACAATCATGGCAGATGATCGTTGCTGGCCCGAGATGATCCGGGTCCATTACCGCGATGGCGGTTCGTTCCTTTCGGTGATCGTCGTGAAATATTACATCCGTAAGCTGCTCGCGCCGTTATGGAACTGGCGGCGAAGACGGATGATGGATGCAGGTAATTAGCCACAGAGACACAGAATACACGGAGATCTAAACTTCTCCGAGTCTTCGTGATTTTATTATCTCCGATAGGGGACTGTGGCGGAAAGCAAAAAATGTCGTGGATCTTCTCAGCTCCCTCCCTTGATGATCTCATTCACCTGCTCAAAGCATGGAAGTTTTGGGTGTTTGGCGCGGTCCTGGGTGCATTAATTGGTGGGGCAATATATTACATTGTTCCGGCAACCTATCGGGCGCGCGCAACGGTCAATGTGGATTTCAACCTTGAGGAAGCCTGGCCGCAGGATACAGATCGCCAGCAGTTTTACTATCTTGAACGCGAGACTCGCAAGCTGGAAGAGATCGCCTGGTCCGATGATATTATGTGGACTCTTTCGTCAGGTCTGCTGGTTCCGGTTGAAGAGTTACGTGACGGGAAATTGAAGCTCAGCCAACCGGCCGACGCAGGATGGCATTTTTACGCACAGGACAAAAACCCCGAGCGAGCGCGTGAGCTTGCGGCCGCGTGGGCGCACATATTTGAACAGAAGGTCCGTGAAAATATTGCGAATTCTCAAGGCCTGAATTCCTTCATCCGCGTGGACGCAACACAAACAGAGAATTTACCTGTGGAGCGTAGTGCAGCCTTGACCGCATACTTAACAACAGGCGCGATTTTGTTTCTCACCCTAAGCGCCGTGGGCATTTTGTTCTTCAAGAAACCGAAATGAAAAGCTCTCTGCCCTCTGTGATCTTATCATCCCAGCCGGGGACGGTCGCTAATCTCTCGCGTTTCCTATGGGGCGCGGTGTTATTCACATTGCCGGTCACGAGCTTTCGCTATTTCCCTTTTCTGGGAGATGCAACGTACGTACGTCCATTATCCCTGTATCCTGTTGCACTGCTGCTTCCACTCTTATTGATTCAACTTCTACGAGGCAAGACATCCTTTCCGCGCGCTGGGGTGCTGACTCCGCTGACAGTGTTCGTCTTGTTCGCATTGGCAGCGACCAGTTTCGGAGCGCTGCTCGATCCATTACCATTGCGTGGACAGGAATATTTCGGGCGCGTCCTGCGTGCGTGGGCAACACTCGTGATCGGGCTGTCCTTCTTTATCGCGGCCGTGTGGATGAATCGTAGTGAAGAGGATTTGCGGTTTTCCATCAAATGGCTGCTGGCTGGATTTGTGATGGATGTAGTATGGAGCGGAGTGCAATCGCTCGCCTTCTACACCCCTTTGTTGAAAAAAGTGACCGTGACGCACTGGCAGCGGGCATTCTCCATGCGCGAACTGGTGAAGACAAACCGTGTTTCGGGGATGGCGTACGAGCCTGCCTGGCTGGCAGGTCAGATCGCGACGATCTATCTGCCTTGGTTGTTTGCCTCACTCCTTACACGGGTGCGCGTCACGCGTTTCAAATGGCTGGAAATCATTTTGCTGGGATTTGCGTTATTGCTCCTGCTCGCGACCTATTCACGCGGCGGATTGCTCACAGCAGTTTTTGCATTGGTCTTCACGTTTCTTTTTACAGGTCGCAATGAAATGCGTCGCGCATGGAAGTGGTTCACCTCAGGTTTTCAACGCGGAAGCAACTGGCTATTGCGCGTTGGGATTGTACTCATTGTAGTAGGTGCATTCATCGGCGCCGGATTGTTCCTCGGTCAAAAGGGATACATTTCGCGTCTGTTCAATTCACAGGCACAAAGCGTTGAAGAATTCGTCATCGAAAACTCGGCGGGCGCACGCGCCGCGTACATCTTCGGCGCAATGGGTGCGTATGAACAGAGTCCCATTATGGGGGTGGGACTCGGGGCAAGCGGCTTCTACATGTACGATCATCTGCCGGATTGGGCAATGACCACTGTCCCCGAGATCGCGCGCCAGCTCAGCCCGGACAATCGTTTGTATCCAAATCCCAAAAACATGTATGTGCGTTTACTGGCAGAGACGGGATTCCCTGGCTTCTTTATTTTCCTCGCATTTTTATTTTCTATTCTCGGTGATTCACTGCTTGCCTTGAAAAGCGATCAAACCCTGATTCGTTATCTTGGGATTGCAGGTTTGTTCTCGTGGCTGGCGGTCGCCATGTATAACGTAACGCAGGATTCGTTTGCCACGCCGAATATCTGGATCAACTTTGGAATTCTCGCGGGGATGATCGCGTATGCGTTAGAATCAAAAGATAACTCCCTCACCCCATCCCCTCTCCCATAGTGAGAGCGGTAGGAGCCGTTGATGATCGTACTTTCCGTTGGAATGCCGCGCGCCGGTTCGGGCTGGCACTATAACCTTGTCCATGACCTGATGAAGACCACAGGTTGTGCCGACGCGCGTGATATACGCGAAAAATATCGCCTGCAAAATATTCTGACCGAGGTCAACTGCAATATCGGCGTGCTTTCTGCTCGCAGGCTGGCGATGGTGGCGGTCCCGGCGTTGATGAGGAATACGTTTGTGATCAAGGCCCACGCCGGACCCAGTTCCGCTTCACGGCTTCTGCAAGGCCTGGGACTGCTTCGCATCACATACATTTATCGCGACCCACGCGATGCCATGCTCTCCGCCTACGACTATGGCCAACGTGCCTTGGAAAAGGGACGCCCGAACGCCTTCTCACACCTAACAGATTTTCAGAAGAGTCTCAGCTTCATCATGGAATATGTCCGCATTTGGGAGAAGTGGACAAAAGAGAAGAACGTACTCATCGCCCGATACGAGGACCTGCTCACGGATTACGATAAAGAAGTTGCCCGTCTGGCGAAGTTCCTCAAAGTAGACGGGAGCAGCCCCGAGGTCCGGACAGTAACCGAGTCGTATCGTCCCGGTGCCGCGGATGGACAGCAAGGTCTGCATTTTTATAAGGGAAAGATCGGTCGTTTCCGCGAAGCCTATGGTGCGGACGAGCAGGCGATCCTAAAGGAAAAAATGGGTCCATATCTCGCACGAATGGGATATGAGATCTAGCGAAAAGCCAATGACTGCCAGCCAGGAGTCGTAATCTAGCTGTAATGACCGGGGGAACTCTGAAAACTTTTTTCGGGTATTATTAATCCATGCGTCGTTTTGAGAGTCCATATGTAGCCGACTGGTTTGCCGCTTCCCTGCGTTGGATGGCGCTGGTCGGATTAATTATTTCCCTTTCCTGGAACAGGCAATTGAGTGTTGCTGCGTTTGCCCCGCTGGTCGCGATGCTGGTCTGGAATATTGCAATGAGCATACTTGCAGGCCTAAGCATTCGTCTGAAAAAAAATCATCGCCAGATCATACTTGGCATTGATTTTTTGCTTGCAGCAATTTTCTTCTGGGCGCAGGATGGGTTGACCCGATACACTGCCTGGGCGGCGGCGATGCCTATTCTCACAGGCGCGGTATATTTTGAAATGTGGGGAGCGTTCATTGCTGGGGTCTTATTTGGCGTTCTGCAATTTGTAATTTCCCGCCAGTTGTCTTCGAATGGTTTGAATATACTCGCATTCAGTGATATTGGATTGACTCTTTTGATCGGGCTGGTAAGCGGCATCAGCGGACGCTTTGTCATGCTTCGTCTGCGCACCGAGCGCCACACGCGGATGGACGCGGACGAACGCCGTCGTCACCTGGAGAACGAGCGGGTGCGCGCCATCTATGAACTGACCTCCACGCTGACAGCGACTCTCAGTTACAAGCGTGTGCTCGATTCGGCTCTCGACCTGGGATATACCGCGCTCAACCCCACCGCCGACCCCGATGAGCCAAACGTTGACGAGCGGCTGGTCAGTGCCGTCTTTCTCTTTCGAGCAAATGAACTGACTATCGGTTCAGCGCGCCGTTTCACAAATGCTGACCTGCGAGTCAAGTTAAGCGGTAGCGAAGGCATCCTCAAACGGATTTTCGATGAAGGGGAGTCCGTCCTGACCACAGATATTGGCTATGACCCTGAACTTGGACGCATCATCGCGCTGCGTTCCTGCACCTCCGCCTATTGTTTCCCTTTAAGGAGCGGATTCAACATGTACGGCGCGATGCTTTTCGCTCACCCCGACCCGAGCTATTTCACCAAGGAACGCTGTGGCCTGCTCGATATCATTGGCAGGCAATCTGTCATCGCGGTTCAGAATGCACGGTTATATCAGGATTTGGTCGAAGAGAAGGAGCGCATGGTGGAAGTGCAGGAGGAAGCGCGCAAGAAACTGGCGCGTGACCTGCACGACGGCCCCACCCAATCGGTCGCAGCGATGGCAATGCGGATCAACCTGGCCAGGCGCATGATGGCCAAGGATGTCAAGGAAGCGACGACTGAATTGTTGAAGATCGAGGAACTGGCTCACCGCACCACCAAGGAAATCCGTCATATGTTGTTCACGCTGCGCCCGTTGATCCTCGAGTCGCAGGGTCTGACGGCCGCGCTGCAGGCCATGGCGGAGAAGATGCGCGAAACCTATTCGCAAAATGTCATCATCAATGTGGATGAGACGCTGCTCGAGAATCTGGAAATGGGGAAGCAGGGTGTGATCTTTTATATCATCGAAGAAGCGACGAACAACGCCCGCAAGCATGCGAATGCCCTGCATATCTGGGTGAGATTACGCGCCTTTGAAGCCGGCATCGCCCTATTGGACATCGAAGATGACGGTATGGGCTTCGACGTGCAAGCCGTGAACAAATCCTATGATAAGCGCGGCAGCCTGGGCCTGGTCAACCTGCGCGAACGCACTGAACTGGTCAATGGCCTGCTCAATATTGACTCCGCTCCCGGCAAGGGGACACGGGTTCAGGTTTATATTCCCCTCACAGAGGAAGCGGCAGATAACTTGCATCACGCTAAGAGATAGCGCCGCGACACTTTTCGCCTTATATTAACCAACTCACGAAAACATCGATTCTAGAATTCCCTTTGTATTCATCACCGCCCGTGCCCGATGGCTGAGGCGGTTTTTTTCGTCCATGCTGAGTTCAGCCATGGTTTTCCCAAGTTCTGGCAAAAGAAAAATCGGGTCATAGCCAAATCCACCTGCCCCGCGTTCTTCCGGGATGATCTCGCCCTCACACCATCCTTCGGCTATATAAACATCTGAATCTGTCACTCTAAGCGAGTGCAGAGACCGACGGGTCTCATCATGCGGTTTGAGACTCTCCCCGGCACCGACCAACCGGGGCGGTGTCGCTTCGCTCAGAGTGACATAGCTGGTAGGTACCGCAATCGCAATCGTGGCGTGGAAGCGCGCGGTCCATGGGCGAGGTTTGTCTCGTAGATTCTTGATCAGAAACGCGCGGCGGTCTCCATCTGACAATTTCATACCGTTGGTGGAACCGTAGCGGGCGGAATACAAACCAGGCGCGCCGTCCAGCGCGTCGACTTCGAGACCTGAGTCGTCGGCAAGGGAAATGAGATTGCTTTCTCTTGCGAAGGCAACGGCTTTCTTGATGGCGTTCTCCGCGTACGTACGTCCATCCTCGAGCACTTCGAGGTCAAGGTCAAGTTGCGCGGGGGTGACGAGCTCAATGCTCATGTCCTGGAGCAGTTCATGCAGTTCTTTGACCTTGCCTTTGTTGTTGGTGGCGATAAGTAGTTTGTTCATGATTCTCTTTACCATGAAGTGTCACGAAGGAGCACTAAGGATTTCTTTTCTTGATTTGTTCAATTGCCCAGCTTACATGTTCACGGATCATGGGCTCTTCGTCGTTCAAGGCGTTCTGTAATACGGGCAGCGCGTGCATATCGCCAATATTCCCCAATGCAACGGCGACGTTGCGCAGATAGCCGCGTCGCCTGGCGCGCTTGATAGGGGTTCCCTGGAAACGTTGACTGAATTCCTGCCTTGAAATGAGCAGTTCGTCGGTCAGAGGCTGAGGCGTCCTGAGCGAAGTCGAAGGATCAGGATCAAAGGCAGGATCACCTTCGCCTGCAAACCGATTCCAGGGGCAGACCATCTGGCAAATGTCGCATCCAAAAATCCAATCCCCCATTTTGTCACGGAGTTCAACGGGGATGTCATCTTTAAGTTCAATGGTCAGATAGGAAATGCAACGGCGAGCGTTGATGGTGCGGTCTGGAAGAATGCAGTCGGTGGGGCAGGCTTCGATGCAGCGCCTGCATGTTCCGCAGTGATCGGTGACGATTGGCGAGTCCGGCTCGAGTTCGAGATCGAGGAAAATTTCTGAAAGCAGAAAGTACGATCCACGCTTCGGGTTGATGAGACAGGTATTCCTGCCGATCCACCCGATGCCTGCCCGTTGCGCCAGATCGCGCTCAAGGATGGGACCTGTATCCGTGTACCAACGATTCTTGATTGGATTTCCAACCTGTTCCTCGATGAATTGAACGAGCTCCTTCATTCGCACAGGAAGAACATCGTGATAATCATCGCCGCGGGCATAGGACGCGATGTTTCCCTCACCCTGCCCTTTCCCGGAAGGAGAGGGGTAAGCGGTAGCAAGCACAAGAATGGATTTGCACTCAGGCAGAATTTCGAGCGGGTTCGCGCGACGAATCCGTGAACGGTCCGTGGCAAGATAGTCCATCGTGCCGTGATGTCCCTGTGCGAGCCAATTTTCAAATGTGGAATAATGCGGGGGCGGGTCAGGAGTCGTCACGCCAGCCAGGAAAAATCCCAGCTGGCGTGCTTTGTCTTTGATGATTAATTTCAGATCGCGAGTCACAAATTATTGAACGAGAATCTGAACGTACAACACTTTATTGTCGTTGCCCTGAAAGGCAATCCCTTTCGGATTTTGAAGAGTCCACAAACTGGTGTAACTACCTGGCAGGTCGGGAGCTGTAAACTGCACGGAGACATCCACTTCCTGTCCTGGTGCGATGGCAGCGCCGAGTGGCTGTGCCTTTCCTTTCATTTGCTGACCATAGCTGAAGATTAACTTATAACCTTCGCCCCAGGTGCAGGTTCCGATATTCTTGATCTTCCAAGTTTTGACAAAATCCTGTCCTGGAGCCACGACCGTGTTATCCGGTACGTTAACATCCACGGTGCCAGGGTCCCATGAATACTTATCGCACAATGCGACGGTTGTCCCTTCAGCGTTGGTAACCTCGGCAACGGGTTGGCTGGTTTCTGTGGCGGTTGCTTCCGGAGGAGCAGGCGTTTCAGTCGGCGGAGCAGTTGTCGGTGTAAAAGCGGCGGCCGTCAAAGTAAATTGCGAAACAACCGTGCTTGCGGCCGAGGTCCGAACGGCCGCGACATCCGGTGTTGGTTCCGTGTTCGTGGGGGTTCCTCCACAAGCCGCAAGTAAAAGAACAATAATGAGGGTAACAAAAATTAATTTAACCTTCATGGTTGCATCCAATCTATATTTGCCGGTGTTACTTCTTTACTTCAAAATAGACAGTGAGTGGCGTGCCAAAATAGTATCCCGAATCACTTTGCATCCTCCAGGTGCCCTGGTATTTGCCTGGAGCAAGCGGAGCCGTAAGGGAAATGCTAATATTGACACCTTCACTGGGTGATATAAAATCGCCCTTCTTTTTGAATTTGAAGTTAACTGGATCAATTGCCTTATCACCTCCGATGAATACCAGCGCGTAACCTTCGTCCCACGTGCAAGTGCCTGTATTTCGGATTGCCCACGTTTTGACAAAATCCTGGCCAGGTTTCAAGATGGTCCCATCTGGAATTGTGATATCGCCTTCGAATACGTTATTATTACAGGCGTCACCGAGGGAGACTGTCGCCGCAGGTGCAGCGGAAGTAGGCAGGGCAGTGAAGCCAGGCAGGGGAGTTGTGTTAAACGAAACGGTGGGTAATGCACCATTTACAGTGGGCGGAGGAAACGTAGGCAGGGAAATCGCCGTGTTGGTTGGGAGAGGAGTTACAGAAGGGGCGGCAAGAGCGGTTTGCGTGAATTGTGCGGACAGTTGTCCCATGGCGGTCCCGACTGCAGCGGTATTAATAGCATTAATATCCACTGTGGGAGCAGGTGTGGCTCCCATATTGCATGCTGTCAGGAACAGAGCGGCAGCCAGCAAGGTAATGATTGTAAGCCGCATGGATTTTCGAACGAACATGTTATTACCTCCATGAAGTACGGTCAAATGTGATGCTGGAAGTTCCCCTGGGTACTTCCAGCATCATTATACTGCAATAGTAAAAGGCAACTACGGGGTAGCCGTTGGCGTCTCTGTAGGCGTTTCCGTGAAGGTGGGAGTAGCGGTAGGCGTGTATGTAGCGGTGCTTGTTGATGTGGCGGTAAAGGTACTAGTAACAGAACCGGTTGGTGTCGGGGTAAGAGACGAAGTTGGCGTTGCTGTCGGTGGTTTGGAGCTTTGACGAGTGATCCGCGGCATGATCCAGAGCGCAAAATCCTCGTGTGATGATCCATTTGCAAGGACTGTCAGAATAAATTTAACCTTTTCACCGTTCAGGAAGGACAGATCCATGCTGATCGGATAGTATTGCCCTTCATAGACTTCGCGCCATTGGCCGAGTGTTTTTACGGTGCCATTCCCAATTTGGTATTGCAAACGGAAGATCATGTCGCAATCGTTTGCCTTGTACATACAGCCAATGTATGCCTGGAAGCGATCACCAGTCTGGATACTGATTCCGGGGTACTTACCGGTGATCATTCCCTCACTTCCCTTTTCAGGATAGGTGAGAAGCCCATTGCCTATCGATTTGCCATTCTCCAACTTGGGCGAGTTCTTTGAGATCACAAAACCTCTGTCATCACCTTCCGTTCCGGGGCAGGGCAGGTTCTTCGCATCATTCGCCCAGTTGGCATCACAATAGTTTGCCAGAAAATCATAAGCTCCCACTGTGTAGCCGGCAACTTTGACATCCGCGTAGATATTGGCGTCTCCCATCCCAACTCCGAACAGGACGCCAGATGCGTTGCGGAGTTTCCAATAGCCAACATAATCGCCCTTGGCGTTGGGTGCCGTTAAATTTACGGGAATATCAACGGTCTGGCCCGGACCCACATTGCCTGGCACTGCGACAGCGCTTGGTGCTCCGAACCTTTCCCCGCTCACGTATACGAGAGCATAGGATGTGTTCCATGTGCATACGCCAGTATTTTGGAGGCGCCAGATCTTGGTGAATGAGCTGCCCAGTGCTATTGTTGACCCATCGGGGTAGGTTACATCCTGAATAAAGGAGGCTGAATCACAGCGGCTGACGATGGTCTGAAGTGGAGGGACTGCCGTAAACGTTTGAAAACCGATGGGTGTCACAGAAGGCACGGAAAGTGTCTCTGTGGTGAAAGGCTGTACCGTGACAGTATAGGCTCCCTGTGTGGACATTGATTCCAGTGTTTGCGCGGCGGAGGTATACAAGGCGTTGAGGGTTGCTGCGGGCTGAGGCGTCGAGGGTCCTAACTGACTGCAAGCCAGCATCACTATCAACGTCAGGATCGGTATGAGGAGTTGGTTGAAAGATTTTCGCATAAGCGCCTCCGAAGAATAAATGACAACTTCTAAGACGTCTACAACGGACAAGGAGTTCCAACAAAAATGCCCAGGTGAATCACCCGGGCATTGGGGTAACTAGGGACAGTTATCTGGTATCTCCACATATTCCCAGCGATGATGTTCCGGGGACGTCACCACAATTGTCACCCACTTTGGTTTGGGACTATCGCCT
Source organism: Anaerolineae bacterium (assembly GCA_041487615.1). Classification (GTDB taxonomy): domain Bacteria; phylum Chloroflexota; class Anaerolineae; order Anaerolineales; family Villigracilaceae; genus Defluviilinea. The sequence goes on from JBGPNQ010000005.1 coordinate 25,112, forward strand.
CTGCCCACCATCCATTCACGGGTAATGGTTTTGGCTCCTGCCTCATTGAAGGCCAGGTCGCGAACATCACTTCGGTTCAAGTCACTCTGATCCCAAAAATATTTAAGCTCCAACGGGCCGCTGACTGAAATGGTCGCATAAATGGTATACACTACATTACGCGGGCATCCGGTAACAGGCACGCGTACCACCTTGAAATCAACACTCGTGACGCCATAATCGGGTTTTTTGTCGGTGGATGTCACAACGCTTACGTAAATCGGCTCATCATAGGGACCAACACCGAAATTGGTATTCCAGGGGCTTTGTAGCCTCCAGTATCCTGTGAAGGTCCCCACCGTAGTGGGGGCCTGCAGGTAAATGGAAATGATCTTTTGTTCGTTTGGCGCCACATCATCAACTAGCGGATAAGTCGACAGACCTCCAAGGATGTCTCCGCTCCAAAAGATGAGCTTATAAGACGGCGTCCAGGTACAGGTTCCAGTATTCAGCAGTGTCCATGTTTTCCAAAAGTATTCACCTGGGCGAAATATCTTGCCATCTGGCGGGTCTTCTCCCACCAGTTCGGCCTTGATACAGTCTGGATCGGAGGGAGCCGATGCGAGCGTTGGGGCATTTGTCGGCGTGGCAACCGGCACGGAAGTGGCAGCAGCCATCGTGGGCATGGACTCAGGAGTGCTGCTGGGCAGGATAGAGATTTGTGTAAGTGACGCGCCTGCCTGTACGGTCTGTGCCACGGCAGTGGAGATGGCAGAATCCTGTTGTTCCGATGAACCGCATGCAGAAGCAATCAGAACAAAACTGATGATTATTGCCAAAACCCTGTATTTTGGGGACTCAGACATTCAAATTTCCTTTCTCATATTAGGATGTAGCAATTTCAGGAGCAGCAATTATACCCTTGATGGAAAACGCCCGACAATTCGTCGGGCGTTCCCATGAAGCTACGGTATTTCCACTCTCGGGCTTACCCAAACTGCCCAATCCTGATCGGCTGGTCCATCGGCCAGCACTGCGAGGGCAAACTGGACATTTTTCCCGGCAATACTGCTGAGGTCGACATCCACATCTTTCATTGTGCCATTACAGGATTTCGTCCACTCACCCAGGGGTTTGAGAACGCCTGCTTCCTTGTAATTCAATTGGAATTTGACATTGCCCACGCCGCACGTTCCATCCGCTTTGGCCAGGAAACCGATCTTGGCCTTGAAGTGTTCACCTGCCGCGACTGTATAGGCAGGATAGAGACCGGTCATCACACCATTGTTGACCCATTGTGGATGGATCTCCACTACCTTGGCGGGTGATGTCCCATCTTCGAGCTTTTGACCGTTTCGAAACATGGCAAATCCATTTGTGTCCGTATCCGGTCCGCCAAACGTGATAACGCCTGCACTGCCCACCCAGCTTGCATCCGGGGCCCGCGTATGGAGATCAAAGCCGGAGCTTGCTATGGCAACCTTAATGTCCACAAAAAAGGATTGGCCCTGCGTTCCGCCCAGGACGGGAATCAGCACACCCGATGTATTACGGATGCGCCAATATCCGCGAAAGGATCCAGTTGAACTGGGGGCGCTAAAGTTTACAGAAAGATCCACTTCCTGCCCGGGGCTGACTGTACCAATCGGCGTCGGTGAGGTCCCACTCATGGAATCACCGGTATCGAATACCAGCGAATAGCCAGCCCAGGTACATGTACCGACATTTTTCAAACGCCACGTTTTGGTGAATGTTCCGTTTGGAGGAAATACAGTGCCATCTGGAATAGTTACGTCTTTAACGAATTGCGCGAGGTCACATGCGGCAGTAGGTGGGACAACAACCGTGGCCGTGGGAGCCAGGGTTGGAAAAGATACAGCCGTATTCGTCGCCTGCGGTACAGGCAAGGTCGGGGTGCTAAAGGATGTTATTTGTGTGGAGGACGTTGTAGACATTGCCTGGACGGTCAATGCAGCGGCAGTGAACACGGCGTTTGGTGCTTCCGTCGCAGGTGAATTCGTGGGCAGATTACAGGCTGTAAACAAAAATAGTATGATGAGCAGTATTGAAATAAGACGGACATTTTTTATCATTCTCGTTCTCCTGATTGGTTACGCAATTTTACACCCCGCACGCCTCTCCAAGCGCTTTATGTAGCGTGCGGGGTACACCCCGCACGCTTCGTCAAGCATTTTATGTAGCATGCGCGGACACGAATACAGACGGACAAATATTCCCCTTTGTTCCTAAACAAAAACCCTCTCCGATTGGGAGAGGGCAGGGCGCCGTACTGCGCTTGTCGAGAGATGGTGGATATTCGCTTCGTTGCAAGCTTCAGGCTGTTTCGTGAACCCCCGCCATCCACAAGCCCAGTTGTTCGCGTGTTGCATCCTTTCGATCCACCGTTGCCACGATCTGACCGCGATACATGACCGCGATCCGGTCCGAAAGCGACAGGATCTCATCCAACTCGGCCGAGATCAGCAAAACCCCAACCCCACGGTCGCGCATCACAATGATCTCCTTGTGTATGTATTCAATCGAACCGACATCCAGGCCGCGTGTGGGCTGTGACGCGATGACCAGTTTGACGGGACGGCTCAGTTCCCGTGCCACGATTACCTTCTGCTGATTACCTCCGGAGAGTTTTCCTGCATTTACAAAAGCAGAAGGAGTGCGCACATCATATTCCTTGATCAACTTTTGAGCATTGGCGTCCACCTGTTTCTGCTGGATGACCACGCCCTTTGAAAAACGTGGCTGATAATAATCGCAGAGGGCCATGTTATCTGCCACACTATAGGAGAGTACCAGACCATGGCGCTGGCGGTCTTCAGGGATATGCGCCAATCCGGTCGCCGTGATGACCCGTGGCGACTTGCCTGTTAAGTCTTGACCATTAAGGATGAATTGTCCGCTTTCGATGCTGCGTAGACCTGTCAGTGCCTCCGCGAGTTCCGTCTGTCCGTTTCCCTGGACTCCAGCGATACCAAGCACCTCGCCCGCGCGTACGCTGAACGATACGCCCCGTACTGACTCAAGCCCACGGACGTCGCGAACATGCAGGTCATTGACCTGGAGGACTTCTTCGGCAGGTTTGGCGGGTTTCTTTTGCACCGTCAGGATCACTTCCCGTCCAACCATCATCGATGCAAGCTTTGCCTCATTTGTTTCCCCGGGAGTGGTTGTCCCCATGACACGCCCGGCACGCATGACCGTAATACGGTCTGCGACAGCCAGCACCTCTTTGAGCTTGTGTGTGATGAAGATGATCGAAACGCCCTTCTCGGTCAACTCATGCATGATGTGAGAAAGATCTTCTGCCTCCTGGGGCGTTAATACGGCGGTGGGTTCATCCAGAATAAGAATGTTGGCGTTGCGATACAACGCCTTGACGATCTCGACGCGCTGTTGAACGCCGACAGGCAGGTCACCTACAATCGCCTCGGGATCGATATCCAGTCCGTATTGGTGCGAGAGATCTCTTACCTTTTGAGCCACTTCCTTGCGATCCAGTTTGACCAGTGCGGCTTCGTTCGGCCTGGCACGGTGATCGGTCTCCGCACCAAGCATGATATTCTCGGTCACTGTGAACACCGGGATGAGCATAAAGTGTTGATGAACCATACCCACGCCGTGATAGATAGCGTCTTTCGGGGAATGAAGCACCATGGGCTTGCCATCCACCAGGACTTCGCCGGCGTCGGCCTTGTATAATCCATACAGCACATTCATCAGCGTGGTTTTGCCCGCGCCGTTTTCTCCCAGCAGGGCATGGATCTCGCCCTTGCGCAGGTCGAAATTTACATTATCGTTCGCCAGAACACCGGGGAATTTCTTGGTAATGCCCTTTGCATCGAGAACAACCTGAATATTGTCTGCCATAGTTGTGCCTATTTCTCGTAGGGCTGACCATCAGCCGCGGGTGGAGTGGTGCGACCAATAATGCCGGTCAGGATGATCATCGTGAGAATATAAGGAACCAGCCCGACCACGTAGGATTGCTGCAGGAATGCCCACTGGGCGGGGATCACGTCGCGGAATAACTGTAACTTGATATTCAACGCATTCGATGCTCCGAAGACAAGAGCGGCTGTCCAGGCACCGATGGGTGTCCAGTTGCCAAAGATCATGGCCGCCAGCGAAATGAAACCGCGTCCGTTCGTAAGAAGCGGCTCGAAGGAAGGAACGGATTCAATCGTGAAGTACGCACCTGCAAGACCCGCCAGCATTCCACCGATCAGGACATTGGCGTAGCGCATGCGGATGACATTGATGCCGACTGTATCTGCTGCCTTCGGATGTTCGCCTACGGCGCGCGTGCGCAACCCCCAGCGGGTATTGAAGAGCACATAATGGGAAACGAACACCAGCAGAATGGCGCTGATGGCGATGGGCTTTTGATCAAAAACCTTGTTGATCGAATCCACGAACTGAACGCAGGAGGCCGCGCCTTTGCATATGGGGAGGAAAATCTCTTCAATGGGAATGTGAATGGTGGGGAGAACACCCGGTGAGTTGGGAACGTTTCCACCGAAAACACTGCCTTTTCCAAAGAACAATTGACGGTTTAGGAAGCCGGTCAAACCCACCGCAAGGATATTAATGACCGTCCCGCCGATGATCTGATCCACTTTGAATGTAATGGATAAAACTGCCAATAACAGTCCCATCAACATGCCAGTCAACACGGCAAAGATTACGCCCATGAAGATGCTGAAACCAATCCCGAAGTGAAAAATATGGAACATGTAGATCGCAGCCAGCCAGCCAAAAAATGCGGCGCTGAGCATCATACCTTCAATACCAATATTGACCACACCTGAGCGCTCGCAAAACGTACCAGATAATGCGCCCAAAGTAAGGGGAGTAGCGACTGCGATTGTCGTCGCCAGCATACTGGTGATAATAACCACCGGCGGTGTCGTAGCTCGACCGATGATCACTACCACACCGAAAAGAACGACAATGATTAGAAAAATGAAACCGAAGCGTTTCCAGTCCATGTTTTCTCCTAGGCTCCCCAACCACGAGTAAGGACGACACGTTCGCTCTGGGCACGGATTCTATAAATATAGCGAACAATTGCATCTGCCGCCACGAACAGCAGGATCAACGCCTGAAGCATGGAGATCAGGTCAATAGGCATTTGAGTAAGGAACTGCATGCGCGTCGCCCCATTACGCATCGCGCCAAAGAGGAACGCCGCCAGCACGACTCCCAACGGATGCGACTTGCCCAATAACGCGATGGCGATGGCGTCAAAACCATAACCAATCGAGAAACCGAGCTGGTGGCGATAGTTCAAACCCGTGACTTCGACGGTGCCCGCCAGGCCCGCGAGCATGCCGGAAAGGGCCATGGTGAGGATAATGATCCGCTTCACATTGATGCCCGCGTATTTCGCCGCGTCGGGGTTTGCTCCCACAGTGCGGATCTCAAATCCCAGCGTGGTTTTATTCAACAACCACCAGATAAAGAATGCCACAAGGAGAGCGAAGATGAAACCCCAATGGACGCGCAGCCCGGGGAAGATCGCTGGGATGCGTGCGCTTTCCGCAATCAGCGGTGTACGGGCGATGACATTGTTCGGGTCCCGGTCTTTCATCGGACCGTTGAGCAGGAATGAGATCGTGTTCAATGCAATGTAATTCAACATGATCGTGTTGATCACTTCATGTCCCCCGGTATAGGCTTTCAGAAAACCGGCGATCGAGGCCCACAAGCCACCTGCAATCATACCTGCAATCACAGCCAGCGGCAGGTGGATGATCAACGGAATATCTCTTCCGAGCCACTGCGGCAGGGCGTATCCAACCAGGGCGGAGATGGTCGCGCCGATGGCAAGCTGTCCCTCGGCACCGATATTGAACAGCCCACCTTTGAATGCCAGGGCAACAGCGAGACCACCCAAAATATACGGCGTTGCCCAGACCGCCGTTTCACTCAACGCTTTTGCGGAACCGAATGACCCCTGGAGCAAGCCGGCATACGCCAGAATTGGATTGCCTCGAACAAGGGCGATAATGAGTCCGCCAACAACGACTGCTGTCAGGATCGCCAAAAACGGAATGAGCATGGCATCCGCGGCAGTTCGCAGCAACCGTCTTACAGATGAACCTGATCGTGATTCGGATTGCATGAAGTCTCCAGTCCAACTGTGATGTATTTCTGAAATTATATCACCTGTAATTCACGTTACACTCCCGTTAACAAACAAAGAGGAAAGAGGGGCTACCTCCTTCCTCTTTGTTTGTCTTGCTTAATTGAAACTACTGTGGTTTTACAGGAGCCACATTGGTTTTGATCGAGCCGTCGAGCAAGCCGGTGTTGATCTTTTCCATTTCGGCCTTCACGTCAGCAGGAACTTCGCTGTCGAGATCGTGGAAGGGAGCATAACCTGCGGTGCCACTATAGTTACCAACCGGGAACTTTCCATCTTTCGCCATTTTGACCAGGTCGAAAACACCCGGAACGATGAGCTTCATCGCGCTGGAGAGCATGCGAGGAGCCGCTTCGGGCAGCGTCAGGTACTGATCGGTGTCTACACCGATGGCATATGCGCCAGCCTGGGCAGCAGCGGTGATGGCGCCGTTACCGGTGATACCACCACAACCGAAGATCGCATCCGCACCCTGGTCCATCATGGACTTGGCGGTCGCGGCACCCCATTCGGGATCCACGAAGGTCTTGTCGAAGCCGACATCGCTGTGATAGACGACGAATACTTCGGTGGTCGTGCCCTTCACGCCGTCTTCATAGGCTGCACCGGCTTTGTAGCCTTCACCAAAGCGCCAGACAGGAGGAACAGCATCGGTACCACAAACGGCACCGATCTTGTTGCTCTTGCTCATCATCGCTGCCAGAGCGCCAACGAGGAAGCCAGCGTTATCTTCAGGGAAGTTCAAACCGACAACACCGGGAACATCGGCAGCCTGGAACTGGTCCACACCGATGAACTTGACGTTCGGGTACGTGCCGGCAGCTTTGTCAGTGGCTTCACCCATACCAAAACCAACGGTGACGATTACATCGTAGCCTTCATCTGCGAAGGTGGCAATATTCTTGTCGTAGTCCTTTGCATCAGCAGTCTCGATGTATTGGATGGTCGCGCCCAAATCCTTCTCAGCCTTCTGAACGCCTTCCCAAGCGGACTGGTTGAAGGACTTGTCGTTGATCTTGCCGACATCCGTGACCAAACCCACGCAGAAGGTTTTTGCGTCTTTGCAGTCTGCCTGCGCGGGGGCGCACGCGGGCAGGATCATGGCGGCGACCAAAAAGGCCGCAAGCAAAACGTACAGCTTCTTCATATTTCTTCTCCTCTTCTTTGAAATTGAATAACAGGGTTTTAGCAAACCCTTTTTCACCATAAGTATACAATTAGTTCAACCATTCGACAAGTCGGGCATTAATGGGGAGGACAAATATCCCGCCTCGTGCCCAGCCGATAGTTGATTCCATTAACCTGGTATTGCCTCCCCGCGTCTGACACCCAGCATCAAAACCAGCGCGGTCAGCATAAAGAACGGTGCCATCAACATGATCACATTGTAATTATTGCCCGTCAGTTGGATCGCCCAACCATTGACATTGGGTCCCACGATCGCAGATAAGGTGGAGAAGAGATAATATAGCCCGGTGAATGTTCCAATGCGTGCAGCGCTGGTCAGTTCAACCACCATGGGCAGACTATTGATATTCACGAATGCCCAGCCGGTCCCGCCAAAGATCAACATCACACCAGCCACCGTCAACATGCGTGGACCACCCTCCACCAGTGGGATTCCGACTAACGGTAGAGGGGACACCGGATTGAGCAATGTGCCAACTGGAAGAATGTAGAACAAAGCTAATATGATCGAAACAACAATCAATCCAAACGAAATCGCCACCCTTCGTCCAATGCGCGCCGCAATAAATCCCGATGGAATGGCAAATAAAACGAAGAATAAGGGAAACACCGAAAGCAGGGTTGCGCCATCACCTGCATCTATTCCAAGATGTTTCTGCGCATAAAGGGTGAAGAATGTCTCCACTGCTGAGTAACCGATAAACCAGAAAAAGATGGCGAACAAAATCCTTGAGCCACTCTTATCTTCGTCGCTCAGCACTTCCCGTAAGCTCTCGACCATGCTCGGCTGTTGTTCATTGCTTTCTTCATACTCCCTGGGTTCCTGGATGAACAGGAAAACAATCAAAGCCGCGATGACAACCAGTGCTGACCCGAGCCAGAATGGAAAGGATGGACTCATTTTGTACAGCACCCCACCCGTTTGCAGGGCGATGATGGTCCCAATGCCGCCCATAAAGTTGATGATGCCGTTCGCCTGGGATCGCTTTTCAGAAGGTGTGATATCTGGCATCAGAGCAACGACAGGCGTTCGCCACAACGCCGCACTTAACAGCAATGTGCTTGTACATGCCACGAATAAGGGAAGGATAGATGCCAGTGGAATCAAGCCGAACGCCAGCGCCGTAACCGGTGCGCCCACGAGAATGAATGGAAGACGCCGTCCAATGGGTGTCTGTAAGCGGTCTGACCACGCGCCAACGGGCGGCTGGATGAACAACGCCGCAATGTTATCGAGCGTCATAAAGAAACCGATAAAAGCTGGAGCGAGATGGAATTTGTTTGACAGGAATATTGGGACGAAGGCGTTATACACTCCCCAGATGACACTGACACCGAAGAAACCAAAACCGAGCAGAAAGATCTTGCCATAATTGAATTTCATCTTGTTTCCTCCATGATGCGCTGCGCTGACATCGTACCCGAACGGTAGCGGAGCCATCGCACCGTCGAAGCACATTTTAAGAAATAGTTCCAGCTTTTATGCACCCTTCGAGTACAGCCGAAACCACACGCGGCTTCCGTTCAGGGCGGAGAGGTTTTTGACTTTAGACTTTCGACGATCTTCCTGTCTTTGTCGCTCAATTCCGCCCTTTCGAGCATATCAGGGCGCTTCGTGAACGTACGCGTGAGCGCCTGTTCCCTACGCCATTTTTCTATCTTTGCATGATCCCCTGATAGCAAGACCTCGGGGACCTTCCAGCCGCGAAACTCAGGCGGACGCGTGTAATGTGGATATTCCAATAATCCCATCGAATGAGAGTCATCCTCTGCTCCGGTGGGATCGCCCAGCACACCGGGGATGAGACGCGAGACCGCGTCGATGATCATCATGGCAGGCAGTTCGCCTCCGGTGAGAACATAATCCCCAATGGAAATTTCATCGGTGACGAGATGTTCGCGGATGCGTTCATCCACACCTTCGTAGCGGCCGCAGAGCAGGGCAATACGATCATAACTCGATAATTCCTCCGCCACGCGTTGCGTAAAGACACGTCCCTGAGGAGTTAATAAGATAACGGGAAACGGTGGCGGCTGCGCGTGGCCCGAATCAAGTCCCAAAACGGATTCGACTGCATCGAAGACCGGCTCCGGTTTCATCACCATCCCGCCTCCACCTCCGTAGGGAGTGTCGTCAGTGACGTGATGTTTATCGTGTGCGTAGTCGCGAATGTTGTGGATGCGCACATCGATCAATCCCCGTTGGCGGGCGCGGGACAAAATGCTGGATTCAAGGTAAGGCGGGAAGACTTCAGGCAGGAGAGTGAATACCTCAAATTGCATAAAGTCATTGTAGCATAAGACGAAATGAGATAAGAGATAAATTACGAAGTGCCGCACGAAGAACCGAACTTGAAGCTATCATATCGTCTGCATCTCATTTCAAAAGCTTAGTAACTGATTAGACTTGCGGCAGGGCTGGCTTGCACGGCGTTACGGCGAATGGTAATATAACTTCACAATGTATCTACCACGAAGCAGTAAATGGAGCATGACAAAACGCCGCAAACGCCCGAATATCTTCGGTTGGACGGTCTTTGGGTTGGTTTTGCTCTTTGGATATTACTTTAATCAAGTGTATCTGCCCACACAACCGAACCCATTCGATGCGACCCCCACACCCACCCGTTCCCCCGAATCATTTGTAACGGAGGCACAGACGCTCTTTCAGGATGGGAAATTGACCCAGGCGATTGATGCCTATAAATCTGCGATCTCGTCTTCACCACAGGACCCAACTCTGTACATTGCGCTTGCGCGTACGCAGGTATTTGCCGGACAGTACAAGGAAGCACAGGCAAATGCTGAAAATGCGATATTGCTGAGCAATAATAATTCCATGGCTCATGCCGTACTCGGCTGGGCATTGGATTTTCAGGATGGAAAAAACGGTGACGCTCTGGATGAGATCGAGAAAGCCATAAATCTTGATCCCAAAAACCCCATGGCTCACGCCTATTATGTTGAAATACTTGTCGATTCAGGGTCGTTCGATAATATCCCGAAAGCGATCGATGAATCAAAAGTTGCCCTGGGATTGGACCCGAACGCGCTTGAAACGCGGCGCGCCCGCGGCTATTTACTTGCGGCGACTGCCAACTACGAAGAGGCAATTCAACTCTATAAGTCTGCAATCGAGGTCAACCCGAATCTCTCCATGCTTCATATGGAGCTTGGACAAAACCTGCGTATCATGCAGGTATATGACCAGGCCATTGACGAATTTATTCGCGCCAATACTCTGAATCCAGGTGACCCCGAGCCGGATTATTTGATCTCGCGAACGTACGCAACCATCGGTGAATATGAAAAGGCTTTACAATACGCCGAAACTGCGATTAAGGATAAACCCACAGAGGCGCGCTATCGTGGGAACTATGGTGTGATGTTCTATCGGAACTTTTTTTATACAGATGCCTTGAAACAACTGAGCCTTGCTGTGAACGGTGGAAAGACGGACGATGGCTTCCCAATCCAGGGACTGACTTTGACAGATGATCCACGTATTGCGGAATACTATTTCACTTACGGATTGGTGCTGGCACGAACCAACCAATGCGGACCGGCATTGCAGATCTCGCAAACACTCCAGACGAAATTCCCGGCAGAAGATCCGGCCAACGAGGTGGTGCTGGAGGCCGCAACCGCAATCATTAAGATTTGTGAGGAGAACCTCAATAACCCAGCCGTGGATACTCCCATGCCAACGGAGACGGTTACGCCGACCCTTGAGGTCACTGCCACTCCATGAACGTTGCCCCACGTCGTCCGCTTTTCAATCGCAGGCCACAGTCCAACGTGTATCGCATGTTCGTGTGGGTCATGATGATCCTGGGCAGTGTTTGGATTCTGCAGCAGGTGAGCAGAGGAGATATTCGGCCGCTGTTTCAGGCAACGCCGACCCCCACGCGGGCCGCTCAATCCTATTTGCTGGAAGGGGATGCGGACTTTACCGCAGGCAACCTGGACAAGGCCATCCTAGCGTACCGGGAGGCCGTGCGCGTGAACCCAAACGATGCTGCCACCTGGGCCAAACTCGCCCGCATCCAAACCTATTCCTCCACCTTCCTCATCAGCAACCCTGAGAAAAAAGCACGCCTGTTGGAAGCACTGGATTCAGCAAACAAGGCTGTGGAACTTGCTCCTGAAAACAGTGAGATTCGCGCCATCCACGCATTTACGCTGGACTGGAACGCCAACTCGTTCTTTCACACCAGTCAGGAAGTGCAGGATTATTTGATCCAGGCAGAGCAGGAGGCATTGCAGGCCCTCCAATTGGATAGCAATAATACGCTTGCATTGGCCTACTACGCCGAGGTCCTGGTCGATCAACAGAAATGGAACCAGGCCGAGACGTATATCAATCAGGCTCTTCAGCACGAAGATGCCGACCGCCTGATGGACGTTCATCGCGTCAATGCATACGTCCTGGAAACGCTGGGTCAGTACAATCTGGCAATTGCAGAATATGAAAAAGCCATTGCCATCGAACCGAACTTTACATTTCTCTATTTACGCATTGGAGCTAATTATCGGCGTCTGGCCAGCGAAATCCCCAATCCTGAATCTGCCAGACCGGTGTACGAAAAGTCATTGGAATATTTTGACAAGGCTGTAAAGATCAATAAGCAGATCGGGGTGAACGACCCGGGTCCACATCTTTCGATCGCGCGTACGTATTCCCAATTGGGCGAATTCTTTATTGCCGCGCGCAACGTGCAGACTGCCCTGGATTATCAACCTACGAACGCCGATATTTATGGACAGCTGGGACTTATCTACTTCCGTTCTCGTAACTATGAAGGTTCGATCTTCTCCTTGAAATGTGCGATCTATGGCTGTTCGGGCGAATTATCATGTCAGGGACGTGGACTGGATCGTTGTTTTCCCGATCTTGGCGAAAATCCTGTCGATGTACAAGGTTTGGCGATCGAACCCAACACCATCGTTTATTACTATACTTATGGTTCGGTCCTCGCCGCGTTGAGTCGCCCGCGAGATAACAACTGCCCCGAGGCCATGCAGGTAATGGGGCAGGTGCGCAGTGAATTGGATGCCAAGCCCGAAGAATACGCCGATGGACGCGATACGATCCTCAGCATCGTGGAGGCAGGAGAGCAAATTTGCGCATCCCTCTCCACTACGGCCACCCCGAATCTCACGGTTACGCCTGAAACGGTGACACCCACGGCCACGGTGATACCAACCATCACTCAGTAAGTTTCCAAAACTGTATCAGAGAAATGTAAGAATTCCAACATGCCTCTTGACGAAGGCATTTGGTTTCGGTATCATAGATTAGCACTCTGACTCATCGAGTGCTAATTTCGTGATTATGCAGAATTCGCAAAAAATCAAAATCCTATCAGGAGGTCGAACAATGGCAAGTAAATTGAAGCTGAAACCCCTTGGCGGACGTGTGATCGTGGAGCCGATCGAGCAGGAAGAAATGACTGCTGGCGGCATCATCCTTCCCGAAACCGCAAAGGAAAAACCGCAGGAAGGCAAGATCCTGGCGTCGGGTCCGGGCGAACGCGATGAAGCAGGAACGCGTATCGCCATGGAAGTAAAAGTTGGTGACAAGGTGCTGTACGCAAAGTATTCCGGCACCGAAGTAAAAATGGATGGCAAGAAACTGCTCATCCTGCGCGAAAGCGATATTCTAGCCATCGTTGAAGGCTAATTCTGGAGGAATGAAAAATGGCTGCTAAACAACTTGTCTTTTCAGAAGACGCCCGCCGTAAGCTTAGGAGCGGCATGAATGTCGTTGCCAATGCGGTTGGCGCAACCCTTGGTCCCAAGGGCCGCAACGTGGCTGTGGACCGTAAGTTTGGTTCCCCAACCATTACTCACGATGGCGTCTCTGTTGCGAAGGAAATCGAGCTCGAAGACCCGTTTGAGAACATGGGCGCGCAATTGCTCAAGGAAGCC
>JBGPNQ010000006.1:0-37079 GCA_041487615.1 Anaerolineae bacterium
CCTCTAAAAACATTCGGGCTACTCGACCACCAAACGACTCTCTATTTAAAGAATTTCATTATTCTCTTCTTCCAGCGCTTTGGACGTACAACATTTTCGATCATATTTTCAGGCAGGAAGAAAAAGATTTTCCGCAGGAATAATTCCACGCCGCGCATGAAGCGCAGATAGGACATCTTGGGGCGGGTAAGTTTACCACCTGCGACCAGCTGATTCGTTGAGTCAACAATCGTATAACGGATGCTCGCTTCTCCACCCGCAAGACGGATGTTTTCGTTCGTGTCAGGGTGTTCGTAATGCGGCTTCCCATCAGGCAGGTGACTGTAATCGTGGTTCTGGTGCACGATCATGACCGACGGGGTACAGTCGATCACAGACCATTTTTCCTTGCGCGCCTGGTAGATCATCCAGTTGTCCCAGCCCGCGCGACCGATGGCGAAGTCCGGGATGTACATATAGCAAGATTTTGGGAAGAGGAAGAAGTCCGAGCCTGCAGGACGATGGAGAGAACCCTGACGATGGACTATGGATGATAGACGAGGGTTCCAATCGCCAGAGAAATCTAAAGGTTCTGTTACATCTAAATCCCAACGTTGACTGAGGAGAACAAATCTGTCACGCAACATGCGTGACCTACGGGCGGCTTCGAGGAAATCGGACATGACGATCATGTCTGCATTGATAATGCAGAGCAGATCGCTGTGACTGTTTTCCCGCGCCCGTTGAAACATGGATGAGATCAACGGCGTGCCCAATTCGTTTCGCGACACATTGGATAAATGTTTCACACCAAGTTCACGCGCGGTTTCGGCAAGTCCCGTCTCCTCGCCGAGCAAAATGACCTCGACATCGCAAAGGAGAGTCCAGGATCTGATCGCGTTGCGTTGAATCATCGCGATGTGCGGATTCGTGAAAGGTTTTGGGGCAGAGAAGAGAGTGATCAAGGGCATCAGGAATCGGTAAGTAGTAAACGATCAGGTACCTCATAGTAGTTGCCGGGCCTGAAAGGGGTTCCGCTGAAGTCGCGGTATTCGGCAACGCGGTCGCCGGAGGGATTGGTGGTCATGACGAAAATCGTTTCGGTAGTGGAAGCAGCCCGCGAGGTCCTAATGAATACGCGCTGTAACACGGGCTGACCCTCGACGGCAGCAAGGATCTTTCCAGGCAGGCGGGAGGAGTTCATCCGCCCTTGTATGATGGCGATTATGAAAGATGTCACTGTTTGGGTTGAGGAGGCTCCACAGGCGGGGTCGCTGCAGGGTTGGGTTTGGGAGGCTCATAGGAGGGAATCACAGATTTTGGCTTTTCCAGGTCAGCGATCCGAACTTTGTGTTCGCTCAGCTCCTTTTCCAGGAGGCCGATGCGTTTGCGATGACTGGAAACTGCAATAGTATTTTTGATTGCCGAAGGAGCCAGAACAAGCAGTCCAATGAGCGCTCCAATCGCCAACGTGACCAGCAGGACCAGGGACAGCGAACCTATGACCTTCCACGCCAAAAAGGAAACGGTAACGGTGATTGTGTTCTGCAAAGCAAAAATCACTGCAATTACCGCGATCACGAGTGCGAAGATCAAATAAACGGTAGCCATTTTTGCCTCCATGAAGTTTCAGATTGAAATGCTTCCAATATCATTCTACTCCGCTTGCCCCTCGGAAGGAATCGGCACGTCCCATCTCTTCGCCAAGCAAAATGGGCTCGACATCGGGAAGGAGAGTCCAGGATCTGATCGCATTGAATCATCGCGATATGATGATCGGTGAGGGGCGAGGATGCGGAGAAGAAAGTTATCAGCGACATAATTTCAAAAATACAGTGTCATTGCCAGCGACCGTAGGGAGCGAGGCAATCTCAAGTCACCCACAAACACACAGTTGCATGAATTTACGAGATTGCTCCGTCAGGCTTCGCCCTGCTCGCAATGACACTATTTAAGTGCACGTTTATCAATATCCTTCAAAGTCTTATGATGCACGCCAGAGTTTATCTTCATCAACTCAGGTTCATCATGGACCAAATCCAAAACTTCCTTCCAGGTGAAGTCGTCGCGCCCATTGAAGCGACTGTAGACTTGTCGCATAAATTCCAGGTCTTCGGGGGTGTCCACGGTCCAGCGGTAATCGCCGAAGTCAGTGGTGTGATTAAGCAGGGCGATTCTAAGTCCACGCGGTGATACACCTTTTGAAAGCTGACGACTGATTACTGAAAGTTCAACTCCTTCATAGAAATAGGGCATGGCATGTTCACGGTGTGGCGGTTCTTTGGCTTCCTTCCATGCTTTTTCCAAAGCCTTGAACGTACAGGCTTCAACATCCAAACCAATGGGATAGGTGCGATGCCAGGGCGGCGGGAGGCGGTTGCAGACGAAGTCATATTCGCCCTGGAGCAGGGTGTTGACCACATCATCGATCAACACGGGATCGATAGCAGGACAATCCGCAGTGATACGGACAACGACATCAGCCTTCGCCGGTTTCGCTGCTTGATAGTAACGGTCCAGCACATCGTAGAGACTGCCGCGCGTGAAGGGGATTCCACTAAAGTCACAGTATTCCGCGACGGGATCATCGGAGGAGTCGGTCGTTGTGGCGAACATCGTTTCGGTAACGGTGGCAGCCCGCGAGGTCCGAATGAAGACGCGCTGCAGCATGGGCTGACCCGCGATATCGGCAAGGATCTTCCCCGGCAGTCGCGACGAGGACATGCGTCCCTGAATGATGGCAACAATTTTCAAATCACTTCTCCACGGCAGCTTGATAAGCGTCCAGAAGTTTACCAAAGTTCTTCTTCCAGTCCGCTTTTTGCTCGGCAGTTTTTCGCGCCGCTTCACCAATCTTTTTGAAGGATTTGCGGTTCTGGATGGCCTGCGAAATCTTTTCAGCCAGATCCTCCACATCCCCATCACGGAAGGACCAACCGTTGACTCCATCCTCAATCCACTCGCGGTTGCCCGCAATATTCGAAACGAGACAAGGCAACCCGCTCGCCAGCGCCTCCATCAACGTCACGGAGGAACCGTCCACGTGCGAGGGCGAGATATAGAGGTCAGCCATGTGATACCAACGCGGCAGATCCTTGTGACTGACCTGTCCCCCGAAATGGACGCGCTCCATCACGCCGCCGTTCATCAGGATCTGACGGATCTTTCCACCTTGCGAGCCTCCACCCAACAGGATTAGATTCACGTTCGGGTTGTGCGCCGCAACTTTGACAAACGCCTTTGCCAGCACATCCACGCCATAGATCGATTCCCAGGTGCGGCTGCAGAAGAAAGTTACTGATTCTTGATTTACAATTTTTGATTTTCGATTTGTGGTTGAGATCTTCTTCTTTCTTCCCTTCGAGAGCCTCAGGGCACCGCTTTCCTCTTCCTTGGGCTGGAAATATTCGATGTCTGTTCCCCATGGGAAGATGACCGTCTTTTCCGGTCTCATCCCAAATGCGACAGCTTTATCGCGCGAGACATTCGCATCGCTTACAAAGAATGCCGAATTGCGTAATACGTATTTTGTAATACCCTTCATCCACAAGTTGCTATCTGCATCTTGAACCAGATCATATCCCCAGGACATCGCCAAAATCGGACGAAACCCGCTCAAGACTGCGATGAACGCGCAATTCTGTATCGGACCTGCATGGATCAAATCGGGCTTGATCTTTTTGATGATGCGTCGAAGGTCAAATGTCAAACGTGGAATATCGTTCCAGCGAAATTCGCGTTGTCCGCCTGCCCACAGGATTTGTTGAATATTTTCCGGGACAGGTCTGTCCTCTATTTGACGCTTTGCGGCTTCCAACTGCAAAAAGAATACTTCGTGATCTGTTCCGGATAACGAAGACAGGAAACGATAATCGTGAGGGGTGTAGTTTTTCGAAAAATAAATGATACGCATCGAAAATATTAATCACAAGGGGTCACTAAGGTACACAAAGGTTTAAAAAAAGAATCCTTTGTGACACTTCGTGGTGAAAGATCTTTACGCCGCGCCGAGATCCGTCCAGCGTAATTCCTGTCCGTAGTTGAAATCGTGCAACGCCTTCGTGCCGATGACATTTTTGATCTGGTCAGGTTTGATCGCACCAACCGTTGCGGGACGCAGGACATCGATCATATCACGGACAAACACCTCGCCAATCTTGATGTCCCGCGCCGCACGCAGACAGCGACGCTGCACAACCGCGGTATCAATCTCATTCTCCGCGATGAACTTATCAGCGGAGCCGAGCGAGCGTTCGAGCAGACGCGTCTCTTCGACCATGCGCGCCCATTTGGCCGGGTCCATCGCAAACTTGTGATCGGGACCTTCGCGGTCGTTGCTGTCGGTGAAGTGACGTTCAATGACGCGCGCGCCAAGCGTCACGGCAGCAATGACCGGAGCGACCGCGTGCGTGTGGTCGGAGAGTCCCAGAATCACATCGGGGAACATCGTCGCGTACGTCTTCAACACGTTGATATGCAAATGGTCGTAGTTGCCTGGGGATGCTGTGTAATTCGTATTGCACTGCATCAGCACGAGCTGCCTGTTGATCTTCAAAATCGCATGGACAGCCCTCTGCACTTCGCCGATCGTGGACGCACCCGTGGCAACAAAGAACGGTTTGCCTTTGCTCGCCATGCGCTCCAGCGCTTCGATCCAGTCAATTTCGCCGGAGCCAGCCTTATAGACAGGCACATACTGGTCCAGGAAATCGATCGCGTTGAAATCATACGGCGAGGAGAAGTAGTCAATACCCACTTCATTGCATTCCTCCACCAATGTCATTGACCAATCAAAGGGAATGGATGCGCCTTTATACACCTCAAATACGGATTTCTTCCACGTCGCCTGATGGCTGACCTGTCCGCCGCTCATGGCTTTGAAACCATAATCTGAGACGATCTTTGGCGCGTCGAAGTTCTGGAACTTGGCCGCATCCGCTCCCGCTTCCTTCGCCAGGCGGATGAGCAGTTTCGCCCGTTCCAGGTCGCCATCGTGATTGGCAGCAATATCTGCGATGAAGTACGTGGGGTGATTCATGCCAATGGTTCGATTTCCGAATTTAATTTCCATGGTTTTCTCCTCTTGAGAAGTAGGGTCACTTTTCACGAATTATTAACTTCATAAGACTGACTTACAGAGTGCCGCATAATTAGGTAAACTTGCGATTTGAGTTTCAGCCTGCGAAACCATCTAAAAAGTCTACTTACGCATGTTCCACATGCGTGAGACAAGCGGTAGTTCAAGGGCATAACGAATAAATTCTAAAGTGCTGTTCACTTCACCTGGATCAGCTGTTTGCCTTACTTTGAGAGATGGATTTGGGCGCTCTTCCCATGCTCGTTGGATGAGACCAGCCCAGTGGCTACCTAATTTGCTTTTTGCCCATGTCGCTCCAGATAATTTTGATGAGATTCTTCCTGTGTAAAGCGTATGCAACATACGGCAGTAACTTAGAACCGCATAAGGCTGCGCCCATCGATTGTTCATTCCCCACTGACCAGCAAAAATATCTTTCGCCCATTCCTGCATAATACCTAACACCTCCATTTTTAGCTCGTCAGAAGATACCGGGTCAATCAACTCCTTTGAGTCAATGCCTGCCAAGGTAATTCCATATTCACGTACAACCCAGCGAACAACTAAAGTATTGTCATGGTCCGATAGGATCAACTTGTCGAATGTATTATCAAGAAACAAGAGTTTTTTCTTTGTTGGGTCCCTGCTTTTCAATATCTCTCTGGGAAAGTAAGAACCTTCAAGGTGTTTAGCCCATTCGGATTCTAAATTGTAGATTCTGGCATGCATAGCCTGTAATGCGGATAAATCCGTATCAGACACTTCATGCTCGATAACTATTGTAAAGTCAACATCACTGTTGTTGTCCCAATCACCAACTGCGAAGGAACCTTGTAGATAGACGGAAATAAAGTTGTTTCCCAAAATTGCTTGAGCACTTGTCGTAAACTCATGTAACATCGCGTTCAATTCCGAATTGGATGTTGGAAATTTCGTGTTCATTGCTGTCTTTCTTGTGCACAAAAGATACTAACTCTGGACTTACCTTCCAATCCTGCCCAAGTGCGTATTCTGAAACGCATCCTCATGTTTCAAGCCATAGCCGAGGACGCGGTCGAGGCTGGAGTGCCCGAGCAGGATCGTCCCTGCGAACATCAGCCACGGGACGGTGAGCAGGGAACCCAAAATATAAAGCGCCACCGCAACTCCCTTGTGGTGGATCAGGTTGTAGGTCCACGCGCCACTGCGGGGATTCGCCAGATAGCCAAGCATGCTCAGGTCGGGAGCGAAAAACAAAAGGGCGTACCAACCCCATGAGTAATCCAGCCCTGCGAAAAGAAAGAGCGAAAGAACGAATAAAAAGAGTTCTTCGATTTTGAGTAGATTTTTCATAACATGTCCTGTGGATAAATCGTGGTTTTCTGTGGCCAGATTTGGGGATGACTTGTGGGCAAAAGCCGCTCAAAAGGCGTCAGAATGTTGATAACCCCTGATTTTCTGTGGATAACCCTGCAGGAACTGTGTATAAAACTCCGCCAAACCTGTGGAGAACATGGGGATTTCATGCTCCAAATCTGTGGACAATTTGTGGGTGGACAGCCATAAATTGTGGGATCTTTTTGCGGTCAAACTGGAACTTTCGACCGACTGCGCGGAAATGAGGCTTTCTCTCAGCCCGAACGCTCGCGCCACTTCCACCCCAAACTGGTACTTGTTCATCGCTTGTGCGCCAACGACATGATATAAACCGCTCAGATTCTTCTGGAGCATTTCGAGCAGCAGGCGGGAAGTGTGATTGACGAGCATCGGGCAAAAGAACACGTCTGTAAAGCCATTGACGTTTTTCCCCTCCTTCAGGTTGTTGATGAAGAACTCTGCGAGGTTGCGCCTGCCGCTTAGGCTCCACCCAAAAAAGTTGACGCGGGCAACGATGGCCTGTGGGTTGACCTGTAGCACCGCCCGTTCCCCCTCCAGTTTGGTCTGCGAATACACACCAAGTGGATTCGGTTCATCCTCCTCGATGTATGCACCGTCTGTTGTCCCATCGAACACCGCATCGGTGGAGAGATGCACGAAAGGAATATTTCGCTTTGCACAAGCCTCCGCCAGTTCACGCGGCAGGCTGATGTTGAGGATTCTGGCCTGGTCGGGATGTCGTTCACATTCCTCCAGGTCGGCCAGCGCGGCACAATTGACGACCCAGTCCGGCTGCGTTGAATCCAAAGCTGGATCAAATGCGCGACGGTTATAGAAATTTGTTTTGATCACCTGGAACGGAGGGGATTTTAACTTGCCGCGATCCACTCCAACAACCTCATGCTCGCGCATGGCTTCCATTGCAAGGTTGATTCCAAGTAATCCACTGGCGCCGGTGATTAATATCTTCATAGGCTCTAGCCGCCGTCCTCGGCGGCGAGGACGCCGCCTGGAGCGAAATTATCCTTCCAGTTTCCCTTCTGCAAACAATTGTTCGAAGGGCGCAACAAATTCCTTGATGCCAGCCACATCGAGCCATTGTGTGTTGGCATCGCTCGAAAAGCGGAAGCCTTCGGGCAGGGGCTGTCCTTCATAGTGCATGTCGCGTTTCCAGAGCGTTTCGGGTGGTTTGATCACATACATGGTCTCCCGTTCGACCGTGTTGCGGGCTTCATCTTCGGAAACCAGTACTTCATGCAATTTTTCACCGGGACGGATGCCGATGATGTTGATATTCGCATCCGGGACAATCGCGTTCGCCAGATCGATGACCTTGGTGCTGGGGATCTTCGGCACGAAGACCTCGCCACCTTCCATCTGGTCGATGCAACTCATCACAAAGCGGACGCCCTGGTCCAGGGACAGCCAGAAGCGGGTCATGCGATCATCGGTGATGGTGACCGTGCCACTGGCGCGCTGCTTCAGGAAAAGCGGAACCACCGAACCTCGACTCCCAACCACATTCCCATATCGGACGCACGAATAGCGCGTGGCTGTTCCGGCTGCGTAGGCATTGCTTTGGATCGTGAGTTTCTCCGCGGCAAGTTTGGTCGCGCCATACAGATTTGCCGGATTGACGGCTTTATCCGTGCTGATGGTCATCACTTTCTTGACACCTGCATCCAGCGCGGCTTCAACGACGTTTGCCGTGCCCATGATGTTCGTCTTGATCGCTTCCATCGGGTTGTACTCACAGGCGGGCACCTGCTTCAACGCCGCGGCATGGACGACGATATCCACCCCGTGCATGGCGCGGACGAGTCGCTCGCGGTCGCGCACGTCGCCGATGAAATATCGCAGGGACGGATGATCGTATCCGTGCATTTTCATTTCGTGCTGTTTCAATTCATCGCGGCTGAAGATGATGATCTTCTTCGGCTGTTTCTCCTCCAGCGCGATCTTTGTAAATTTCTTCCCGAACGAACCGGTTCCGCCCGTGATGAGAATTGTTCTATCTTTCCAGTCCATGATTACCTCTCTGTTATATCTGTCATTGCGAGGGCGAAGCCCGAAGCAATCTTATCTCACCAACCAACACTTGTTTATACGTTAGATGAGATTGCTTCGTCGCCGCTCCGCGGCTCCTCGCAATGACACAGGTTATTTTACGGATTCAAACAAGCCTGAATCTTTTCGAATGAAGATACTTCCCTTTTGCTTAAGTTCCATTTTCAGATTGCTTTGAATCTCCAACAGTGCACTTTCCGATAATTCTGAAGCGCGAATCGATGAACGAATATAAGCCATGATCGGTTCAACTCCCGTGACTTCCAGATTATCCTCATAACGAATCATGGAAACCTCTGGAAAGAATGGTTTCAATTGTTTCCATCCGTTTTCCAGCGTAAATGATCTTGAGAATTCCTCAAATGACTTCTCCAGGTGTACAAATCGCAGCCACTCGCTCATTTCATGCAGATGATATTGACCGACGGTTGTGGCAATCAAATGTCCGTCTGGCTTTAACACACGGGCAGTTTCGCGGATTGCTTTAGGTCGATCAGGGACATGATACAGCATGTGATTGGCAATCACCGCGTCGAATATTTCATCTTCGAATGGGATGGACTGTGCGTCGATCTGCTCGAACTTGAAAGTACGTCCTGTAACCACCAGGTTTCGCCACGCAGCATCGACCATACCGGGTGATAAATCACTGAGCGTGACTCTCCAGCCGGCAGGGATTCGATCCACACAGGTACTCCATAAATATGCCGGACCACAACCCAGCTCCAAAATCACGGCATCACCAGGCAATTTTGTCAGCGTATCAACTATCCAATTGAACCAACCATACGGATTTGTGCTAAACCGTCTGTGTATTTCAAGGCGCGCATCGAGATTGGTTGAGTCCCGATATTGATCGGTCTTTAGATACTGCGGGTCAGTGAACTTGGACATAACTCAATCTCCAGTCTCCGATTCTCTACTTCCTGATCACGATCAATGGATATTGCCCATTCTCGCCAAAAAATATGGGAAAGGTCTCCTCGAACCAGTACACCAGTCGCAGGTACGCTTTTCCACCAAACTGCGGACGAACGAACCAGCGCATGAAACGCGGACTCAGACTCCGCCACGGAAGTATTTGAAATTTCAACTCACCGTTCAATTCGTTCTTCAACCAGCGCGGCGTCATTTTTTCGACAAACGTTCCGGCCTGATCTTCCTCTCCGCTCCAGTTCTTTTTCTTCTTGGCGGAGCGTCCGCTGAAGAACCGCGCAAGGCCAATGAACGGTTCCGCCACGCGCATCAACAACGGATTGTGCCAGCCGTTAATTACCACAGCTGACCTGCCTGTTTTCAAAACACGGTTCAGCTCCAGATAAGCGCGCTTATGTTCGCTCAACGGCAAATGATGAATGGTATGCATGGATACCACACCATCGAATGCATCCGGTTTGAATGGTAGATTCGCAATATCCGCGACGACAAATAATCCCTTGTCACCCAGTCTTGTACGTGCCTCTTTCAGGGCTGTGATCGAAATATCCGCACACAGGCGATAGCGGTAATTTTCAGAATACGTCAAATATTCCGGCCACTGAACAGGACCGGATCCCGCGTCGAGCAGGATGTCGCCTTTGGGCGCGAGATGGTGTTTCACACGCATGTGACATTTGTGAATGTATTCGCGCGAAACAGGACGCAGGTCCTCGTAGCGGGCATTCTGGTACAACCCGTCAACGGCATGCGACCAGCCGATCTGATCATAAAATTCGCGCACTTGTTGTTTTGTGTTTTCCATACATTCCTCGTAGGGAACGGCGGCGGCCGTTCCCTACAAATTATTTCCAATTAATGGGTTCACCCGCAAGATATGCAAACGTCCTGCCGAACTCCTTTTGACCTTCATGAGATAAAACACGTCCCATCGACCAAACATCCATGTCCTTCCAGAAATGCATGAGCCGCCATGGGAATACAAGCGGATATTCGAAGAAGAAACGATAGGCATATTCCCATGCCGATTCGATCTGCGCCTTTGTTAAACCCCTTTTATTCTTCAATGTATTATCGATCAGCGCGTAATACTCATCCCAACTCCGCGGGTCAAGCGTAAAGCCGCGTTTGCGGTAATGCGTCTCGCCGCAAGCGATCACAGGGATTCCGTTCATCGCCATCTCGAGTCCGGTTGTCGTTGTGTACACCAGTCCCAGGTCAGCGATCTCCATCAAATCATACGTGTTGATCTTTTCCAGCGGCCCGATCAAATGAATATTTTCGGGGATGTCTGTCAGCGCTCCTTTTACGACATCTGACATGGACGGCCCGTGCGTGAGCCTCTCCCCCGGGTGGATGCGGATCACCAACTGGACCTCGGGCCTGCCAGCAAAAAACTGGACCGTTTTCGCGATCCAATCCGCCATGCTCTGCGCAAAGAGGTTTCTTCCCAGGGTCAGGCTGTCGCCCAGAACATTTGTCGCCAATAAGACAATGGGCTGTTGTTTATCCAGCTTCAATTCCTCGCGAAGTTTCTCGCCGCCTTTGGTTTCTACATCCTGCCACTTGCGGACGGATTTGCCGAATGAGCGTCCACCCATCCTTGCAGATTCCAGTTCATCGATTTGGGCACGTTCATTTTTCGCCAACTTGCTTCCGCCGCGCGCATTCCACAACAAATCCGTGTTCTGACGCATCACTTCGTCATCCTGCGCGATCCAGACCTGTTCACGCTGGTCGTTGAATTCATATGTTACCGTACGCAGACCCAAATGACGCGCCACGCGATAGACGGCGCCAAGCTCGGTGATCGTCCCATTGGGGATGAGAACCGTGTCTGGATTGAGTTCCTGCATGAGAGATAACGCAGCACGTGCGGCAAAGTCATTGCGTTGATAACGCAGCTTATAGATCGCGGAGTTTTTATCCACGTTTTCGATCTGGTCGGTGTACTGTGAGTCGTAAACAGAGACGAGGGAAATATCGTCGATCAGATCCACCGGTAAAACGGGGACAGGTATGATGTCCAACAGTGACAGGTAATGAAGGAGCCCATGTAGCGGAGCGAGAACTCGTCGTGTGTATAAATCCTGCCGGCGAAGATCAAATTTGTTGATGTCCTTCCGCCAGTCATGGTACGGAAGGTACGCCACGGTCACATCATGTCCCATGCCACGCAGAGCCAGCCCCACGATCCCGGCTTGTTCAACCCAGTAATGCAGCGTGGCGAAGAGCAGAAGTTTTTTGCCCTTCATCGCCTTCGCCATGAACGGACGCGCCTGCTCGATGGCAGCAGGCAGATGCTTCGCAAGTTGTTCGAGGTTATAACGCGTTTTCGGACGGCCCTTGCGAATCGAATCATACAGATCGACTGTAAAGGGAACCTCACCGAGAATATTTTTGAGGAGAGCAGAAGTGTTCATGGTATGAATGACGGACGTCGTTACGACTTAATCCAACTTATCGATCTTCCAATCGAGGCGTGGGCGTATCAATCCCTGACGGACCTCGGGCCACTGCGTGCCCGGCGCGCCGGAAATATCCACGTTGAACGAAAGCGCGTTCTCGTCCATGAAGTAGCGGCGCACACCGAACGAACTGGCATTCACGCCAAGAGAGTAACGACCTTCGTTGAAAAAATCAGCAGGGATTTTGCAACAACTGACATAACGTCCAGCTGGGCGAGCGCCGAACTGTTCGTATTGTTTTGCATCGTCTGTATCGAAGGCGGTGAAGACGTATTCGCCGCGCATCGTGTTGAGATACATCCCCACGCGCAGACCAGTGACCGGGGCATCGAGCCGGTATTCCCATTCGACGGTGACAGGCTCGGTGGAGCGGACGGTGTCAACAACCTTTCCGCTTTGGTCCTTTAGCCGCAAGCGGATCGGCTTGAACGGCGCGCTCGCGGCGGGGATTTCGTCTGCTTCCCAAGTGCGCTCACCCGATTCGGCCTGCCCCGAGGCGAGATAGAAATCCACCGCTTCTGGCGTGGGCGCACGCTTGATCATCTGTCCCTTCTTGAGGACAATGGCCTCCTGCGTGAGCCGCAAAATCGCGGACATGTTGTGACTCACAAAGAGGACAGTACGTCCCTGTTGGGCCACATCGTTCATCTTGCCGAGACACTTACGCTGGAATTCCGCATCACCGACGGCGAGGACTTCGTCCACGACGAGGATCTCAGGCTCGAGATGTGCCGCGACCGCGAAGGCCAGGCGCAGGTACATGCCTGAGGAGTATCGCTTAACGGGTGTATCGATGAACTGGGATACTTCGGAGAACTCAACCATCTCATCGAATTTCGAATCGATTTCGGTCCGCTTCATTCCCAGGATGGCGCCGTTCATATAAATGTTCTCGCGACCCGTGAGTTCAGGATGAAAGCCTGTCCCCACTTCGAGCAAGGATCCCACGCGTCCACGCACACTCACAGTCCCCTCGGTGGGTTCGGTTACGCGCGACAGAATCTTGAGCAATGTGCTTTTGCCCGCTCCGTTGCGTCCCACAATGCCCAGTACTTTGCCCTCATCGAGATCAAAGGAAACATCCTTCAATGCCCAGATGAAGTTGTTATTTTTTGCAGAAGAACCGTTGTTGGAATTTCCCGCAAGAGATTTGGCGAAACGTAAGGGTGCGGTCAATGTGTCAACGAAGACATCCCGCAGCATTCCATAACGGAACTTGGTCTGGGCCGCGCCGATCTTATATCGCTTACTAAGGTTTTTTACACTAATGGCAGTCGTCATAATATTCTTTTGTCATTGCGAGGAGGGTGCTCTTCCCGACGAAGCAATCTCCATTCAAATAATATTGATCGTTCGATGAGATTCATCCGTGAAACGGGAGATTGCTTCGCCGCTCGCTACGCTCGGGCTCGCAATGACATGTTAGTTAAATTGTGTCCGCAAATGTTTTTTCCATATTACGGAAGTAGAATAATCCGCTGACCAGGATAAGCAGGGAGATTCCCACAGAGACCCAGAGCGCGGCATCGGGACCATTGCCCACTCCAAGCAATGCCCAGCGGAATCCGTTGACTACACCTGCCATCGGATTCAGGGAATATACGAGCTGCCATTTTGCGGAAATTGCCTTGGCTGAATAACCAACCGGGGTAGCAAAGAACCAGAACTGCGTCAGGAAGGGAAGCACATAGTTGACATCACGATATTTGACGTTGATCGCCGAAAGCCAGAGCGCTACTCCCAGCGAAGTGATAATGGCCAACAAAAGAAAAAGAGGCAGGACCCAAAACAGATTCCAGGCTGGCGTTACTCGATAATAAATGAATAGGCCCACCAAAATCACGGATGCCACAGCAAAATCCACTAGCCCGGCAATGACCGAGGCCAGCGGTAAAATCAACTTGGGAAAATAAACCTTTGTGATCATGTTGTGATTGGACGTCAACGAGCGACTTCCTTGATTCAACGCGCTGACAAATAATCCCCACGGAAGAAGCGCGGTATATGAAAATATTGGATAGGGGATATTGTCCGTTGGAAGCTTCGCCACTTTGCTAAACAGGAAAAACATGGCGATCATCGTCAGCACAGGTTGAATAATCGCCCAGGCCGCGCCGAGTAACGTCTGCTTGTAGCGGACCTTGATGTCGCGCCAGACCATGAAAAAGATCAGTTCGCGATACAACCACAGGTCACGCAGATTGAGCGCGGTAATTCCTGCAGATGGTTTGATGTAGATAGTCGTTGGCTCGTGTTTGGTAAGTTCGGTCATATTCTGTCTTCGTCATTGCGAGGAGCGTTTGTTGCGACGAAGCAATCTCAACATATACTTCCTGGGATTGCTTCGTCGGGCTCTGCCCTCCTCGCAATGACGTTATTTTATTTTCTCTCGATTTTCCTTAAACCACGCAATGGTCCGGCGCATGCCTTCTTCGAACGGGACCTGTGCGCTCCAGCTAAATAGTTCCTTTGCGCGTGAGACATCCAGTCCGCGGCGGGGCTGACCGTTAGGCTTATCTGTCTGCCAGGTGAGCTTGCCCTCGAAACCTGTCATTTTGACGATCATTCGGTCAAATCCTTGATCGAGATTTCATAGCCCGAGCCAAGGTTGACAGGCAATTCAGCATTGTATTTTTCCGCTGCTGCGACGATTCCATCTGCGGCATCTTCGACAAACAAAAATTCCCGCGTCGGTGAGCCGTCGCCCCAGGCAAAAAGTTCCTGGTCGCCGCGTGCCTGCGCTTCAATTGACTTGCGGATCAACGCAGGGATAACGTGCGATGACTGCAAATTGAAGTTGTCACGTGGACCGTACAGATTCACAGGCAGCAGGAAGATCGCATTGAATCCATACTGCTGTCGATAGGCTTGCGCCTGAACGAGCATCATCTTCTTGGCGAGACCATACGGGGCGTTTGTCTCTTCCGGATAACCGATCCACAGGTCATCTTCCTTGAATGGGACAGGCGTGAACTTGGGATAGGCACACACCGTTCCAATGGCAACAAACTTGCCAACTTCATTTTTGTATGCCTGATGCATTAACTCCACACCCATCATCAAGTTGTCATAGAAAAAGTCGGCGGGATGTTCGAGGTTTGCACCAATGCCGCCGACGTTGGCAGCCAGGTGAATGATGACCACATTTTTCGGGTTAACATCCTTCAGCGCATCCACATACAGGCGGCGGATATCATTCGGATCAACAAGGTTGTAGTTCTCGATGCGCGGGACGAAAATATCCATTGCGCCGCGCTGTTTTAGTTTTTCGATCACAAATGAACCGAGAAAGCCTGCGCCTCCGGTAACGATCACACATTTATCGTGCCAGAAATTTTCGGCCATAAATTCTCCTTCTACGTTGTCATCATGTGGAGATTGCTTCGTCGGGCTGAAGCCCTTCTCGCAATGACGGAATGTTATTGCACTATGAATTGTGCATTCCTGTATTTTTCATCGTTGGGATTTCGAATGATCCCTGTCTTCAATGCGAACAGCAATTCACGGATTCCATCGTCCACATCCAGCGTTGTCTCGAAACCCAACACCCGCTTGATCTTGGCAAACGAGACCGTAATATCGCGCATATCGCCGCCGAAGGTAAGATCCTTGTATTCGACAATTGTCTCGGGCATGCGCTTGAGGACCAATCGAACGATATCGTCCTTTGAATAATTTCCATCATCCGTACCGAGGTTGAAAATCTCGCCGCGAATCTTCGACTGCTCAGCTTCGAGTCCGATAATCACGCCACGCACCAGGTCACGGATATGTATAAATGAACGCGAATAACCGCGCTGGTAAATAATCAACTCCCTTTTTGTAAATGCCTCCAACACAAACTGATTCACGATCAGGTCAAAGCGTGTGCGCGGCGATAACCCATACAGCGTTGCGAAACGAAACAACAGCGGCGCGCACGAGGCAGCCCTCTGTGAGAGCAAAAATTCCTCTGAGGCGATCTTCGTCTCGGCATATATCGATTGCGGATTTAAGGGGGATTCTTCCGTTACCGGTTTGCCGTTTTCCGACAATCCATAGTTGCTGTATGTGGACGAAAATATGAACCGTTCCATGCCCAAATCTGCTGCCTGCCCAAAAACAGTTTTCGTCGCCTCGACGTTGTACCGCCACGCCACCTGTTTGCCGACAGCCTGACAGGCAGGGAATCCCACAATGGCCGCGAGATGGACAATTGCATTTGGTTTCTGCCAGCCTTCCTTGAGGGAATCCTTCACCGCGCGGGGCTCGGTCACATCTGCCTTGATAAAGTGAAAATTGGGATGATGCAAAAACGGGACAAGTGACTCACCGCCAAACAGAAGAGAGTCAAGAACAGTAACACGATAATTTGCGCGGAGCAGTTCCGAGGTCAGGAGAGAACCGATATATCCTGCTCCACCGGTGATCAATACATGGTGGTCCGTCATTTTTCCTCCATCCGCAAAAAGACTTTAGAACCATCCACCTGCAAGGCAGGCATATCCCTGTCATTTACCACTTCAACACCATGCTCGAGACAGGTGAGACGACAAATATCGGCCACGTCTCCTTTACCGATTATACGAACCGTCTTGTAACCAGCCGATTCAAGAGTCTTGAGATGTTCATTCACACGCTGACGCGTCTTGCGATAGAGGGAGAGCGAGTGTTCCACATAATCCAGCGCCAGGCGTGCGCGCAAGGCGATGCCCTCGGGTGTGATGATATAGCGCAGCTTTTTCCGTTCTGCGCGCTTCACCTTGACATAGCCTTTGGCGATCAATCGCTTCAAATGCCAGTTCACCGTACCAACCGCCACTCCCAATTGTGTGGCAAGCGTGGACTGGTTCACATCCGGATCATTTTCGATATTTTCGAGCAGCGTGAGTTCGCGTAGCACTTCGTTTGACGAATCCATGGTATTCAGCAATTCAAAATTCAGTCACTGAATTATAACCTTATTCAAGGAAGGGTCAAGCCTGACAATCCTTTGCACAGGATTTCGTTCTTTCCAGAATCTCCTAACCTGCATAAAATCAGTGCGTTATGAAACCCACCACCTTCTTCGACACAGCTGGTGCCAGGTACCAGCAGGACCGCATCGCACATTGGGACACAATTGCCTGCAAGCATGATTCATGGCGCGGCATGGGCAGATGGTATCACCACCGGCTCCATGAGATTTATCGTTTCCACATTAATCCAAACCAGCGCGTCCTTGAACTTGGCTGCGCGAATGGCGATCTGCTGGCCTCCGTCCAGCCCGGCCGTGGCGTAGGAGTTGATTTTTCGGCAGAGATGATACGCCGCGCAAAAGCGAGTCATCCGAGCCTTGAATTCATTCAAAGCGATGCCCATGACCTTTCAATGATCAGCGAGACATTTGATGTGATCATCCTTTCAGACCTGGTAAATGATTTGTGGGATGTGCAGCGCGTGCTGGAACAGATCAGGCCGCTTTGTAGGCCACATACGCGTATCATTCTGAACTTTTATAGCCACTTATGGCAAGCTCCGCTGAGCCTGGCGAGAAAATTGAATCTAGCCACAGCGAATCTTTTCCAGAACTGGCTTACGCCAGAAGATATGCACGCGCTTTTGCTGCTTGCAGGATTTGAAGCGATCCGCAATACGCAGGAAATTCTCTGGCCGCTACCGCTCGGCGGATTTGCCAACCGTTTCGTGGTGCGCCTCTGGCCGTTTCGCGAGCTGGCACTCTCCAATTTTATGATCGCCCGTCCCATGCCTGAACGTGCCCAAACTCCGAGTGTCTCCGTAATTGTTCCCGCGCGCAATGAATCAGGCAATATCAAAGCCATTTTCGAACGCACGCCACAAATGGGACGCAGCACCGAACTTGTCTTCGTGGAGGGACATTCAAAAGATGACACGTTTGCGGCGATCGAGCGGGAGATTGCGGCGCATCCATCCACACCCAGCCTGTTGCTCCGACAAACCGGCATCGGCAAAGCGGACGCAGTGCGGCTGGGCTTCGCCAAAGCCAAAGGCGACATACTTATGATCCTGGACGCCGACCTGACTGCCCCACCCGAAGACCTGCCGCGTTTTTATGAGGCACTTGTTTCAGGCAGAGGTGACTTCATCAACGGTGTGCGGCTCGTGTATCCCATGGAAAAAGAAGCCATGCGGACACTGAACTTTTTGGGAAACAAGTTTTTCAGTCTTGCATTCTCCTGGCTGCTGGGACAACCCATCAAAGATACCTTGTGCGGCACAAAAGTAATGTGGAAGAAAGACTACGAGAAGATCGCAAAGAACCGTTCCTACTTTGGCGATTTCGATCCCTTTGGCGATTATGATCTCATCTTTGGCGCGGCAAAACTGAATCTAAAGATCATCGATCTCCCCATCCGTTATCGCGAGCGAACCTACGGCTCCACCAACATCTCACGTTGGAATCACGGTATGTTGTTGTTGCGCATGGTCGCCTTTGCGGCGCGAAGAATTAAGTTTGTTTGATTGAATTGATCACGGACACTGCCGCAGGCCCTGCTGCGGTACATACAACGCAATCTCATCGGCGCTGAAAACAGCTTCCTGACGATAATTGCACAGGATGTATTTCATTACCCGCCTCACCCAGACATTATTTTCCTCTGAAAAACTTCGGTCCTTCGACAAAAGCTTGTAGTTGAGAGGATCAACAACGATCAATGCAAATCGCTGATTCTCCATATCCTTGCGGAATTGTGCCAGATATTGAGTATTGTTTCCCATTGCCATTTCCATTAAATCTTCGCGCTCGTATTCGGGAATAAGCGTCACTCCTTTCAACATATGCATGGAAACAAGTTGCCGCTGGGTGATAAAAAGGATCTCGCCTTCCCGCGCGTCAACATCATCCACATATCTCTGCAGGTCTGCCAGCACCGATTGTGTCCGGGTCGAGTTATACGTCCTGAGTCCGAGGTTGAACTGCAGATATGCCCAGGCTGGCATGAGAATGAGAAGTATTACAAGAAACCAGGGCAATAAAACAGGCTGTACAGTTTCAGCACGTTCTCCCGCATAACGCGCGAAGACCACATAAGCGAGCACAATCAGCAGCAGCGTAAAGTAAGCATCCATGTTGTGGAGGTTGGCGCCACCGCCGATCTTCAAACTGACAATGATTCCGCCAATGAACAGGACCAATAATGCGGCAAAAATAAGAAACAGCCGCAATGGATGCCAATCCTCTTTGCGGGCGCGAATCACAACATACATGGCCAGCCATGAAGGAAGTGATGCCAGCAACGCGGCGGGAAGTATTCCAAGAGGATAGGATGCATTTGGCCAAAGCCTGTCCCATAACAAATCAGAACTAAGGCTCGTGTAAAAGAGTTCACCCGTCGGCAGCCCCGAAAGAACAATGTAAATCCGTTGCGCAATAAAAGCAATCAGGGTTCCAACCACAAACCAGAGCGCGGGCTTACGCAGATAATGCCACAAACTCTCACCAGCCAGAGGCGCTTCCATGAGATACAAAACGGCCGCGATCATGCCCGGCATCGGATACCAGTTAAAGCGACTCCATCCACACCAGATGGATGCCAGAATAATGGCGACCCAGGTCCTGCGTTCATCCTGAAGCGAGAATCCTACCAACACGAAGATGACCGGAATGGCAAGATGAAAATAAACAGGACCCATGAAGAGGAAGATGAACATCCAAAGAGCCACAAGCCAGCGAACGGCTGCATCCCGGATTTGCAAACGCATGATGAGCGCCGGCACAATTGCCGCAATCAGAACATACCGGATCGCCACCTGCCATAGCCGATGAACCCAGAGTGGAGCATTGAAGAAATAAGGTGGTGCAAGGAGCAGGTGCAGAGTGGGATGCAGTATTGGCCACGGATATTCCCGGCCATAAACATGATCGGAGAGAAAAAGTGAAGGGAAATAAAAGCGGCTGGTCTCAGACCAGCCCATCGCAAATGGGTAGGTTGTGATACGAGGAAGATACACCAGCAAAAGATGCAGGACAGATTGAAAAAGAACTACTCCTATCAATGCGACCAGCCAGGGAGTTTGTTTGCGGAGAAGTTTTATTCCCCACATCCCAGTGATGCTGAGCAGGAATAAAACCAAAAAGCGTGGACCGTTTTCCCCGCCCAATGTTCGTTTGAAAAAAGGATTCCACGAAACGAACGCGAATCCAAACAAGCCGACAGATGCCAGCAGAACTCCAGCCCATGATGCGGCTTTAGCCGTCTGCCCCGCCGATTCAAGCCAATCCCACAGCCTTTCTCCTGGTTTGAAATATGTAAGTGCAATCCCGGCGAGAGTTAGGATGAAAAAAACTCCGGACAAGATGAATGCTGTCTGCCATGCCCTGCTCTCAGGAATGCTGACCTGCAAGATACGAGCACGATCCAAAAATCCCCAGATTGCCAGCAAGGTAAAGGCCGAAAGTACTAGAAAAATAAATCGCCAGAAAACAGGGCGGGATGGTTGGGTCATCATTTTCTATTTACATTGATCGATCCGCGCCAGTTGACGGAAATCAGGCACATAGACGCCCTGCTTCAATCGTGCACCATCCACCCTTTTCACGATCTTGACACAATCCGCGTTAAGTTGCGCAGTATGCGAATTCCAGTAGTCCTTGCCTGCATAAACATAAGAATATCCTTTTGAGTTCAGCAGGTAGGGATCAGGGTTGGCCAACAACTCATCGTACTCCGGCCGAATAATATACCAGGTAATCAGGGAGTTTGCCTGGCGCCCGAACAATGTCACAGCCCGCGCAGGGTCGGTATCCAGGACCCAGGCAGTGGATGGAGAAAGTTTATTCCAATATTCGCTGTAGAACCGGGCATCCATGTCGGTAATGAAGTATGAATATACAGGATGTGGAATCGCGACCAACTCGATTGAGAATAAGACCACACCGGCAAGCATGGTCATTGCCCCCAGTGCGCAGGTAGTTTTTTGAATCCATTCGGCTCGATCCTTGAGCCAAAACCAGAGAAGAGGCACCGCAAGGATTTTGCACATCAGGAATACACTCGACATCAACCGCGTGGTAGCCGTTAATCCTGCAGTCCCTGAGTATTCGATGAATACTGAAAGCAAACTCGGCACCGAAGATAACGCAAGGCCCGATTGCATCCATTTGCCATCACGCAAGAATCTTATTCCCCAGGTTAGGACAAGAGGCAAGACAAGAACCAGGGGGCCGATCTCAAATAAGGCCGCAAGAAACTGGATTGGATTCAACAGAGACAATTTGCCCAATTGAGATGAAATAACCGCGGGCGGAACCAGGGAAAATCCAACCTTGTAATATGTACCGGATGGATGCAACTTTCCGTACAAAATCTCGGTGATCAAACCACCCTGTAACAGGGTCAGGATGCCAGCGATAATAGCGGTGATGATCCATGGCCACGCAGAGGCAGGAGGGCGAATCGACCAGTTCTGGACGACCCACAGAATCACCACAAGGATGATGCCTCCATACAGGAGAAAAAAGTTCACTTCATTGGCAAGGGCAAGCGATGCCAGCAGGCTAACAAATACAATCCCCGTCTTCCAGGATGGTTGTGAATCTGCCAAAAGGAATAACAACAGTAGAATCAGCACCGGCAGGAGCCCGTACCCGTTGTGACTCATGATTGCAGGGCTGTTGACACCATTGGCGAACGCAAAAGGGAACGGGATCGGGCCGCTGCCTGCCACCTGCCAGGGAAGCGACAGGGCATCGACGAGATTATCTGATGTCACTGCGCCGGAGCCGATCAGATTGAGCCCCGCGGATATCTTGTTCAAAAGGGAAACCGGCAACAATAAGAAAAACCAGCGCGTTCCGCCTGCAAAGGTAAAGAACGCGGAGGAAAGGAAAGCGATGTTCTTGTTCCGCGTCAACCGCCATGCCAGCAGCCCGACAAGAATAACCGTGAGGACAAGCACCAGGGCGCGAGCCAGATCAAGGGCTGTCCACGGTGCAGCGCCAGCGACACGCATGAATTGAACACCCAGCAGAATTAGAAAATAATGATACCCGTAGCGGGTATCAGGGCTGCCTGCCAGATGCGGAGGTATATCGCCGGTTGCCATCATGGAAACCGTTGGCAGGTTTTGTGAGTCATCCAATAACCCCAATCCGCGCCCGATCAGCGTAAAAAGTAGTACAGCGAGAGCAAATAAAATCCATCGGTTCCAGGAGAACTTTCGGATTTGATTGACGAAGCGATCACGGTCCAGTGGCCAGGCTGAGAGAATCCCCAAAGCCAGCACCAATCCCCCGGCAACCCAGAACGCCAGCGGCATCGGAAGGATCCGTACAAGGAAATTTCCCAGCCAATTTGCGAGAACCAAGCCCAGGCTTAAACCGATAAATCCTCGTTCATGGTCTTCCACCTTGAACCAGCGGAGCGTTAATAACCACCCACCAACGCCCCAAAGCAGGAACAATAACATCAAAGGAATAATGTGCAGTTCGTGGAAAAGATACATCCTAGTTAACCATCAATGGTTTTGAAGTAATCACGCGAATTACCCCAATACAGTCCTCATCCATATTTCCGCTGACATATTCCGGGCGAATATACGGCAGGGCTTTACGGAATGCTTCCTCTTCACGAGTAACCACTTCAATTTCGACCTGCTCGAAGCAGGCGCCAAATGCATTACAATAATTCCAAACGCGGTAACGATTGTGATTGCTCGATGGATTCAACCAGTTGCGCCATGTACTCTCGGAAAAACGTAGCATCTCAAATGGATATTTGAAGAAATGGTCACGCAAGTCCACGTAATGGAGGTGGAGCCCATCGGGCTTTGTGAACCCGGCCAGAGCATGAGTGATACCTTCCACATCATCGAGATGTTCATACACTGAACTGCTGATTACAAAATCCACCGGTTGGATGGCAGATCGCAATGATGTATCGCGAATATCTGTTTCGAGCAGAGTCATCCATTCTGCACGCGGGCGGAGTCCTTCACTGGTATTGACAAAGTATTTTTCCTCAGGCAGGAAGATGCGCCGGTTGTGAGCTTCGTCGGGCGCCGCATATTTGTCACAAAGAATAATGTGGCTGGCACCTTCCTTCAGCAACGCAAAACCAATATCGAATCTTCCGCCATATCCAAACACCATTACGCGTTTCCCCTGCACAGAAAGTCCACGCCCGAAAAGAATATCCGTGTAGCGCTGGACGGCTGCAAATGGCTCATTCGTCTCCAATCCTGCCCGGATAATAACATTGCGCAAAAGCAGAAACCGCACAATTTTTTCAGGCAGGAAATGACGAATGACGCGAGGAATAAGATATTGTAGATTCAAGAAGCCTCTCAAAATCAGATATGCCGGAATGGTACTAGCTCATACTTTCAAATCAACTGCACAAACACGCGCGATCTGTTATTCGGCTAAGTTAAGTATATACTCCCCGTAGCTGTTCCCCGCCAACTCCTTCCCCAATTCAGCCAATTGCTCCTTCGTGATGTATCCCATGCGATATGCGATCTCTTCCGGGCAGGAGATCATTAATCCCTGCCGCTCCTGGATCGTTTGAATGAACGAGGCCGCCTGGATCAGTGACTCATGTGTGCCCGCGTCCAGCCAGGCAATGCCGCGTCCAAATAATGTCGCTTTCAATTGACCTTTTTCGAGATATAACCTATTCA
Source organism: Anaerolineae bacterium (assembly GCA_041487615.1). Lineage (GTDB taxonomy): Bacteria > Chloroflexota > Anaerolineae > Anaerolineales > Villigracilaceae > Defluviilinea. The sequence continues at coordinate 23,506 of JBGPNQ010000006.1, forward strand.
AATCTGTAATCTCAATTTCACCTCGCGGTGACGGTTTAAGCTCTTCGGCGAACTTTACGACCTGGTTATCATAAAAATAGATTCCCGGAATGGCATAACTCGATTTTGGATGTACAGGTTTTTCCTCAAGGCTCAGAACATTATTCTGGGCATCGAATTCCACGATGCCATAACGTTCCGGGTCATTGACCTTATAGCCAAAAATGATCGCGCCCTTTTTCAGGGAGGCACATTCATGTAATAAGGCCATCAGTCCTTCACCATACAGAATATTATCGCCCAATATCAAACAGACCGAACTGTTGCCAATAAACTCGCGTCCAACCAGGAAAGCGTCCGCCAGGCCACGTGGCTCCGGTTGTTCAGCATATTCGAATTTCAGTCCCCAGCGTGAGCCGTCCTTCAACAGATGCTTGAATCCTGGTAACGCATCGGGCGTACTAATAATCAAGATTTCCCGTATTCCCGCCAGCATCAACAGCGAAAGCGGATAGTACACCATCGGCTTATCGTAGACGGGCAGTATTTGTTTACTGAGAGCAATCGTCAGCGGATAAAGACGCGTCCCTTTGCCACCGGCCAGAATAATTCCCTTCATTTGGACTCCTTCGCGGCGCGCCACGCATAGTTCTTTTCGATCCATTCACTGTACGAACCGCCGCTGGCCTGATCCACCCACCTGGGATTCGATAAATACCACTCAATGGTTCGACGCAGACCCGCTTCAAACCCCACCTCAGGCTGCCAGCCCAACTCATGGCGAATCTTTGCTGAATCGATCGCGTAACGTTTGTCGTGCCCGGGCCGATCTGTCACAAAACGGATCAGTTCCCGATAACTCTTCAGACCGCGCTCGCGGAGTTCCGGAATTTCAACCGGCGGCGCAATATCATCAAGAATATCGCACATCTGATTGACAAGATCCAGATTCTTTTGCTCATTACCCGCGCCAATGGCATATACCTCACCGGGCCTGCCCATTTCAAAAGCCAGTTTCACCGCCTTGCAATGATCCTCCACATAAATCCAATCACGGATATTTGAGCCGTCGCCATAAACAGGCAGTGGCTTGCCCGACAGCGCGTTCATGATCGATAATGGAATCAACTTCTCAGGGAATTGATACGGACCATAATTATTCGAACAGTTTGTAATGACTGTTGGCAGTCCATACGTTTGGAAATACGCCCGCACAAAATGGTCGCTCGCGGCCTTGGATGCAGAGTAGGGAGAGTTCGGCGCGTAGGGCGTTTCTTCCGAAAAATATCCAGTCGCTCCCAAAGAGCCGAATACTTCATCGGTTGAAACGTGCAGGAACCGGAACGACTTCTTCTCACCGTCAGGCAGGCTGCTCCAATATAGGCGCGCGGCTTCGAGCATGGTGTATGTGCCAACCACATTCGTATGAACAAAGTCATCCGCGCTGACAATGGAACGATCGACGTGTGATTCGGCCGCGAGGTGCATCAGGCCAGCAGGATGATACTTCTCCAATAGAGATGAAACCAATTCGCGCTCTGTAATACTCCCCCTCGCAAATACATAATCCGGGTTGTTTTCCAGATCGTGAAGCGACAGCGCATTGGCAGCATAGGTAAGCGCGTCCAGATTGACAACACGATACTGTCCACTGTTGATCAGCAATCTGACCATATTCGTTCCGATAAACCCACTTCCACCTGTCAGTAAAATTGTCTCTTTGTCAGCCATGTTCGTTCTTCCCATCTTAAGATAAATGAATTGGATTTTATTTCAGATATTCTTCACAGCCAACCGGGTTTTCCCTGGGAACCAGCAATTCCACATCCGTTTCTCGGGAAAGATAGACTGGCTCGTAGAAACACAATGTTGGGTTCGAAACCCATGTGACCCAGGCATCGTTCTCCTCTGAAAATGCTCCACCCATCTCGCTGCGAAGCTTGCTCCTGAGCGGTTCCGTCACGATTAATGTAAATCGATTATTTGCAAGGTCCTTATAGTAGTCCTTAAAATAAAGCCCGTTATTTCCCATGGCCTGGTCCATCATATATTTCTTTTCGTATTCCGGGATAAATGGTACTGCTGGAATATACCCGAACGTCAATAATTGTCGTTCATCCATGAAAAGAACATCACCCATTTTAGCGGCATCCTTTACTTCGGTGTGTATTGCCGAGAGTGTTTTTGTAATCGTCGCATTTTTGGGCAAATCCAGCCATGGGTTATAGGCTGCATTCGAACTGAGCGGTGTGAAAGGGTAGGCCGGTGTAAGCAGAAGCAGAGTCACCAAATCCACGGCCCAGAACGGCCAGCCTGTTTGAGGATGATATCGAGACAACGCAAGCGCTACAATGAGTATCAGGGTTATTAAATACATATCCAGATTGTGTAAGTCACCACCGCCACCGATCTTGGTACTGATGATCAGTCCCACATTAAAGAAACCTGTCAGCACAACCATGATGGCCATCTTTTGAATCCATTCCAACTCCCTTACATGCGACATCCACCATGCCAGCAAAATGAGAACAGGGCCTGTTATCCACAAAGCAAGGAAAAGGACTCCCGGGCCCAAAGTGCTGTTCGGTAATAACCTATACCATAATAGAGGCTGGCTATTTGCCATCGATACACCTTGTACGACACTCAGATATACCTTGAGGGTGGGCAGCAGTCCGGCTACAAGAGGCAAGACGACAAGCACAATCGTTGGAAACAAACGGCGGATCCAGGTTCCCTGCCGCTTTGGATAATACAATAACAAGTCGATCAATAATCCTAAAGCAACTGGAGCAAAGATCCAGGTGAAGCGACTGAAGCTCGCATAAATACTGGCAAGGATCAATGAAAGCCCACGTTTCACCAGGGATTCATGAAATGCGAATGCAGCAACGAGAAGAGAAGCAAGAATAAATGGCGGATGAAGGGGCGCAAGTATGATCAGAAACAGGGCAATCCACAGAAAGGTTCCGTAACGCAAAGCAACGGGTTTTACCTGCCTTGTGATTGCACCTGCAAATAACAAAACGGGCGCGACCTGCAGAACAATATTCCACAAGCGATGGAGCTGTATCGGCAAACCAGAGAACAAAAATAATGCTCCCCATAAGCCGTAGCGACCCGGCGAACTATAGGGATTCAGAATAGGGCCTGAATAGTTATAGAGTGCCTGGCCAAAAACCAGCGAGTAATCGTAAAATCGGTTGCCCTCGGACCATGAAAGAGAAAATGGGTAATCGATCACGAGCAGAAGGGAACCCGTGATGGCGGAAACAAGAATCAGCACTCCAAAATTCAATCCCAACGTTTCCCATGAGACAAGACGGTCTGATTCTGAACAGGTAAGATAAGCAGCAATCCATAGTGCTCCCAGCAACACGGCAAAACGAATATTTGCATAAAGAATATATATTTCGGCTCCAACCAAATAACGATAAAGAAGCGGGGTTAGCCAGAAGCTCGCGGCAACCCAGATTCCTATCCGTCCAAGCCGCTCGCGCAGATTTAGGAATTTGGATTTCAGCCATTCACCGATGGGATGATAGAGAACAAGAGCCAGGGTGAGGATAAAAACAAATCCGCCGGCAGCCGCGCCGCGATAAGCCAGAGGGACGGAGGTGAGTGAACGCACCTCATGGACAATACGCGGATAGAGGAATACAGCAAGGGTCAGGGATAACTCACTCCAGCCGAAGCTCTGCTCGCGGCGCGGCGCAAGAAGCAGTAGAACAATCTGCGCAAATCCCGTTGCAAAGATTAACTGAACCCAGGGCCCGGGTACCGCATCCTGCCATGAAGAGTAGAGATACACCCAGGCAACAATTAACGTCAATCCGATTACGATTAAGCGGCGCAACCAGATCGGTGTTTCCAGGCTACGCGCCAGGCGGTTAAGTGCTGCGGCGGACCAAACTCCCAGGGTCAAACAGAGCAACCCCATGATTAATATTAGGAGATAGATGCCAATCGCCGCTGCACCGATTGGAGACAGCAATTTTTCCCACCGTGGTTGCGAGGCAGCTACAAGCGCGATCTCAAAATAGGCAAATATAAAGCCAAAGATCAGCCCGATCGGTATAAGGTATTGGGAAGATTTTCTCGTATTTTCCATACTAGTCAGCAAACATCACAATTCCAAGCTGGTTGTAATAGCGCAAAAGGCATGTAGACAGGAGGCGGATTATAACGCCAGCCAAGACACCGAACATAACATATTTATGAGTCCTTGGAAGAAAACAAAGCCCACAACTTTTCAGTCAACAAACGAGCGTACCGCATGGAATGGTAATGATGATTACAAGGATTGGAGTGTAATAATTCATGTTTAACCAGACCATCCTTGCCCAAGCTGTCCGCATCCAAACTTATGAAATCCACATCGTTGACGCTGCAAAAGTCACATATGCGCTGATTAAAGGTAAGAGTTAGTTGAGTACGTTCATATTGAGAAGCTTTGACTTCTCTGCGCAAATTTGCTATTTCGCCACATGGGTTTTTATCTGAAATAGTAGGTAGTGGGGCGCTGATCACGATTACTTCACCCAGAGCTCTCACTTTCGCGATGAAGCGGTTATAACGCTCAACCGTCTGCGTCAACATTTGATCGATTGACACACCATATTTTTGGGCGCGATGCCAGATTACAAACCCGGTATCCACCTCACCCAAAAGAAGGATGTAGCGTTTGGCTGCGTGTTTCGTAAGAGCTTCATCGAATATTTTGTAGGCTTGTGTTTGAGAGTTGGGGTTTTCCAAGCCTGAGGCTGTAGCGCCGTTTACCGACACCACCCAAAAAACAAGGTGCGGGAATCTTATGTCAAACAACCAGTGATAGAAGGTGGCAGCATGCGAATCACCGAGAACGAATATCGTCTCTCCTACGAACCAACTCCTTACTGTCCGCAGCAAGGGCATCAGAATAGATCTTAGCTTGATGTTTCGGAACATTTTTCCTGTAGATTCAGGATCCCTGTAGACAACTTCGAATGATCATCTTGTGTCAAGGATCCGGAAAGATTTACAACTCCATCTCAGAGCAGAAGGTCATAAAGATTGAGAGCAGACATCACATGAACTCTCTGAGAGAGAACCGGAAATAAATGACCTGGATGGACAATACATTATTGACCTTTCCAATTACACATGCACTTCAGAACCGCGGCCCTTTGAAATCAAAGTTCCGATCGGAAGATAGAGAAGAACTGCTGCATTCATCAGATAAGCAAGCAATCGAAGTCCAATCAGCGCCGGGACAATTTCCTGTTGAGCGATTCCAAAAGAAGTATACAGGTACATGGATGTCACTTCCGTAACACCCAGACCTCCAAAAACCTGGATTGGCACAATCGAAAGTAATTGAATCAGTGCCGTAACAAGGAGGATCGCTCCAAAGCCAATGGGAATGCCAAATACGCGCATACCACTGTATGCAAGTAGCACCGTCAAGGACATGTATATCAGCGAAGGACCCAGACTTCTAACCAGCAGGAGAAAAATCGTACGGGGATCCTGGTCGGCGAGGGATTGCAAAACTTCCAAGCCACGTTCTACAAGATGGATACGTTCAAAATGAAGTCTGGAAATAAGGGTACGCAAAATGGAAACAAACCTTTGGCGCAGAATAATGACGATCAAAAAAGTATTCAAAGCCAGGAGTATGCCGCCTAACAACAAACTGACCAGCCAATGAAGAGGGCCGATCTGTGCCCAGACAAGAAGAACGGCCCAAAGCAGACAGATCCACATAGCCAGCAGATCTGTAGCCTTTGTAACAATAAATGTGATCCCCGCCCGAGTTAATTTTATCCCTTCTTCGGCGTGTAACATGGTGAGATACGATGCAATGCCCGCACTGTTCGTAACAAAATTGGATAATGTATTTTGCATGATCACAATGGTCAGCATTCTCGCATAGGGGATTCGCTTCCCCAGCAGGAGCCAATATTGGAATGATTTGGAAACAATCATCAAGCAATAGAACAGGAAGCGCAGGACCAGCCAGGACCATAGAATGCGTCCACTCAATAGCTTCATCTGCTGGAGGTCAGTCTTCGAAAGAATGAAGCCAATTAACGCCACAGCAAAAAGAATCTTTAATACGTTCCATGTCTGCGCTGAGATTTTTGAGCGGTTCTTCGGGTTGCTTTGCGTGGTCATGGCTCTATATTCATCTATTTCCAGGCGCGCAGGTCACGCTTGATTAAATCTTCCAGTTGCTCAATGTCAGAACGATAATAATCTTTCAGTGTTTTCACGGTTTTCATATCCGGGGATTGTTTCACAGGTATCGGGCGCACGTTTTTCGATCGCAGGAATTCAAAACCCCGCGCCACGCCGATTCGATTCAGCACATTCAGCAGTCCCACCATGGAATATTTTCGAGTCAGGTATTTCCCCGCTGCATAGACTCTATTCAGAATGGGATATCTCGGCACACCTGTAACGTTGACAGTCTCATGGACGGATTCGGGAATGTATTCCTCCAATCCCAGAAATCGTTCAATTTGAATCAGGAATTCCTTAGAGTCTTTCTTGAGATCATCCAACAGCGCGACCAAAATATTCTCACGAGGAAAAAGGGAATAGTAACGCTTTAGTTGTTGCGCATACAACCCTCTCAGTAACATTTGTTGATCCTTCTTCAGAGACTCTTCAAATGTCTGCTTAGTAGCGTACTCTCCCAGTTGAATGTAGTAAAGATACTGAGAGAAGGCTCTTTCCACCGGGTCGCGCAGCACGGCTATTAATTTTATGTTGGAATTGAACGAAAAAATCTTCGCGGCAGCCTGATCATCACATATATAAGCGGGACATACTTCTCCTTTGACATTTTCGGCACGAGCCTCATCAAAGAAGGATAAATACCAGGAGTCCGGTTTATCAAAACGATAATTCTTTATATTCGGGCGATGCCAGTAATAACGATTGAAGTAATAAAGCTCCTTTTCCGCCGGCATATATACATTCGGATGTCGATTGAGCATTTCAAAAAGCCACGTTGTGCCACTTTTCTCAGCTCCGATCCCGAGAAAATGAATGTCTGCCGGCTCATATCGCGTCATATGCTTCTCGATTCAGAATGTTCTCGTATAGCAATTTGACCTGATCCAAATATCCGGCCAGAAGAAAGCGGGATGTATTTGTGAGGCCGGCATCCGCTACCTGGGCCCGCAGGGTCCCATCCTTCATGACGAGCCTCTCAAGCGCCGCTGCCAAAGCATCAATATTGCCAGCCGGGAAAAGCAAGGCATTGGTTGCATCCACAGTCTCGCGAATTCCAGGAATATCTGATGCTATCACTGGCTTCCTGCACCTTTGTGCTTCCAATTGAACCATCCCCAATGGTTCTACCAAGGAGGGCACGACAAAAACATCAATTCCATTGTAGAACTGATTCATATCGGTGAAATAATCAAGCATCTCAATTCTCGAGGAAAGGCTGTTTTTCAGGATCAATTCACGAAGCCGGTCCTTCTCACTGCCCTGCCCGGCAATCATTAATTTCACATTGCCACCGTCAGAAATTCTTGAGAATGCCTGCACAAGCTCATAACAACCCTTTTGCGGAACCAATCTTCCCGCAAAGCCAACCACCCTATCATTTTCCTGTATGTTGTATTGACACCTGAACTTACTTCGTAACTCATTGTCCTCATGAAACCGACTTTCATCCACAAAGTTCAGAATGACGCGAATATCTTCTGAAATACCAGTCTTTAACAATGCATCTTTCACAAACTGGGAACAGGTCACGACAATCCCAAAGCGCACCACCCATCTCATTAAATATCTATAGAATGATGAAGAAAACAAAATCGAACCATGCTCGTGAAACACAAACTTCGGACTACGGTTCGCTCTAAAGTAGAGCGCGAGTAGCAACCCTATAAAAAAGCTCAACCGCAGATGACAGTGAACAATGTCAAACTTCTCTTTTTTGATGAGCCGAATCAATGCAGGAATGACAACAAAAAGGGCAAAAATATTTTTTGCCCCAAAATACAACTTCCCGGCAGGGATTTCTGCAATATCAGTCGATGAACCCTGGCGAAGAGAGTAAATCCTTGTATAGGGCTGACGATTTGCCAGGGTTACAACAATTCGCTGGGCACCTCCAAACCGCATATGATCAATAATGTGCAAGACTCGAATGGGCATCATGATTTCTTGTTCTTACATTCAAAATACTTCAGACAACATCGTATAAAAACAATCTGCCTCTATGATTTCTTCAGTAAAACAAATTGTCCGTTTTGGATCATGGATAGTTGCAAACGTTCAGTATCTGCAAACTCGTCAACCGCCTTTTTGACACCACCATCCCACCAGTTACCATCAGCATAGTCGTCTCCGGTAATATATCCACCTACACGCGTTTTTTGCAGTGATAATTCGATATCCTTCTTAACATACTCATATAAGTGATTGCCATCGATATAGATCCAATCAAAATATCCATCCGGGAATTGATTGAGGATGTCGGTCGAGTAGTCCCTGTGAATCTTCACGATACCCGCCTGGATCTCCTTCTCAAATCTCTTGCACACATTCGAATAACGCTCATCCATTTCCAACTGACCATTTTTGGCCAAACCACCATAGAGCGCATTTTTGTATTCAGATGAAGTCTCATGTTTCCAGGGATCAATCAAATGAAGCTCGCGAGGCGAAACAATCTCCAGAATTTTTTGTGAAAAGTCTCCCGTATGTACTCCGATCTCGACACCGCGTGAATTCATTGGCAACATCTCCAGCAAAAACCGACGCCGATCAGGAAGTTTCGACATCTGATTTAATTGTTGAGTCAACCGTGTGACACCAGGTATTTTTTTGATCATTTTTCGTAACATCAGAATCTCCTCAAGGGGCAGCGATAGGGTTTCACGATCGAGGGTCTCCTAGAAACGGACCGAATGCTCGCGCGGGAAATTATAAGGACTTGCAAACAAACTCGTTGCATCCGGTCGGGACAGCCGCCGGTCGCACAAGCAACATCTCAAACCCGAGTTTTTTCATGGTCTCGGTCATTTCCAGGACGCTTGCATACTCATAAGGATACCCCCCAACCCAATCAATGATATTGTGCTTGAAATCCATGCCACGTTTCATTTTGAAAGGATCCTTGAACGTGACCAGCCATTTGGCGACAAAGATAATTGGCGTAAAAATCCAGATGAGGAGCTTCTGCCCAAAAGTGCCAACTTTGTTGTAGAGCCACTTGACGAGCTTCCAGGGCATTGAAGACCAATGTCTATTGTAGATCGCGATCATGAGCAGTCCGTGGTCATCCACTCGCCCAGCAACATTTTTCAAGGCTAATGCCATGTTTCCTGTATGATGCAAAACTCCCCAGGAATATACAATATCGAACCTGCCAAGCGTTTCCATTTGATGTGTATTCAGCGCGGACAAATGATGGAACGAAAGTGATGACGACGAATCCTGGAGCCAGTGCGCTGCATTTGTCTGCGACGTCGAAACAGACACAGGATCAACATCCAGCCCTACAACTTTGTTTGCACCCAGGCGCGCCGCCGCAATCGAAAACAGACCGCTCCCGCAGCCAATATCCAAAAAGGACTTGCCCCGGATCGTGTCGTCACCAAATAAAGACACAAGGGATCTCAGCGCTTCATCAATCCGGGCTTCATCCAATTGACGCGAAAAGGAAGCCCAATTTTCGCCAAACTTGAACATTATTGTTCTTTCATCCACAATGCCAGCATGGTCAACGCATAGATGCGCTTGCCATGATCCACGCGCCCGGTGCGATGCTCTTCGAGTAAAGCATGCATGGGCTTTTTCTCGAACCATCGATCCAATGAACTTCCGTTCGAGACAAGCAGTTCCTTGGCCCAGTCATGTAGTGGACCACGAAACCATGCACCTACGGGGATTCCAAATCCCTGCTTGCGGTGATTGCGAACGTTTTCAGGCAGGTAGCTCGCGAATGCCTTTTTGAGGAGATATTTTCCGCTTCTGCCTCGGATTTTGAGGTGCTCGGGTAGCCGCGCAGACCATTCCACCAATTTATGATCCAGAAAAGGCGAGCGCGCCTCGATGGATGCCGCCATTGCCATGCGGTCTGCCTTGACGAGCAGGTCGCCGGGAAGATAAGTGTGCAGGTCTGTATAGAGAGTCTTGTCAAGATAGGAACCTTCGATCGAATCAAACTTCTGGGCAAGAAACGCCTGTGCGTTATGTGACTTGAATGAAAATTCGGGTTTCCATAATTTGGCGCGCTGATTCGGCGAGAAAAACGAGCCCCAACGCAAAATGCTGGCACGCGAGTCGATTTCGGGGAGTTGGTGCAGGCGCTTGAGTCCGTTCACGAGACTCTGTCCAATGGGCCGGTTGGAATTGTCAGGGAGAATACCCACAATGGACGGGACCAATTGCCGGGTCAGGAATTGAGGCGCACGCAGATATTGATTCGCGAACGGATCAAGCCAGTATCGTTGATAGCCCGCAAAATCCTCGTCCCCGCCATCCCCATTGATGACAACGGTTACATGTTCGCGCGTCATCTTTGAGATGTGATAAAGCGGAATCGCAGACGAATCCGCAAATGGCTCGCCGAAGTGATAGGTAATCTTCTCAAGCGTGGACGGAATGTCTCCGTATTTGAGAATGAACTCGTGATGATCCGTGGAATAGCGTTGAGCAACTGCGCGTGCATATTCCAGTTCTGAGAAAGCTTCCTCTTCAAAGCCCACAGAAAACGTCTTAACGGGTGCGTCGCTAAGCTCTGCCATAAGAGCCACAAGGATGCTCGAATCAGTGCCGCCGCTGAGATGTGCGCCCAGCGGAACTTCACTGATGAGGCGCATCTTTACTGATTCTTTGAGGAGAGCACGCAACTCTTCAACGAGTTCATCTTCGTTTGTAGTGTGCTTGGGCTGATATGCATAATCCCAATAGCGTTCGAGTTTCGCCGCGCCCATCTGCCAGACAAGACGATGTGCCGGTGGAAGTTTGTAAATCCCCTGATACGCTGTCAGTGGATCGGGAATATATTGCAGGCTCAAATACAGATCGATCGCTTCAAGGTTCACTTCAGGTTTGTGTGGAAGTGACACGAGCAACGCGCTCAATTCAGAAGCAAAATGAAGTGTGCCGTTTTGAATCGTGTAATACAGCGGTTTCTTGCCCATGCGGTCACGGGCTAAAAGCAGTTTTTTGTTTTTCCGATCCCACAACGCAAATGCTGCCTGACCGCGTAAATGATTAACGCAATCGTCGCCGTATTCCTCATACAAATGCAGGATACATTCGGTATCTGAACGTGTGCGGAATTCGTGTCCCTTTTTGACAAGATCAGCATACAAATCCGGAAAATTATGCGACTCGCCGTTGAAGATGATCCATAGGGACTTGTCTTCATTCGGGATAGGCTGATCGCCACCTTCCACATCGATGATGGCAAGACGCCTCATGCCCAGGCCGATGCCTGGTTCCGTGTGGAATCCATCGCTATCCGGGCCACGATGGAAGATGGCTTTCGTCATCTTCTCCAGGAGGGGTTTGTCAGGCGTTCGATTGTCAGAGGGGGATATTCCACAGATGCCACACATAAACTTATTTTACCTTATCCAATAAGATAGCATATTGTTCCGTCGTATTCTCCCAACTGTAGTGTTGCTCCACACGCTGACGGGAGGCAGCTCCCATTTTTTGGCGTAAGGATGGATCAGTCAGGAGATTCCGCAGAGCACTGCACAATGTTTCTATATTTTCAGAATCCACAAGAATGCCTGTTTCACGATCCGTGACCAGTTCCGCATTGCCTGCAATTCGCGAGGCAATGACGGGGAGTCCGCTTGCCATGGCTTCGAGCACAGCGTTCGGCATCCCTTCATGACGGGAGGGAAATAGAAATAAATTGGACTGTCTATAACATTCAATCAGTTCTTCGCGTGATTGCCAGCCTCGGAATACAACGCGGTCACCGATTCCAAGTTCATGAGCCAGCGACTTTAACAAATCCATTTGAGGGCCATCACCGGCGATGTGCCAATGCCAATCCAGATCCTTCAAGCTTGCAAGAGCAAGAATGGCGAGGTCCAATCCTTTTTGATGAACGAGGCGTCCAACCGAGAGGATGAGTGGCGGCTGCCAGCTTCGTTCTTTGGTCGCATACTCGTCGAGGTCCACGCCGTTGGGGATGATGGGAATTTCAAAGCGCGAGTCGAAAGCACGCGCGAGGTCGCGCAATCCATTGCTGTTAGCCACAACGAATGCAGCATTCTTCCAAACAATCCGAAGCAGTGGAGCCAACAGTTTGTGATAAGTACGAAAATCATATGGGCGAAAACCCGGAACGTCGCCTCCACGGAGTGAAACCACGTATGTCAGTTTAAACAATTTCTTGAGTATAAATGCAACCACACCAGATGGAGCGCCGAAGAAGGCCAGCGTGGCGTCCAGCTCGATGCGCGGAATCAGGCGTGCAATCCAGAAGGAGGCGGAGAGGATGAAGATAACCTGCTCCCATGCCCCGGAACGGTCCTGTCTGCGCCGCAATGATGGGATGCGGTAAACGGTCAAATTCCCTGTTTGTTCATGATGAGGCAGTCCATTGAAACGCGAGGTAACCACGACGGTCTCGTGGCCCATCTTTGCAAGGCGCTCCGCTATGTGTGCACTGGCGTTCGCCGCGCCACCACCGATTGGAGGGTATTCACTGTTAATGAGTAAGAGATGCATGGACTGATAACCTGTCGCTCAGAAGCAATTCTTCGCATCGGTGTTTGGCAGGTAGACTTCGATGCCATTACCAGCGCGCTTTAGCTGCTCCCAGGTCCGGGAGCAGCAGAGGGAAATATTGTTATCGGCGTCCATTTTTGTTCCAGAGCATGGCATCACGTGAGAGACCTTGCTTCTCGGTCATTGCAGCGAGAGCGGAGGGCAGTAAGAAGGCACCGGGCAAGCTGGAAATCACGAAATATGCCCGGATGAGCACCCCTACAGTAAGACTCATGGCCGGCGTAACACCCGCCACCGTTGAGAACAAATATGTAAACGATAATTCCTGTAATCCATAGCCGTTGATGGAGATGGGCATAAGAGTAATAAAATACGTGAGGCTCCACAACCCGGCGATCATCCAAAAAGAAACAGGAGTTCCAAGATCATCCATGAACAGATAAATTGACCCAAACAGACAAAGCATATGAATCCATGTGAAAAGCAGGGATAACAACAAGGAGCCCGGCTTCTTGATCCATATTGAAAATGTCCCCATTGTGCGTTTTGCAAAAGCCCATGGCTTCTGCAATATCGCGACAAATGAAGTGCCGGACATCCCGCCGAGAATGATATTCCATGAATACGCCACACCGACGGGAGCCACCATGAACATGCCAAGCAACCCAATCAGACGATCTGCAGCGATGGATGCAAGGCATACGGCACGGTCGAACCCCATTTGCATGGCACCTGCCAATCGTAAGACATCGCCACCAACTGTGGTTGGCAGGAAATTTGTGGCAAATAAACCGGTAAAGGTTAGTAACATACTGTCTTTAAAGCCGATATCAATTCCGCCCGAGCGCAGAAGGACATGCCAGCGCCATATCACTGCAATACGGGAGATC
>JBGPNQ010000007.1:0-36687 GCA_041487615.1 Anaerolineae bacterium
CAACGCGCCCATCGGCGGCAAAAGCAAGTTCATGTTTATCCACGGGGGCTATCCGCCCGGTGAATATCAATTCACTGACCAGCTCACCGCGCTGGACTTGATAGGTTGGTTTTTCAGCAATGACCGGCAGTGGAATGGCGGTCGGGGTGGCCTGAGCTGTGTTCGCAGATGTTCCCGAACATGCAACGAAAAGCAGGGGGAATAGTACGGAAGCCAGAAGAGCAGGATACAAACGAGTTCGAAAACCGGGGTGAGACATACTGATCACTTTCTTTTTTCGTCAGGCGTCAGGACCGCCACCGAATATCCCGCCAGATTGAAATCCGCAGCCAATGGAATCCCATTCAGATGGTCCAAAGAAGGCCAGGGCATGTGAACGGCACATGGCATGGAATTATGATTGATCACGATGTAAACCTGGCCGTCTCCAGGTTGCACACGTCTGCAAATCTCGATGCCACGTTCTGTGACATGGGCCGTCACGTTGGCAGTCTCGAGCACATGTGCCAAAAGCACTTGTTGGGCAGGCTCATCCAGATAGGCTCCCACATAATATACGCGACCCTTGCCGTACTCATTCATGCTGATGGCAATCTGATCGTCAAGCCAGCCGTTCGATTTGCCATACCGTGCGATGACTTGGGCGTTCTTCTTCCCGATCAACGCCAGTTGCTCGGCCCAAAGGTTCGATCGCCCTTCGAACCAATCACCTTTCACGGGCACTGAATCCAGCAGCGCATAATAATCCTCCACCTCCACGCCCGCCATGTCTGACAGTCCGCCTGGCTGTCGTCCCGGCAGCAGCGCATTATATTGATCCTTCATCCCGGAGCGGATCGTCAGGAGTAGATGCCCTCCGTTTGAAACGTATTTTTGCAGTGCCTCCACCATTGTTTGGCCCTGGATCAATAAGGCCGGGGCGATCACCAATTTGTAACTTGCCAGGTTTTCAATCCCCATCAACTCTTTCGCCGATAGGACGTCGACGGGTACATTCAAGGACGCCATCGGACTGTAGTAGTGAGTAAAGTGCTTTTCATAATCGAAGTCCTGATGATGGGGCTGCCATCTAATGGACCAGAGGCTCTCGTAATCATTGAGCATGGCTACGCTGGCTTTGATCTCTGACCCCGCCAGGATCGGTGAAATGGTCGCGAAGTCCCTGCCCAATTGCTGCGCCTCTTCGTAGAAGGGTCGAGTTCGTCCAGATTGATCCACCAGGGTACCGTGTAGTTGTTCCTGCCCACCCAAAGCCGAGCGCCACTGCCAGTACAGAATCGCATCTGCCCCGTGCGCGACAGCGTGCCAGGCCATCGTCCGCGCTTCCCCTCGATTGAGGGTTGTGTTGACCGGCTTCCAGTTGATACTGCCCGGCTGGGTTTCGATGAGCCAAAAATTGCTTTGCTTAAAACCGCGGACAAGATCATGGAGCACACCCGAAGATAAATAATCATGATGCCCCATCCCGACATACCAATCCCAGGAGGCAATATCCAAGTCTTTGCTCATGACGTAATGATCGTAGCCATCGAACCAGCGCATGAAATTGTGTGTAATCCATACGCCTTCCGGTACGAATGGTCGCAAGTTATCAATCTGGAGACATTGGAACTTGCGGTAGCTCTCGGTGATGAAATGTTTGAACTCAAGCATCAGCCCGGGATTATGCGGCCCGATGGGAATCGGAATTTGTTTCCAATCCGAATAGGTCTGGCTCCAGTAGCTGGTTGACCAACGCTCGTTGAGCGCATCGAGTGAACCATAGCGAGTCTGTAAAAAATCCTGGAAGAGTTTCCGGCAGCGATCACAGTAGCAGACGCGATGATATTCATTATCGAGCTGCCAGCCAATCACGTTGGGATTCGAGCCAAAGCGTTCGGCCAACGCTCTCACGATCCGTCCCACCGCAGCATGAAATTCAGGAGAGTTGACACAATAATGACAACGGTTGCCAATCTGGGCGCGCCGCCCATACTCATCCACGGCCAGAAAATCGGGATGTTGCGCGGCCAACCAGGCTGGCGGGCCCGCCGTCGGTGTGCCCAGCACGGATGCGATCCCCGACGAGGCCAGCTGACCGATGACTCGTTCAAGCCAATCGAGACGGAATTCCCCGGCAGAAGGTTCGAAACTCGACCAGGCAAATTCGCCCATGCGGGCAACGGTCATGCCAGCTTCCCTCATCAGGCGGATATCTTCGGGCCAACGTTCCTCCGGCCAGTGTTCGGGGTAGTAAGATGCGCCCAGATGGAGTCGGGAGGCGGAGAGAAAAGGAGGTTTCATTATCTGATCCTTACCAGTTTGCGGCGCAGCGCCGAAGTGATGGTGGCGACTTCAGCTGCAACAATGATCACAGTGAAAAGTATCGCCAGATTGGCCATGGATTGATCGGAGGTCAGTGGAATCAGCGGCGGCAGGGGAATCCCTTTTTCGCCTGTCACGCGGAAGTAAGGCACAAATAATTGTGAAGCTAGCAGCCCGATCAGTGTGCCGGCCAGCGCGCCGAAGGCTGCCAAAAAGGTATATTCCATGACCACTTGAGTCACGATCTGGCGGTGCAATAATCCAACCGCGTGCAACACAGAAAATCTGTACATGCGGTCACGAAGGGATGCATAACTATAGAGCAGCAATCCCAGAATTGCCATGGAAGCGGAAGCCAAAAAGCCAACCGTCAACGTACCGAAGATGCCCACCCGTTCCATCTGCGCGCGCTCTTCGGCGATCAGGATGCGGGCATTCTGGCCGACGCTGGGAACCACGCTGACAGCGCCCGGCAGAGCTTTGCGGATGGCAGCCTCGCTCGCGGCGGGTCTGATCTTCAGCCAGATATCATGGGTCGGGACAAAGCCGAACAGCGAAGTGAGTTGATCGAGGTTTCCGATCACTGTAATACGTTGCTCCTCGAACGCGGTCGGGAAATAATCAAAAACGCCGACGATGGTAAAAAGAGATTTGGTCTTAAAAATTTCCGTGGCGTCCACCTGGATGGAAATCTGATCACCGATTTGAAGCGAGTTGCCGCTGAGAAATTTCTGCGAGACCAGAATGCCATCCGGCGCCAGCGCCAGCCGGTTCATCAAGCCGCCCAGAGGCTCTGAGGCCAGGTCAGCGCGCCACCATGCAACGAGTGGAAAATCAACGCGATCAATGGCCATGAAGCGCGCCAAAGTTTCTTCACCGCTGCTCAAGGTGATACGCGACGGATAATTGCCTACCCGGGTTGCGCCTAATACACCGTCCACTTTGCTGAACTCCTGCGGCGCGGGGACCCAATTGCCATCCGAAACACCAACGTCTCCGGTGACCGGCAGCGGAGTGAAGCTCATGTCTGCACCGACACGATAATACATCCGATCCAGCAGCCATTGGTCCAGACTCGTGGCCATCGAAAGTGTATAGATACCCATGGATAGTGAGATGATCACCAACAGCAACGGACTGACATACTCATGGCTTTGTCTGCCCAACTGACGCAATGCCAGATGGGCGGTAAGCCAGCGAGTACGGTTTGCCAATACATCCAATAGACGCATGGCTACCGAAAACAGGCGCATGGTGACCAATGCTGCTGTGATGACAAACAAGGCTGGAACCACAATGAGCAACGGATCCTGATACAGGTCCTCGGGGCGACTGGTGATCACACTTGCCAGTGAACCGCGCTCTCGCATTTGGAGGAACGCCAAATAAGTGGGAATGACCAGGAGAAAATCCAGGTAATATCGATACCAGAATGGTCCCAGCGAGGGACGCGCCCATTCATGTTCCTCGGTCACGATGCTCTGACGACTGGCACGCACGAGGGGCCATAAACGGGAAAGCAACGAGACACTCAGCGCCAGAAGCGTTAGTGGAAAACTAAATCCCTGCATGGAGACGGGTAAAGGCGCGCGCGCGGTGAACGTTAGGAAGCTGGCGGCATAACCCATCACCCGGGCGATCAACAGCCCAAAAGCGATCCCCAGGGGATAACCGACGATGAACAAGAGCGACTGTTCCAAAAAGGTCAGCTTGAGGATGCCCGAAATGCTCATCCCGCGGCTTGTCAATAGGGCCGTTTCCTTACTCTGCCATTGAGCCATGATCGATGAAATGAGCAGAAGAAAATAAAGCAGGATGGCAAAAGCCGGCAGGTTATAACCGAGCAGAATGATTGTCAGGACCGCGCTGCGTTGAACAAAATCCTGCAGTGGGTTGAGAGGTGGCGTATTGAGTTTTACATCTGGCAGGAATGTGGCGATCCGGTCCTGTCCGCGTCGAAACCCGGCCAGATAAGAGGCGCTGTTTTGGGGAATTATTCGGTGCTCGTCGAGAATTACATACCAACTGGCTTCGCGTGAACCGGACGCGACCATCGGCTGGATAAATTTGACGTAATCATTTCGGCGCACAAGCAGGGAGCTCTTCAACTGTCTGTCTGGATCGCCAAACCAGAACTCATCCCGCGGATCTTTGGCGTGCCAGAGGCCCGCAACTTGAACGATGACCGGATCCACTTTTATGTTTGGACGTACGATCAATTGATCATCGATTTGAATGCCCATTTCCTGCGCGAGGCGTTCGTGCATCCAAATATCGAGAACCTTTTCAGAGGTTTTGGAATCATCGAGGGGCCTCCCCGCGTCGATCTCCATGCGACCTGCAATATCCGCCATATACAGGACACTGACGCTGCCGAGCAAGTCTCTTCCCTGTCCATATAGATCACTGCCAGGCAGCGGCTGTAATAACATGGTACCGCTGGAAATTTCAAGTCCCAGTTGACGCAATGGCAGTCCGACTTCGGACGATAGTGCATCGCCAATTTGCCCGGATATCCTTTCCGAATCCTGTAATGTAAGTGGCCTGCGTTCAGATGGGAATACGTACACATTCGTTGAGAACGGTGGCCTGCCCGTCACACGGCTGAACTCGGCCAGGTTCTGTTCGAGGATCACCCGATCCACGGCCTGGGAGAAAAAAGAGGCGTCCGTCACCAGGCCCACGGACAGGATGACTCCCAGCAGGGATAGGATGACCAGCCCGCGGTGATACTGCTGACGCCGCGCGATCAGCAGAAAAAATCCAGGAAGCCGATCGAACAAGTCCATCCGGAGGGGGTGTTTAGATTCCGGATCAGGGCCCGAGATTAAGGTCTTATTCTGCAAAATATCTCTTCAACGAATTCCATGGCTTATTAGTCCTGTTCCTGTAACACACTTACGCCATACGCAGGCATTTTCACAATTTCCTTTACCGTGGTCCCACTCAGCAAATCCAAATGTGGCTGCGCGATCTGGACTTCCCGCGTTTCACAGGTATGGTTCAACAGGAATAACAATCGTTGGTCTCCTTGCCAACGCTCCATCACCTCGACACCGGCTGGGGCACTGAGCGCCGAGTGGATGTCAGCAGATTTCAAGGCCCAATCCAACACGGCCTCATGCAGCGTGTCATCGCCCAGCGTACCCACATAGACTGCCTGGCCCTCTCCAAAATGATTGAGGGTGATTGCCGGGGTACCGGAGAAATATCCGGACTGGTAGGTTGCTGCCGGTCCTGCAGTCGTTGTTCGAAGCACATCAAACCACAGCCGCGCTTGTGCGGATTGAGTCTCCTGGTCCGGCAATGTCAATTCGAGCGGTATGGTCACATCCGCGGGCTGGACATCGTAGTCTTCCACCTCCACGCCGCAGACATCAGACAGCAACCCGGGCAGATACCTGTCGACGATCGCGTTCGCTTCATCCTTGACGCCTGTGCGCGCGGTGGCGATCAGCATTCCGCCATTTTGAACGAAACTGCGCAGGCTATCGGCGGCCGCAGCGGGAAGAATATACAGTGCCGGAGCAATGACGAGGCGATAGCGGCTCAGATCCGCTCCGGGCGGCACGATATCCACGCCGATATTGCGATTGTGCAGCGCTTTGTAATAACTGGTGAAGAGCGCAGGGTAGTGGAAGTCATTATGGTTTGGCTGAATCTGAAATGCCCAACGCGTATCGTAGGAATGTAGCATGGCGACCCGGTTGCGATTCTCGGCTCCCACGAATTGCCCGCCTGCACGTTTGAGTTCTTCACCGATGGTCTTGAGTTCGGCATAGCGGCGGCCGGGCTGTCCATGATGATATAGCACACCATGCCAGAATTGTTCGGTGCCAAATCGCGCCGTGCGCCAGCGGAAGTAAAGGATGGCATCCGCGCCATGGGCAATGGCCTGGTATGTCCATAACCTCATCTCGCCGGGACGCGGGTTCACTCCCACCGTTCGCCAGCCGCCGGAGCCGGACTGCTCTTCCATCACCCAGAACGGTTTGCCCTTGAAGCCGCGCGTCGTATCATGCCCGAGGGCAATTTGAGCAGGGTCGGCTTCGCTCGCGAGATTCCAGCCGGTGCGCGGATAGTTATCCCAGGTCACAAAATCGAGCGGCTTGGCCAGATCGTAATAGTTGATCTGATCAAAACCGAAACCCATGAAGTTGTGCGTAACGAAATGTTTCGGGCAGTCTGACCGCAAAATATCCACCTGCTCCTGTTGGAAGGATGTGAAGGTATCCGACACGAAGCGGCGAAAGTCCAACTCCAGTCCCGGATTGGGAACACCACCCGTCTCCAGCGGTACGGGAATCTGCGACCATTCGGTATACACGTGGCTCCAAAAGGCTGTCCCCCAAGCCGCATTGAGTTCTTCCAGCGTATGATAGCGATGCCGCAGCCAGGCCTGGAAACCCGTCTGGCAGGCCGGACAGTAACAGCGGCCGTTCAGTTCGTTGTCGATCTGCCAGCCAATCACTGCAGGATGATCCGCATAGTGTTTCGCCATGGCACTCGTGACCAGGCGACCGCGCTCGCGATACCCGGCATGTGTGGGACAGAACTCACAGCGATTCCCGTAGGTGAGACGATGACCGTGTTCATTGACCTTGTATGCATCCGGGAACATTGCCATCACCCACGGAGGCGCGGATGCAGTCGGCGTACCGAGTATGACTTGAATGTCATGTCCGTGCAAAATCTCAATGGCGCGGTCGAGCCAATCGAAATCGAAACATCCAGGTTGCGGTTCCATAAAACTCCAGGCAAACTCTGCCAGGCGAACCACATTGATGCCGGCCTCCGCCATCAGGCGGGCATCTTCCGGCCAGCGTTCTTCAGGCCATTGTTCAGGATAATAGTCAACGCCAAAGTGAAACATGATTCTCCTTAAATTTCATCCTTCGCCTTCGATTTTTCTCCGCGCTACTTGTGAGGGATCATCCAGGCCAATAAGTGGTTTGAGTTTGTAGGCAAAGCGGTAGATGCCGGGGTAAACCAGGAATTCCGGGTGCACCGGAGACCACCAACCATCGTCCCCACCCACGCCCATGTGACGGGCATCCAGGTGCAATATGACTTCGTCCCGCGTCTGCAACGCAACAATGTGTTTGGCTTCGGCCAGGTCGCGGATCGAATAGTGGAGGGCGTCGAAGTGCAAGTCCTCCGAGCCAATGACCATCAATCCATTTCCAGCCTGATCGGTCAATGCCAGCCAGCGCGTATCCTCCTTGCCGCCGCATTCGCCGGGGTAAACATAAGGGGTGAACTGTTCGGTCACTGTACTTTGGTAACGCCCCACCATCGCTCCCAGTTTGCGGTCGATGTAATTTTCCTGCGGCCCGCGACCAAACCAGGTCAGGTTTTCCAACGCTCCGGGCAGGTTCAATTCCACGCCCACCCGGGGGATAGAATACTTCCACCTATCTTTCCGCAGAAACTCCGGGGGCAGCGATTCAAATTCCGCTGGCAGAACTGAGGGCGGGCGCTCATCGACCGTCACCATATTAGAAATTGAAATCTCACCATTCCCAAACACACGATACGTGATTTCGCTGTCGAATCCCGCCTGCTGATCCGTGGCGCAAATCCGTGAGTGGACAGTCACCATAACCAGCTTGGGGTTGATCGAAACCGCTTCGAATGACTTTACCGTGCGTGCCAACCTGTCCAACCCGGCGGCGCGCCATTTGTGGATGGAGGCAGGGGGATTTCCACATAGCAGATCAATATCCGTCGGCGCCCGGAAATAATTCTCGCGCGGGCCGGATTTTAGAAGTTCCTGTCCATGAGCGCGGTAGACGTTCAGGACTCCTTCCGTTTTACTAAAGACCGCCTCGAAATCAGCCCCGCTGACTTTGACTTGATAACTATCAGCTACGAGATTCAGGTCCGGCATCTCAGAGAGAGAAATTGTCGTTTTCGGGGAAACCGGGAACGAGACCGGAAACTGCTCCCAGGCCACCTCATGTCCCTTGGCGGCCCACGGCGTATCAATTGCCAGGAGGAAACGAATCGTGAGATGATATTCAGCGCCCGGCTGGAGAAATTCCGGTTTCTGAAAGGGGATGGCCAATTTGCCTCGCGCACCCGCTGCAACATCGAGGGGAGGCAGGTTACCCGTTTGAATTGGATGACCATCTTCAGTCAGTTCCCAAGTGATTCCGAGGTGGCCGAGGCTGAGAGTGTGATACTTGTTCCAGACATTAAATCGTCCGGCAAGAATATCCACAGCCTCGATTCCAACCGGTGCCTGGACTTTTTTCACTTCATAGGCACCCGGGTGGGGCGTCAGGTCCGGCCCGACGATGCCGTTGCAGCACATCTGAGCATCTTCATGAGGCTGGTTGTAATTGAAATCCCCGCCGAAGTCGCCGCCGTAGGCCCAATACTTTTGTCCTTTCTCGTCCGTAGCCACCAGGGCTTTGTCGTTCCAATCCCAAATGCAGCCGCCCTGAAAGCGTGGAAACGCATCCACCATATCCCAAAATTTGAAAAAGTTTCCGGTGCTGTTACCTTTGGCATAGGCATATTCACACATGATGACCGGACGTTTTTCGTTCGCATCTGCCAGCAACTGCTTGATCATATCGAGGTCCGGATACATCACAGAGTAGACGTCACTCACCTGCGGCCCGGGACGGCCACTTTCGTAGTGGATCAGGCGCGTTGGGTCATAGGTCCGAATCCAGGCGGCCATGGCAGCATGGTTGGTGCCGCAGCCCGATTCGTTGCCGAGTGACCAGAATAGCACGGAGGCATGATTCTTGTCACGCAATACCATGCGCGTGGCGCGCTCCATATAAGCATGCAGCCAGAGTGGGTCATTGCTCAGATCGTCCCAGACACCATGAGTCTCGATATTTGCCTCGTCGATCAAATAAATCCCATATTCATCGCATAACTCGTACCAGAAAGGGTCATCGGGATAATGGCTAGTGCGGACTGCATTGAAGTTGAACTGCTTCATCAACTTGATCTCAGTGCGCATGTCGTCTTCAGTAAGCGCACGGCCGCGTTCCGGATGATGTTCATGGCGGTCCACGCCGCGCAGCACCAGGCGTTTGCCGTTCAGCAGGATCAGGCTGTCCTTGATCTCCACCTGGCGGAAACCCACCCGGCAACTTTCGAAATCAATGGCCTTACCTTGAGGGTCTTTGAGAGTCAGAACCAGACGATACAGGTAGGGCGTTTCTGCAGTCCACTTTTGTGGATTCTTAACCGGCTGTGAAACAACCGCCCAACGTGTTTTGATGCCTCTCTGGTGGAGTACCCTGTCGCTGAAGTGAGCAGCCAACGGGGCGGCAAAGATCGGCTTGCCATCCGCATCGTACAACATTGCTTCCAGAGTCCAGGCGGATAATCCATCCACGGAAGTGATCTGCGCTTCGATATGCAGCGTGGCATCTTCATAACGGTTGTCGAGTACTGTGCGCACAAAGTAATCTTCCAGGTTAACGCGCGGCTTGCTATACAGAATTACATCCCGCTGAATGCCGGACATGAGCCACATATCCTGGTCTTCGAGATATGACCCATCACAATAACGCATCACCTGTACAGCGATGGTATTCTCACCGGCCTGCACGTAGCGAGTCACATCGAATTCGGCAGGCAGGCGGCTGTCCTGACTGTAGCCAACCTCCTGTCCGTTGACCCACAAGTAGAAGGCCGAATCCACTGACTCGAAGGCCAGATAAATATTTCTTCCCAGCCAGGATGGGTCGAGGCTGAACACATGACGGTAACAGCCCGTGGGATTCTTCTTCGGCACAAACGGCGGATTTGGCGGGAAGGGATAGGCTACATTGGTGTAAATAGGGATGTCGTTGAATCCCTGCAACTGCCAATTGCCCGGCACGCTGATATTTGCCCAGCCCGAGACATCGAACTCTTCGGCGTGGAAACCGTCCGGCACTTCTTCAGGGCAGGGTGCGAGATGGAATTTCCACGACCCATTCAAGAGTTGCATATTTGAGGATTTTTTCCGGTCACAAGTGAGTGCCAGTTCGGCAGTTGGGTATGCACCCATCGGTACATGGCCGGGTCTTTTGTTCTTTCCAGTTACGACAGGGTTTTCCCAATCTCTTAAAGGTGTCATCATAGTGAACGGTCCTCCTCTGCCAGGGTCTTGAGGAATGCCTCGGCATCCTTCGGATTTTGGAAGTCTGAACCAGACAATGGTTGAATTACAAATAGGAAACCTCGTCCGCCCAGGTTTCTGACGATGGCACGCGCGCCCTCCGGGCTGACAAACACCTGACACAGCTTGCCGCCGTCCCGAATTCGTTTGAGCAGGGGCAGCCATTCATGTGGGGGCAGCTGGCCGTCCCCGGGAATCCACTGGATGCCACGCAAGCGCTTGATGGAAAGCAATAGGTCCAGGTGACGGATCTGTCCCTTGCCATCCAGGTGATAGAAGCCGTGATCCAGATGATTGCAGCAGGCAGTCAGGTCAGGGACGACGAATCGCTCGAACATGGCGGGAGAGATCATGTAAGCGAAATCGGATTGCAACATGTACGTCTTGCCCTGCGACCAGATTGGCGCCCAGGAACTGGTGCCGCGACCGGTGGAAAGCATCAGGTTATGCTGCTCATCGTAATAACGCAACCATAGTTCGGTGATCGCGCCCGTCAGCCGGTCGACTTCTTCGGGGCAATCGACCAAATCAAAGAGCAACTCCTGTGTGCCGCGAAAAGAAGCCAGGATGTCGAGGTTGCCACCCAGATCGGTATGCGAGACGACCAGGTCGCTGCCGTAACGCTCCACCAGGGTGGAGGTCATTTCCTTGACGCGCAGCCACCAGGGATTCGCTGCATCGTAGGCCAAGTGCAAATCCGTTAGTTGGATTTCCTTCGGCCGCGAAAACCACACGGTTTCAGAGGGCTCACGAACGCTGTGAACATTTGCGCCCAAAAAGCCGGCAGCAATCCCCGGCCCAAAGTTCAACCAATGCCAGGGGAAGGCATCCCCGTAATACTTTGTGGTGGCAAACCATGGCTCAAAGCGCTCGACGATTTCATCTGCCGGCATCTCCAGCGGATAGTTGCTCCAATAAGAGTAGAGGGGCGCCTCCGGAATCTTCATCTGGGCCGGATCGGTCACTGCCAAATACACAAGGGGACGTCTGAGTTCCCCCGCCCACCATGCCAAAGTATCGCGCTCCACGCGCTGCCAATCTTCCTCGGTGAAGTTGATTTTAGGCACAGGAAGATCCTCCAGAAATTATTGTGAAAGCAAAGTTGTCGCAAGAGTGGCGGCCTGGCCGGCATCGGAGGCAAAGCCATCTGCCCCAATTCGAAGAGCATATTCGGCCGTCACCGGCGCGCCACCAATGATGATCCTGACCTGGCTGCGCAATCCGGCCGCTTCAATTTCCCGGATGACGGTTTCCATGCTGGTCATGGTGGTGGTCAGTAATGCAGACAGTCCAATAATATTTGCGCCTGATTTGGCTGCCTCAAGGAACTTTTCGGGAGCCACATCCACACCCAGGTCAAGGATCTCGAATCCGGCCCCTTCCAGCATCATAGCAACCAGGTTTTTGCCGATATCATGCAGGTCGCCCTCGACAGTCCCGATTGCAACCTTGCCCATCGGCTTGAGACCGGAATTAACCAACAGGGGTTTTAGGATTTCCAATCCGGCTTTCATGGCGCGTGCAGCAACCAGCATCTCAGGGACGAAGTATTCCTCTTTTTCGAACAGGCAACCAACTTCGCCCATGGCCGGAATCAATGCGGTATTCAGAATTTCCCCAGCTGTAATTCCAGCATTCAGGGCGGCTCTGATCTCTGCCTGAGATGTATCCATGTCGCCCGCAATAATAGCCTCGTAGATATTTTTTAGTATTTCGTTCACAAGGATATTTCCTCTTCCACCAGATTTATCGTGGTGCAACTCGTAACAGTGCTGACACACAGAAGTCGAGTCATGGAAGTGGCATCTGGAGAGCGAAGAGCTCTTCCCATGATTATTACTTCAGCAACAATTTGTACAGATTCCCGGAAACCGGCAGGAGGCGAAAATCTCCGTCCAGCCCGGGATATCTCTGATCTGTAAAAACGGGGCGTCCTTCCAGCAAATGGCCTTTCAACTCGGTGATCAGTGTGGAGGCCACTTTTCCATCGTTGCCGCGCGGCATGGCTTCCAGGAAGAGCGTGTTTGTAAGATGCTTCTCAACCTGGGCCACGTAGGCAGTCGTATATAGCCCTCGCCAATCCAGGACGAACACTGCATTGGGACCGACACCCGCCAGGCGCATCTGGGCTACAAAACGCGGTTCTTTGAGATTATCTGCCGGGAAGGGATAATCTTCTGTCACGAAGTTGGCCACGCCAGCCTGGAGCGCTCGCCAGCGGATGGGGGCGGCCGGTTGGACAACCAATGTGGCGAAGAACAGCACAGGGAGCAGATACAGCAATTGGTAGCGGCGGTCCGGCACAGATTCCAAATAATGGTAGATCGATTGCAACACGAATCCGATCCCGATCCCTGCTGCAACTGCCAGCGGAATGTAGAGCGAGAGATAAAAAACATATTTATCCTCGACCTGGTAATTGAGGATAAAAAACGATGACACGATGAATGCCAGAGGGAAAAATAATCCGCGGCTGGGTTGGGTGACCAGCATGACCAGTGTGCCAGCCAATGCAAACACGACCACCATGAGCGGGAATTCGAGGCCTGTCAGCCGGTCTGCAAAATCCTTCATGTCATTTGCAAAGGAATGATTCTGGCTGGAGAACGAGGCATCTCCCCACTGGACACTGAGCACGGTCATCTTCATGACTTTGAAAGGCGAATCGAAATCCGCCGGCTGCAAATTCCAAAAGACCCGCGAAGGTTCAAGCGTCGTACGGATAAAGCTGGTGGGAGGGTTGAGCCGGTCTGAAATGAAAAACGCGATCACGAAGATCGCCAGTCCTGCGACTGCGCCTGCAAAACCGGCAGCCAGCGTGCGCAGCCATTCAAAACGCGAGGCGTGCCGCCATCCCAATGTCCACAGCACGAGTGCGATGACAGGAGGGGCCAGCAGCCAGACAGAGGCATGCACGCCAAAGCCGATCCCGGCCAGCAGGGCTGCCGCCAGAAGATACCGGTTACGTTTTGTTGGCTCAGTCTGCCAATGGAATAACAGCAATGTGATCAGGACAATGAACGCAGTACCCGAGGTGTAGACTTCGGCGATCACAGCCTGGGACCAGAATGTATACGAAATGCCGAGCGCCACTCCGCCCAAAACGGCCCCGACGCGACTGCGGGTGAAATAACGCGCCAGCAGATATATCCCACCGACGGTGAGCGCGGCATCGATGGCTGAAAGCAAGCTGATGCGCCATGCCGGGGAATTGAACGGAAGCAAACCGATCAACCGCCCGAACAACAAGTAAGTCGGATAACCGGTCGAGTGGGTGATCCCAAATGTATAAGCGAGAGTCTGGAACTCGGCGCTGTCACCGTACAGAACATCGGGAGCCAGCGTGCGTACATAAGCAGCCAGGGCCACAACGGCTAATATCATTGCGACCCAGTAATCTTTTTTTTCCGGTCCTTGGGACATTTCAGGCAGCTTCATATCGATTTCCTGGCACAGTCCGGTGATGGAAGGCAGGAAGACCCATCACCACACAAGGACCTTAATCAGTATCGGCTGAAAACGGACGCAGTCGCACGCAATAACGGATCTCTTCCGGCCGCAGGTAGTATTTCTTCAGGCGGCCCGGCCCGCAACTGGCGCTGCCCAGACCGGACTGCCCATAATCGAGGTGGAGGATGACTTCGGGACGACGCACCACTTCGTGCGGATGCCGCGCAGCCATCAAATCTTCGGGGGTGAAGTGATGAGCGCTGATTTCAAGCAAACGGTCTGCGCTGGCCCGCAACCCAACACCGGCCTCGTTTGTCAAGGTAACCCAGCGGACATCGGTCTTATTGCCATTTTCCTCCGGCACAACATAAGGCACAAACTGTTCAGCGACGGTGCCGCGATAAATCCCAACTGGTGCGCCTTCATTGCGGTCTACATAATTCTCATGCGGGCCGCGCCCATACCAGGCAATCTGTTCATATCCCTCCGGCAGGTGTATCTGCAATCCGATGCGGGGCAAAAACGGCAGGTCCACATCTGGCAGCACATGCGTTTCCACGTCTATTTGCCCATTACCCCATATGGTATACAGATATTCACAATCGAAACGTGCGGAGGGCTTTGGCGGCGCATCAACATCCAGCTTTCCGGCCGCGACGATTTCCCTGATTTCATCCGGCACGGACAACTGTCGCGCGATGAAAAGATCGTGGACACCTTGCACCAGTCCGAACAGGTTCAGTGTGTCCGCGGCTTGCCGGACCAAATCTTCGATCCTGGCCTTGTTTGTATGGCCGGCCAACGCCTCGTAGGATACGGATAGGTGCACACACAGGGCCATCAGCAATTTTTCGTCCAGGGCCATTTGCAGCCACATCAACAACCCGTGGAGTTTTTCATCACGCGAGGGCTGCGGAGGCAATGTTGCTCCCTTGCGCAATCCGACGGTGGACTTCACCGTAACCTGCACCGCCTGCTGCCGGGGTTGACCAGTGACCACATTCGTAACGCATTCCTCCAGCTGATCGAGTCCCACCTCGCGCCAACGGATGGCGGCGCGCTCGTCGCCCCAGGTGTTGAGGTCATTTTCTGTGGGCGCACGCCAGAAATTAATTCTGGGGCCGCGCTGGATCAATTCGGTGTTCCGGTACTGCCAGGCGGTCAGCGTGCCTAGCTGTTTATCAAAGATCACGTTGAAATCGTGGCCGTGCACTTCAACAGTTGTCTGCGTCTCCCTCAATTCCAGGGATGGCAATTCGTCTTGCGGTGTCGCGGGAATTTCAGGTACTTCCCAGGGAATTTTGAACTGCTCCCAGGCAACTTCATGACCTTTCTCAGCCCAGGGCGTCGCGTGATCCAGGGTAAAACTTAACATCAGAAAATATTCGGCGCCGGGTTCCAGTTTCGGTTTTTCGAATGGCACGGTAATGACGTCACGCTCGGAGGGCGGAGTCTGAAGTTTTTGTAGATGCCCTGTTTGCAGAATGCGCTCGCCAGAGGTCAGCGTCCAGCTCACGGCCAGGCCATCCAGGTCAGAGAAGAAGTAACGATTAACCAAAGCAACTTTGCCTGCCAGCAGATCAACCGGCTCCACCTTTACCGGTTGGTAGACCTTCTTCACCTCCCACATAGCCGGGTGCAGGGACCGGTCTGGAAAAACGATGCCGTTGCAGCAAAAGCTCAAGCTATTGGGCTCGTCGCCGAAATCACCGCCATACGCATACCATTCTTTCCCATCTGCGGTCACCTGCCGGATGCCCTGGTCGACCCAATCCCAAATGAAACCACCGCGCAGGCGTGGATTGGCTTCGATCACTTCCCAATATTCCTTCAGGTTGCCGGGGCTGTTGCCCATGGCGTGGGCATATTCGCACATAATAAACGGGCGAATTTCACCGGGTTCCTGTCCAGCCCTGGCTAAAGCGTCCAGTTTGGGATACATGGTGCTGAGAATATCCAGATAAGCCGCTTTGCCACCCGCATCGTAAAACACCGGCCGGCTGGAGTCATAGTGATGGATCCAATCTGCCATGGCGGCGTGGTTGGGGCCTTCACCAGATTCGTTGCCAAGCGACCAGATAATAATCGACGGGTGATTCTTGTCCCGTTCGACCATGCGGTTGCCACGTTCCAGGAAAGCCAGCTCCCACTCGGGGTCCTTGGTAAATTTATCCCAGAGGCCATGCGATTCGACGTTTGCTTCATCGATCAGATAGATGCCATACTGGTCACACAGGTCATACCAGCGCGGATCGTCAGGGTAATGACAGGTGCGCACAGCATTGATGTTGAAGCGCTTCATCAATAAGAGATCTTCGATCATCGACTCGACGGTGACGGCGTGACCGCGCACCGGGTCATGCTCATGCCGGTTGACCCCGCGGAAATAGATCGGCGTGCCGTTGACCAGCACTTTTCCATCCTTGATTTCCACGGCGCGAAAGCCCACCTGGCATTGCTCCACTTCGATCAGGTTGCCATCGTCATCTTTGAGTTGAATTGCGAGGCGATAGAGGTTGGGGTGCTCTTCGTCCCATTTCTTTGGTTGAGGGACAGCGCCCGCCAGGTCCAAAATGACTTCCTGCCCGGCGTTCACCCTGGACTCAGCGATCACATTCCAGCCCACGGGTTGGGATTCGTTATCGAACAGGCTGGCTTCCACCTGGTAACCAGCAACACCCATCGCCGTGTAGTTTTTCAGATGCACGCGCAGCTTGAGGACGGCATCGCGGTATTGGGCATCCAGTTCGGGCCTCGCCCAAAAATCGCGAACGTGCACGCCGGGCGTGGAGAACAAGTACACGTCGCGGAAGATACCGCTCAGGAACCACATATCCTGGTCTTCCAGGAAGGAGCCATCAGACCAACGGTAGACACGCACAGCCAGGGAATTTTCACCGGCGTGAATGTAGGGCGTCAGATCGAATTCCGCGGGCAGGCGGCTATCCTGGCTGTAACCAATCTGTACGCCATTTACCCACAGGTAGAACGCCGAATCGACCCCATCGAACACGATGAACACCTGCCGTCCCTGCCAGTCGGTTGGGATGCTAAAGGTCGTGCGATACGAGCCGGTCTCGTTGGTGCCCTGTGGAATGTAGGGTGGATCCGTTTTATCAAAGGCATAATCCGGGTTGACATAGCGTGGAATACCATGTCCCTGGATCTGCCAATTGCTGGGGACAGGAAGCACGTCCCAGTCGTGGGAGTCGAAATCGATGCGGTGGAAATCGGCCGGCGCGGCATCAGGGTTCGGGGCAAAATGGAATTGCCAGTCGCCGTTCAACGACCGAAAATACGGTGAGTTATTCCGATCCCCTGAAAGCGCTGCACTTAACTCGGCGAATGGCAACAACGTTGCGTGGGCGGGTTGTTTGTTGCGACCCACGACCTGAGGGTTTTCCCAATCTTTAGGTTGCTTGGTAGTCAAATTGTCTCCATGAGGTTCGACAGTTTTCGAGCGAATGAAAGTCTGGCGAAAGAGAATACCGCCAGACCTGGATCTATCGAATGCAGAACGTAAACCAAAAACTTTAGAGGGAAGGTTTGACAGCCCCAACCAGGGCGAGTTCCCGGGCGCGGTGGCATTTCACATAATGAGCTGGAGCAACTTCTTCCAATGGAGGCTCCACCTGGGAGCAAATCTCTTTGGCATATATACAGCGCGGGTGGAAATAACAACCAGTGGGTGGATTGGCAGGGTTGGCAATCTCGCCGGTGAGCAGGACGCGTTTTTCCCTCGGCAACGGATCCGGGCGTGGGATCGCCGACATAAGTGCTTCTGTATAAGGGTGTTTGGGGTTACTGAAAAGCTCGCCAGTACTGGCCAGTTCAACGATCTTACCGACATACATGACGGCTACCCGGTCACTGATATGCGCAACCACGCTCAGGTCGTGAGCCACGAACAGGTAGGTCAACCCCATCTTTTCCTGAAACTCTTTGAGCAGGTTCAGGATTTGGGCCTGCACTGAAACATCCAGCGCGGAGACCGGCTCGTCACAGACTACAAATGTTGGCAGGGGTGCCAGGGCGCGCGCCAGTCCAATGCGTTGACGCTGGCCACCGCTAAAGGCGTGGGGATAGCGCCGCATATACTCAGGCCGCAAGCCGACCATGGTGAGCATCTCTGCCACCCGCTCTTCCAGTTCTTTGCCGCGCATGATGCCCATCGCACGCAGTGGCGCCCCAACAATTTCCTGCAGCGTCATGCGCGGATTTAGAGAAGCGTACGGATCCTGAAAGATCATGCGGATGCTGCGGCGGACGATTCGGATTTGCTCTTTCCCCAATTTTGCAGTGTCGACGCGGCCTAAAACCGGGTCCCGGTACCATATCTGACCGCTGCTCGGATCAATGGCGCGTACAATGCACCGCCCTGTGCTGGTTTTCCCGCAGCCGCTCTCTCCAACCAACCCCAGGGTTTCACCCTCGTTGACATGGAAACTCACATTATCTACCGCCCTCACATGCCCCACAATCCGCTTCAAAAAACCGCGTCGAATTGGGAAGTACTTTTTCAGATCAGTGACTTCAAGCAACGGTCCTCTGGAACTTGAGTCAGCAACGTTTGGATTTGTCGAGTTTTCTTGAACGGACATGGAGGATATCCTTGTTTTGGTTCAGGGTTCTGGCAACGCTAGACGGTGGATTCGGTATAGAGATGGCAGCGAACAAAATGCCCCGACTCTGCCATCACATTTTTTGGTTCTACTTTGTCGCAAAGATCCGGAATCACCGCGGGACAACGGGGAGCAAATGGGCAACCTGTTAACCGCGCGTACGGATCCGGCACCATACCTTTGATCGTCTGTAGACGCTTGCTTCGATCGGCATGCATGATCGTCTCATTCAATTGAGGAATGGATGCCAGCAAACCGCGCGTATATGGGTGAAGTGGGTTGAGGAAGATCGTCTTGACATCCGTCTGCTCCACAACCTTGCCAAGATACATCACAACTACTTCCTCGGCCATCTCTGCCACTACCCCCAGATTATGGGTGATATACATGATCGCCATCCCGAAATCGTTCTGCAGTGTTCGCATCAAATCCAGGATCTGTGCCTCAGTGGTTACATCCAGAGCGGTGGTAGGCTCATCCGCAATCAACAGGCTGGGACGACAACTGAGCGCCATGGCAATGACAGCACGTTGGCGCATGCCTCCGCTCAACTGGAATGGATAATCGTCAATGACCTGCTCCGGCCTGGACATCTTGACGCGTGCCAGCATGTCAATGGCTTGTTCACGCGCCTGCTGCTTGGAAACCTTCTGATGCAGAATGATCGCCTCGGTGATCTGCTGGCCGATCGTCCGCACCGGGATCATGGCGGTCATCGGTTCCTGGAAGACCATCGAGATGTGGTTGCCGCGAATATCGTGAATTTCCTTGCCTTTCGGGTCGAGCGCGGTGATGTTGACCACGTCCACCGTCTCGTTCGTGTCACTGTGCTCAGCAGACTTGTAAAACAAGATTTCACCGCTCACTATCCTGCCCGGTGGGGGCACGAGTTGCAGCAAAGAGAGCGAAGTGATACTCTTACCGCAGCCGCTCTCGCCAACGATGCCGAGTGTCTGGCCGCGTTTTATTGTCAGGTCAACACCGTCGACGGCATGCACGACCCCCTCCGCCAGGTAAAAGTAAGTATGAAGATCCTTTATTTCTACAAGGGTATCTGTATCTGCCATGAGGGCCTCAATCAGGTCACATATGGATCGGCGGCGTCACGCAGGCCATCACCCAGGAAGTTGAACATCAACACTGCCAGGATGACAAACGCAACGGGCCAGAGTAACCACGGGGTTTGCGCAATCGTCTGCAAGTTTTGCGCATCCTGGAGCATTACGCCCCATGAGATGGTGGGTGGACGTAAACCAACCCCGAGGAAGCTTAGGGCAGTCTCTCCCAGGATCATCCCTGGAATGGATAAGGTCAGCGAAACAATAATGTAGCTGGCAAAGCCAGGCAGCATATATCGGTAGATGATCTGTCCCTCCGACTCGCCATCCAGTTTGGCGGCCATAACATAGTCCTCCTCCCGCAAGCTGAGCAATTTGCCGCGCACCGTGCGCGCCAGCGATGTCCAGCCGACGATGGAGAGGATGATAGTCACGTAGAAATAGGTTTTTAGTTGCGGCCAATTTTGGGGCAACGCTGCTGCCAGAGACATCCACAAGGGGATGGTTGGCAACGAGATGAGTACATCGATGATGCGCATGATAATCTCATCGATCAGCCCGCCGAAGAAACCCGCAATTCCACCCAGGACCAGGCCAAAGAAGAATGCCAGGAAAATACCGATCAGACCGACTGTCAGCGAGATGCGCGCACCGAAGAAGATCCGGGAAAGCAGATCGTGGCCGAGTGCATCGCTGCCCAGGAGGAAAAGAGGGACGAATTGATCAGCTTCAGATCTGACCCCAAAGAGATGGGTTTTTCCACTGAATAATCCCCACATTTCATATTCATCCCCAGAAGCAAATAATACAACGGGGTAATGTGCCGCAGTGGTATCCTCTTTGTAAATAGGAAGTAAAGTTACAGGGTCGCGTTCCCGCTTGAGAGCGTAGACGAATGGCAGGGATAATTTGCCCTGTGCATCGATCATACGTAACTTGACGGGCGCCATGTTAGAATAATCCTGGAAACGCTTTTGAGGGTCGTACGGCGATATGAACTCGGCAAAAATGACGATGATGTAAAAGATGCTCAACACTACCATGGCGGTCTGCGCCAGCTTGTGCCGGCGGAATTTCCACCAGACCAACTGCCACTGCCCGGCGCGATAGAAGTTCTCATCTGCCTCGACGGATTTGCCCCACAATTGATTCTTTTTGCCAAAAAACCAACGCTTCGGCTTGGGAGTTGTCAATTGCACATCACTCATGCTGACTCCGCTGCCCCTAACCGGATGCGTGGATCAATGGCTGCCAGAAGAAGGTCCGATACCAGGCTGCCGACCGCCGTAAGCACTCCTATGATCAGGATGTAGGCTCCGGCAGTGTACATATCCTGCTGGATCAAGGCCCGCCACAATACCGGTCCAGCAGTGTTGAGATTAAGCACAATCTCAACTACTGTACCTCCCGAGAAAAACCAGACCAGCAACCAGCCGAAAGTACTGAGGATCGGATTGATTGCGATGCGCACCGGATATTGCATAATCACCTGAAATTCCGAGAGTCCCTTGGAGCGCGCCACCATCACATACGGCTTGCGCAATTCATCCAACATCGTGGCACGCAACGTACGAATCAGGTTGGCTGTGCCGCCCAATGCCAGAATCAGGACTGGCAGCCAGATATGCTGCAACATGTTCACGAACTTTGCCCAGCTCATTGGCAATGGCTCAAATTCCGGCGAAAACAACCCGCCCACCCTTATCCCCAGCTTGGCATAGCAAATATACATCAAAACCAGAGCCAGCAAGAATCCAGGGGTCGCCAGACCGATAAAACCGACAAAAGTGAAAAAATAGTCGGCGATCGAATATTGTTTTACGGCCACAAAAATGCCGATTGGTATGGCGAAACTCCAACAGACGATAAACGCCAGGAAGGCAATGAAAAAGGTCATCCCCATGCGGCTTAGCAGGATCTCATTGACGGGCCGGTTCCATAAGAACGAATAACCGAAGTCCAGCTTGGTAACAATGTTCCCAATCCATTTGAAATATTGAACGTAGAGGGGCTTGTCAAGACCGTATAAATTGGCCATCTTCTGCACCTGGCCGGTATCCATTGTCACCCCCGAGGATTCCAGGCGGTGAATTTCTTCAGTTAGAAAATCTCCCGGTGGTAACTGGATCACGATGAAAGCAAGGATCGAAATCAGGAAAACCTGTGGGATCATCCTCGCAAGGCGCCCGACAATGTAATTCAGCATAGATCCATCACTTTCTTGGAATATAAATACTACCGGATACGGACAACGCTGATGTTGTTATCTGCCATTGCCCACATCCGGTAGCTGATTCATCCTTCTAACATTAGGCGCGTTGGCCGCCCTCGTAGAAGTATGCCTCGGGATGGTAGGTGGAATTGCCATAGGTATCCCATCCCATGGTAGCCTTTGGTTTTGGCAGGTTCCGCAGGTTCTTATTATAGATCAATGGCGCTCTGACCTCCAGCAGCAATCCGATCGACAGCGGGGTCTCTGCCAGGCCGTCAAAGATTTGCTGACCGAATTTGACACGCTGGTCTTCATCTATCGTAGAGGTCATTTGAGCAAACAGATCGTAGTATTTCTTGATCTGATCCGGTGGCTCAACGAGATCTGCTGCGGTCTTGTCGACGGCGCCATACCACTTCGCCCAAATGCTCGAGGGGCCACCCTGCCCTTGATCGGTCGGGATGAACCAGCGCATTTCAAGCGGTAGTAACAGGTCGGTGCAGCGGTCGGCATGCCAGACCCCGCACTGCGCCTGACCACTGTTTAGGCGATCGTTATACAGGCTCTCCTGAACTTCCTTGGAAGTGGCATCAATGCCAATATCCCGCCAGTAGGCAGCAACCAATTCGCTCACCTTGGGGGTCAATGGGCCGACGCGCAGACCGGCTTGTTCGATGGTGTAAGTAAGAGGTTGTCCATCCTTTCGCAGGCGAACACCCTGGGCATTCTTCTTGTCCAGCCCCATCTCGTCGAGCATTTTGTTTGCCAGATCCTTGTCGAACTGAGCCCAGGCTGTACCGTACGCCTCCTTGTAATACTTGGAGGAGGGCAGAGGACTCAACTGTCCCACGCGGGCGCTACCATAGAACAGGCTCTGGTTGATCTCCTCGCGGTTGATGGCTACCGAGAGCGCCTTCACAAAGTTCGGGTGATTAACGATCTCATTCATGACATCATCGATCGTACCATCTTCCTTGAACAAAACGTGCTGCGGGAAGAAGACATCGCGATCCGACATACAGGAGACAAAGTCCATTACCTGGAAGTTGCCGGCAGGCTCATTCTGCTTATAGAAGGGGTAATCAGCCATGGTGACATCGTGCATGCCCATTGCATCCAACTCATTCTGTGCCAATTTGAGCTTGGCAGCATCCGTCGTGGTAATGTAGTCATAGCGCAAGGTATCAAGGTAAGGAAGCTGGTTGCCGTCAAGGTCAACTTTCCAGTAGTAGGGGTTGCGCTCAAAGAGGAATAGGCCTTCCTGCGGCTGGTCTATAATGTGCCAGGGAGATAAGACTGGATATGGGCTATCCTTCATCCAAGCCGGGAATTGCCAGACGGCCAATCCCCACTGCCAGTGTTGGTTGAATAACTGCACCCAGGTTTCGAGTTTGGCTTCCTTGGCAGCAGCATCCAGCTTGGCCTGGTCGGTGTACTTGTTGTGGAATTGCTTGTAGAAGTTCGAGGGTCCCAGAATGCTCGGCCAGTTGCCCGGCTCCCAACGAGTCAAGTGTGCAGGCAGGGCACCAAAGGGGGCAGCGTACGTTAGCGAGAATGTGAAATCATCGATGACGTCCAGCTTCGCTGGTGTGCTGTTGGCTTTCCCATCAAAACGGATCTGCCACATCGGGCTGGCGTTGAGGTCGGTATTGAACCAGATATCTTCGATATAGAAGCGTACATCCTCGGTGGTGAGAGGCTGGCCATCGGAGAACTTCATGCCCTTGCGCATTTTGATGGTAAAAACTTTACCATCTGGGGAAACTTCCCAGCTTTCAAAGATATTCGGCACGATGGTGCGCATGTCAGCATCCGAATAATTCAACAGGCGTTCAGAGTTCCAATCGTAGTTGCTGACACACCAGACCGGGTCGAAGTGGATCATACGCAACTCGCCTCCATAGACGCCAACCGCATCACGATCCGCCACGACAAGCGGGCTTTCGGGCAAACGCTCGTCCACCGGAGGCAATGCGCCGGAATCCACCCTGGATTGCAGCAGCGGTGGCTCCTTGCGACCCTTGACCGCTGGTGCGACAGTGACCGGGGCGGATGTCGCGACGGCGCCTGGTGTGGCAGTTGGAGCTACACCACAGGCTGTCGCCACCGTACCCACAAATGTCAGGGCCGACACTTTCAAAAAATCACGGCGACTTATCTTTCTTTTGTCC
Source organism: Anaerolineae bacterium (assembly GCA_041487615.1). Classification (GTDB taxonomy): domain Bacteria; phylum Chloroflexota; class Anaerolineae; order Anaerolineales; family Villigracilaceae; genus Defluviilinea. Next base: position 23,952 of record JBGPNQ010000007.1, read on the forward strand.
ATTTCGATCTCCTTCTTCCTTAGTTTAGTTATGAAATAGACCCATATCTGACAACAATAGCCAGATACTTTTTGCTCATTATTACTGTATCATCCCCTGTGCTCGGCCGCTTTCACTTTTAGGACTAAATTTTGGATTTTTAGGACACATCTTTTTATTGGAGCAAGGCGGATGATGGTGGCTGCTCAGGCCCGGAAGCGGCAGCACTTCCAAGTTCAAGCAGCAAGAGGGACTCACCGTATCGAATTTCCAATTGACGGCTGGGAAATCCAGAGGCAACATATGGATTCTCGTAGTGTTCGAAGCCTGAGAGCGGCTGTTCAAGATCATCCCGCAGGAAGGGACCCTGCCAACCAAAGGATAATGCCTCACCTCGCAAGGTGCTGAAGCGGACAGAAGAATCAAAATACTTTAAATCCAGGGCCAATATTTTCTTTTGGAATGACGAAAAATCGCCATCCAAAGCAGCCCTACCCATATGGCACAACCAGATATTGTTGTGCCCGTACGAGCGCAGTTCCCGGAATGCGTACGGTCCCTTCTTTATAAGATTGAACCCTTGTGAAGCGGTGATGGCGAGGTAGCCATCGCCCTTGCGGGCAAAAGCCCAACTCTGCTGCACGGCATAATCGTCAAAGGCATGGATCGGAAAATAGGCGTGTGTGAAACCCATCCAATCATCTTTGGGCAGTGCGTACACGGCAATCACTACATCCTTCCACTGCGCCACGCGCGGCAACACTGCGTTGCCAACCCAATAATTTGGCTGGCGGGCATCGTCTTCACTCACGCAGGCGGGATGTGTAACGAAAACTGTGGCAGTGTGTCCCAAAGTGGCCTGCCAAATATGTTCCTGACGACCTCGTACGCCAGGGGAATAATCCTGTGCCGAGCAAAGCATGCCATCCGGTGTTTTGTAGGTGACCTTGTTAACCAACCGGGCTGTACTTACCGTATGGCATTCCCGGCTCCACATCTCCTCAGGCAGAGAGGCCGCAATATCGGAAATGATCGAAGGGAATTCGTATTTTTCCATGCAGGCCAGGCTGACGGGTCCCGCAATGTGATGATTGAAAATACCAACCCCCCACATCAGCCGCGCAATGCCAGAGGTTGGTTCCAATAGCCCTCCTTTTACGTACGAGGCGCAGGTTCGTCCGTGTGTTGACCCAAATACACCCCGATATGAATTGATCGCGATCGTGACGAAAAGTTTATCCATCACCACCGCCGCCATTTCCCATACATTTTCGGCATCAGCCAGATCAACGAGATGGGAAAGCGCCAGCAAATAACCGGCAAATGAGGAATTCGAGTCCCAATCAGAAAACCCAGCCTGGCCGCATTGGGACAACCAGTCCAGGGCCAGGCGTTCACCATTTTGGCGGTGCCACTCGCCGGTCATGCCATTACTTGAAAAGATGCGTTCGGGATAGCGTTGACCGGCCAGGATTTCAGCCGCATAGGAAAGGATGGAATCGCTCTCACTGTCCACAGGCGGGACATCAAAAACATCCCTTTGCGGATATGGATAACTGAGGATGAAATCTTCCAATGACTGCAGAAGCTCTTTGGGAAACTGAGGGCGGTCGCCAAATCTGTATAACATTCCCAACATCCCCAATAATTCAGATATATTGGCTTTCGTTGTCGCGAGCAAAATAGTTTTGGCTTCAACATCCGTCCACTGATCAAGGGCCATTTTGGCAATCTCAGCAAACAAACCCGACCACTGGGATGCGTTTCTCAATGCCTCACGGCGTCTTTCCTCATAGGTACCGTATGGCGCGACAGAATACCGGCTTCTGCCCAGGCTCCACAGATTTATCTCGCGCGTAACGCGCAGATCGCGCTCGTAATACTCCCAGGCCAGCGGCATCATGAAAACGCGATAGGGTCCTGCTGGAATTTGGCGAGGATGTTGCAGGAACAACTTGTCGCCTGCGGTTCCGTCCACAGTTGCTTCGGCATGGATTTGTCCCGCCGGCGTCATCAGGCGGACGACTGCTGCAGAGGGCTGTTTTAAATCATCCGGCCAATACAGCCGGATCTGATCGTCAACCTCAAACACATCCTGGGCGATATATGTTACGGCAGCTGCCTGCTCAAATTTATTCCGGCGCGAGATCGATTGAATCAAGCTTGGGATGGTCACCTCGATTCCCAACTTGACCCGATGCGGTTCCATGCCTTCGTCAGCCTCGGCCTCGACAGGACTGAGGACTTGCAGTGCCATAGCATAGGCGCACTCCCGCCTGGCCACTGCCTCAAAACGCACCAGAATTTTATTGATGCCTGGATTCAGCAAAACCTTGAAGGATACACTGCAAGGCTGCTGTTCACAGAACTGTTCCTGGCGATGGGCATGCTGCCCATTCAGCCACACATCCGCCGGACCATGGGTAGTCAATATGAGCGACACCTCTTGAGGCGTCTTGCTGTTGAGCTGGGTATAAGCCCAGGATCGTAAATAATGAGGCGTGGGATAAAAGCCTGAATGATCGACCAGGTGATCCTCGCGGCAGGCAAGATACTCCCATGACCCCTTGTAATCGCCAACCTGAAAAAGCCCTTCGGTTAAAGGACCGCGCTCGACGGGGGTATCTGGTATCCCCGAATCAACCTCGTAATAATGTCCGGCGATCTGCTGCTGGATATCCTCCCCTTTGAATTGCGCGGCTTCGATGGCAATTGCCTGAGGACCAGCAACCAGCCAGTTATGAATAAACCCTTGCTCGAGGTTGAAGTGAACGTTACGAATATGCATGAAGTTGGAGATCTCCTAGGTACGATTGGGTTTCGACTGAGGTCTGGCCGACACAAGCAGCGCGATGCCAATGCCCAGTTCGGCCGCAAGGATGAACCAGCGAAGCCAGTCACCTCCGCCAACGCCTTGTAACCAGAAAAGGATCAGATCAACGCCAAACATGATCAACAAAATTGGCCCCGTGACTCTTGCAAAGCGTTTAGGCAAATCATCGTGCTGCGCGCCAACCCGGAAATATGATTCTACGACAATCATGAACACCAGCCACCCCAGACCAAGTATGAGCAAAAAAGCTTTATCGACGAGGTCGACTCTGTGCGAATATGCCCATGCCCCTGGCTTGTAAAACAGGGAAAATATGCCAAGAAAAACAGTCCTGCTGATAAGAATCAGCCAAAACGTCAGCGCCAAATCCAGGACCCACAGGAAATAAGCGCTGAGATACTTAATGATTCTGGTCATTCTCCTCTTTCGTCAGAATGGTCGCCAGTGCAGCTCCGAATTCTTTATACAGGATCGGCATGCGCAGGAAGACATCAGCTCCCTCCGCCAGACCACGCGCAGATTCATCCAGCCAGGAGCAGACAATGACTGGGATTTGGCCTGCCTCCGGATCGGATTTCAGGATCCGCAGCGTATGCCATCCGGCGGTCTCAGGCATATCCACTTCCAATACAATGGCAACAGGTTTCTCATATCTGACCAAAGACAGGACATCATCGCCAAGGTTCACAGGGATAACTCGATGAGCGCTTGTTCTCACGAAGCGCTGCAGCAAGTACGAAAAATGCGAATCCTTCCCCACGATCATAATTCGCCTGTTCGCGATCTGATCCATTCTTCCCTCGTGAGAAGAGGCTATCGGTTGCCAGGTTCTCACTTTAACTTTACCTCGATTGACGAATAAAAAATTCCATTTTTGGGACGGAGACTAGCATTTCTGGGACAATTCAGCGCAGGTTGTCTTGTCAGAAACACGTCAATCATTCGCTGGATATTCATCACGGTTTCCTGCGAATCCATTAGACCTGACTGGCAGAGCGATTTCGCAGGTAATCCCGTGGCGATACTCCCACTTCATTTCGAAAAACACGGGTGAAGTAACTGCTGCTGGAAAATCCGACTTCCACTGCAATTTCCGTGATCCCCTTTTCACCCGTGTCCAGCAATACCTTGGCCTGCTTTACCCTGTAGCGGTTGAGATATGTGATTGGGGTCAGCCCCACTTCCTGATGAAAACAACGAGTCATATGGCGTTCGCTCAACCCCACATGGGCGGCCACATCGCTGCGGGAGATCGGTTCGGTGTAATTTGCATGGATATAGGCCATGGCTTTCAACGCAATATGCTGGGCTTCGGTACTGGCCCTGCGCTTGTGCGCCAGGGCATCCGCAAGATGGTAGAGAGTCTCCTCCACACTAAACATGCCTTTCCCCAGCACACTGGCCACACCCGAATTCAAGCGCGACATGTCCTCCTTTGTCAGTGACTGGCCGGTAATCACCACAACAGGGATGTTGCGAGTCCATTCGATTTTTCTCATTTCGTCCAGGACCGCGAAACCATCCAGCACCGGCATCATCAGATCGAGCAAGACCAGTGCCACGGGTTCGCGATGGATGACCTGCAATGCCTGACGCCCATCTCTTGCCAATATCACACTGTAGCCTGAAAGCTGGGTCTTGACAATGCGAGCATGAAGCTCCAACATGCCCGGCTCATCATCGACGATAAGGATGGCTCCTTTTGCGGTTTGCTCACTAAAAAAACCTTTTGAAGCGAGCATTTCTGTCATGGCGGTGGTTCCCACGGGTTTGGTCAGGTAATCGATTTCCAGGAGAGAACCATAATCGGTATCACCGGAGAGTGAATAGAACAACACCGGGATATCTTTGGTGGCCGGGTTCTCTTTCATAATCTTGAGAATTTCCCAGCCCCGTTCAGAAGCCAGACCAAGATCCAACACCACAATATTGGGTGCCAGAAGCAGTAACGATGCCAGCCAGTCACTTTCCTCTTCTATCACACACAATTCAACCGCATATCCACGGCCGATGAGATCGTTCTGCAGCAAAGCCCCGCCGTTTGCATCCTTGACCAGCAACAACACTGATTGTGCGTCGGAGGCTGGCGCACTCTTGTCCAATGGATCAGGCTGCGTCTCGATAACCGGAAGAGAGAAGAAAAACTTCGAACCTTCGCCTTCATTGCCCGATGAAGAGACACCGATCTCACCTCCATGCAACTCCACCAGTTTGCGGCAGATGGCCAATCCCAGGCCCAGCCCTCCATATCCACGTGCAGTGGTGCGTTCGGATTGACGGAACTCATCGAAGATTACGTTTTGCTCGTGCAACGGGATGCCAAGCCCCGTATCTTGCACCGATACCATTACACGTCCAGCCTCAACGCGGGCGGTTAAGCCAACCTCGCCGTGGGTGGTAAATTTAACAGCATTGTTGACGAGGTTCAATATGACCTGTCTCAGGCGTGTACGATCGCCCCAAATACGAGGCAGGGATTTCGCGATTTCGACACGCCAGGACAAGCCTTTATCGGAAGCGAGTTGTTCGCCGATGACGGAGACAGCCTCCAGGACCGTGGTCATGTCGAACGGCTCATACACTAATTTCAATTGGCCCATGTCACTGCTGGCCAGATCCAATACATCACGGATCAACCCATCCAGGTGCTGGGCATTGATGAAGATCCGATGTAGATCATTCCTCAGGCTGTCGTGTGTACCCGCCTGATTGCGCTCGTTCAGCACGTCATATTCATCCAGCAGAATATTACTGAGGCCGGTGATCAGGTTTAACGGAGTGCGCAATTCATGGCTGACAACGGAGAGGAAGCGGCCTTTCAAACGGTTGGCTTCCTCCGCCAGCTGCCGCGCTTCCACGGCTTCACGATACAACCGCACAGCCCGCAGCGCAGCGCCCAATTGCCGGACGATATCTGCACACGGATCAAGATTACCGGCATCGAAAGCCACAAAACCGCTCAACTCCTTATATACCTTGAGGGGGAGCACAGCCAGTTGGCGCGGCTGTTCGACCGGATGAAGTCCCTCTGGAGAAAATTGACGGCTGGGAAAACGCATCCCTGCCTCCAGACGCAACGTACCAGAGTTCGAGTTAATGAAAGATGTCTGCAAAACAGAGCAAGCCACGGGATCCTCCCCTTCAGCTTCGTAATATCCTACAGTCGCACCCTGAATTCCAATCGTCGGAAGGTCCGTGGCTAATACATCGAAGATTTCGTGCTCCTCATGCGCCGTAAAGAACTTACTGGTCATTAGTCCCACCTGGTCAGCTTCACGGGCCTGGTGCAGCAAAGACCGTGTGGAACGAGCTCTCGCGGCATCACTAATGGCAACCCGCACCTGGTGCAGCATATCCTCTTCTTGAGGATCGGGAAGCTGTATGTTTACCACCCGCCGTATCAAAGGGAGCTGATCACGCAATATTGTCACTGCAGCCTGCCATGCGAACAGGTCATCGCCGCGATCCGAAACGCGCTCCAGGATTTGCTTGATCATCAGATGGAACGTCAGCGGATCTTTTTGCTCCAGGCTCAACAGGAAGGCCTCCACCAGACGTTGTACCAGGTAGGCCACCTCTTTTTGACTCAGCCAGAGCGATTCATTATGAACAGCTACAGTCATCACTTTTGCCAGTCGTGATACGACCTGCTCCCTGGTTATTTCCAGCGGCTTCTGCTCCAGGCTCTCTTCCTGTACACTGGCTGGTAAGCCTGGCAGGCATCCGCATGACTCGCGGATCACCAAACGTGTTGGAATGCGCACCAGTTCTTTCACGACCGATTTGCCCTTGATCGCCTTCAACAACAATTCCACCGCCTGGTATCCCAGCCCAAACATCGGATAGTGCACGGTGGTGAGCGAGGGTACCAGGGCGCGGGCTTCGAGTCGATCGTCGAAGCCGATGAGGGCGATATCCTGAGGGACCATGAAGCCGTTTTTGCGCAGACCATCCAAAACACCTATGGCTGAACGGTCATTGCTGGCGATGACGGCCGTAAATTTTTCTCCCTGGCTGATGATCTGCTGAATCGCCTGACGACCACCTTCGTAATTGTGTGATCCATAAGCAACCAGGTTCGGATTGAACTGCAGGTTTAGTAAACGCTGTTCTTTCTCGAAGGCCTGCAGCCGAACGCCGCTATCACTATGCTCGGACTGGCGGCCGGCTATGAAAGCAATCTGGCGATGCCCGTGATTTACCAGATGTTCGAGCGCCTGGCGAATTCCACCCATATTGTCAGCCACAACTGCCGGCCCGGAATCACGATCTCCGGCAAAGATGGCTGGAAAACCACTTGAGATCAGGTCCTGAGCGTATCGCTCTCCGGCTTCCGAAGCAAAGGGGGAAACAATAATCAATCCGTCCGTGTTCCACGGACCCACCGGTACAAAATCCACTTCAGGGGAGAGCAACGGCCAGGCAGGCCGTCCCGAGTCGATGCCGCAGGCCATCAGCAAGTTGCAGTTGCGATCGTGGGCTGCGGCCTGGATGCCGCGAAATACATGACCCAGAAAACTGTCAGGTGTTCCAGTAAATACTGGCCAGCCTGCAAGCACTCCTATGGTTGGATGGATGGATTTAGTATGGTGCATTTTCACGTACCAGGGTCGCTGCTCCACGGCAAAGTTCCAAAACAATATTAACATAATCCTTACCCACAGGCAACTCTTTATATCTGCCAGGGACTGCGCAGAGTCAGTCAGGATAAACTCGGCTAAGCATCTCCATTGTGATAATCGAGACCCTCCCCGGCACCCCGTTCGGGCCGCGAGTCCGACGGGGCGAGACGGCTGAGCCATGATTTGCTATGAAATGCCATGAATTGCCAAGCAATTCAAATTCAAAATCAGGCAGGTGTCGGTCGCAGTAGCGCCCGGGCGCCATTTCCGCAGGGTGACATCTCCAGGGACTTTAGGCAAACACGATTATCAATCTGCATCGAAAGATGTCTTCAGAATTATGCTCCTATTTTTAATCGGACACGGAAAAATATTTCCAGTATGTACATCCCTGCCCTTGTGGATATTATCGACTCGACTCAACCCCTGTACCTGTGCAGAACCAACCTTGACCAAGTATCAAAAACGCATCTCCGTGCCCCGGCTTGACCATATTGATATTCATATTAATAAAAATCACAACTCCCTCAATGCCTCCACTATTTTCAAAGTAGAAAGCCGACGAGAAATGATCGCTACGCTGATCACCATGCCTGCCACTACAAACAGGGCGAGTGAAAGTAATTCCAGTCCAGGCCATGAAAGCGTTTGCGCGGGGATGGTGAAGATAACTCCCAACAGCAGAACCAGTAATCGTGCGAGTAAAACCCCAACGCCTGCGCCGATAACAAGACTTAATCCGCCGATTGCCAATGCTTCAGTGAAAAGGAAACGGCGCAAATGGTTGAGGTTCGCGCCAAGGGCGCGCATGGCACCAAATTCGCGTTGACGTTCGTTGATCATTGCCAGCAGGAAGATGGCAAGTCCCATCGAGACCACCACAATCGTATAGAGTCTTTCCATCGCACCCAGACCGCTGAGATTGAGCGAAGTAAGCGAACTCGATTCAGTCTTGACCACCGTATCAATGTTTTGGATGCGGACTGGCATGACGTTTTTGTATTGTGCAGTGAAATTAGATGTGAGGTTGGCAATCGTTTGCGGGTTACCATCCGTCTTGATAAGAAAATAATTCATGGCGGTATAACCTGAACTCTTGATCATGAAATCGCGGTTGATGATGAAGTCTGAATCCTGGGCTGAAGTTGGGAAGTATACAAATAACCCTACTGCCTGAGTTTGAACATCCGTATATTGATTCGTGCTTCGATTATAGATGCGCAAAAGCACAGGATCACCAAGGCGTATGTTATATTTCTCGGCTTGCTCTACTGAAATGATGACTCCATCGGGGGTGTTCGCCAACGCGTCGAGAACCTGTTTGGCAGAGCCAGCTGCGTACTTGGTGCTGCGATTGGTCATCGCATCGATTGTTTGCTGGGCATTGCCGTCCACAAAGAAACTATCGGGAAGATAAGCCGTTTTACGAAATGAAGCTACATCGATGCCGTAAACTGTATTTTTCTCTGAGCCGACCAAAGCCACTGGATCACGCGCCACGCCTGTAACACTGACCACGCCAGGATGTTGTAATTGAGTCGCGAAGCCTGCACCTTGTGGGGTGTTCAATGCAGGCGTAAAGCGAATATCCGCACCGACGATATATTGCGAGTCGAGTTGTTTTTCATTTGCATATGTTTTTTGGAAAAGAGCGAGACTAACTCCGAAGGAAAGTGTCAACGCAATAATCGTGACTGCCGCGCTGATTCGCGAAGCACGCCGCGCCAAGGATTTACCAGCCACTTCGCCGATCTCACCAAGCAGATGGCGGAAGAATGAGCCGATCTGATTGCTTGAAGCGGCAAGTCCTTTTTCAACCAGACGCAGGACGAGCAGGGTCAATCCTGTCCAGGCGAAGAACGGGGTTAGGAAAATATAGACGGAGAGCGTGATTGCCGTGCCTTCATTTCCACTTGGTTTGAATCCTCCATTGAGTTGTGTGATGTAGAGTGAGATGATTGCTACGCCAATCAGTATAAAATCAAGATAGGAACGCTTCCAGAATGGTTCGGCTTCCACGCGGCGGATGGTGCGGCGCTCCTGCGTGATTTCGCGGCGCAAGGCTCCGAAGGTTGGGAGGAATGCCGCGAGGAAAGTCAGGACCAGACCGGCGGCGAAGGCGATGGCTGCTGAATTTGCGAACACGTTCCAGTCGAAGTTCGGTCCGAAGGGATTTAGGTTGGAAGTTATCTGTGTGCCCGCACTGGCAAATAGCGTGAGGATGCCAAAAAACAATCCCAAAGCTGAACCGCCGATTGCCAGAAAAACTGAAGTCACTGCAACGATGCCGGTAATTTGAGCAGGTGTCGCACCGCGCGTTCTGAGTATACTGATTTCTCGGCGTTGCGATTCGGCAAAGAGTTCGGCTGCAAATTTGGAAAGATAGGCGGCTAAGGCAACGCCCGGTAACCCAAGAAAGATGAATAAAATTTTGGCGGAGAGTACATCAGCTTTGGCGGCTTTGAAGGCACCGGAGAGATTATCGCTGGATTTGAGCTGACCAGGAAACAGCCGTTCGACGCCGCGGCGCAACGATTCAGCGTGGATGGCAGCCAGGGTCGGGTCACCAGGCAACAGATCGCGATTGATTCGGATGTGGATTTGTGGGTCGAGTGGGATGAATCCAGGAATCACAATCGCATTTGGATCTAAAGCAACTGCTGTCAGCGGTTGTAATAAATTAACTCGAAACCAGGATTGATCCACGATGACCACATCCGAGACAATCGCATTTTCGGCTTCAGTGGCAGTGGCAAAGAGCGCGTCGGCATTGTCCATGTTGATAATGCCCGTGACAGGTAATGACACAGGATTGTTTACGCCGCCAAAAGCTAACTGAATTGAATCACCAACTTTGATATTCTGCGCGATTGCCATTGCCTCACTAATGAGTGCTCCCGATGCGTCGAACGTACCTTCACTGATTTGCAGAACATCGAAAGTTTGAAAATAGGACGGCTGGATGGCGAACATGCGTCCCGCAGGTGAAGGGTGTCCTCCGTTTAATTTAACTGCGGAGGTGAAATCAGCCGCGTAGACTGGTTCCGCCGCGCTCACCCCGCGGTCGTTTGCAATCGTTGGCGCGGCGTCGGCGATGTTAACATCGGGCTTTGTGCCATGCGCGATGATGTCAATCTTGACAGGCGCAATGGCCGTCGCGGTCATCTGGCGGGCAGTGACATCCACAAAGAAGAGGATGCCAGAGAAAAGCCCGACTGCGAGGGCGAGGCCAAAAAGATAAGTGAATGTGCGACGCGGATTGCGCGTCACAAGTTTCCAGGCATAAGTGAGAGTCATTGAAACTTCCTAAATGTAGTAGCAACTTTAGTCGCTATATGACGACTAGACCCTAAAGGGTGCTACGCAAAGTCGTTACTACGAAGATAATAACTGCCCATCTTTGAGTTGCAAGATGCGGTCCGCGCGCGCGGCGACTTCTGAATCATGCGTGACCATGATGAGAGTCAAGTTGCGAGCGCGCTTTACTTCAATGAGCGAGCCAATAATTTCTTCAGACGTCAAGCTATCCAGATTTCCCGTTGGTTCGTCTGCAAGCAAAATCGTGGCTTCGTTGGCAAGCGCACGCGCGATGCCGATGCGTTGTTGCTGTCCGCCAGAAAGTTCTTCGGGCAGTGCGTCGGCTTTATCAGCCAACCCCACCAGATTGAGCAGTTGTTCACTGCGCGCGCGGCGGTCTTCAATCGAAACATCATTGAGCAACATAGGGAATTCGATGTTTTCACGAGCAGTGAGGACGGGGAACAAGTCGTGACGTTGAAAGATGAATCCCATTTCCTCCCGCCTGATGGTTGCGAGTTCTTCTTCGCTATATTCAGACAGATCGTGCCCGTCCAGAATCACCTTGCCTTCGGTGGGTTGGTCGAGTCCGCCAAGCAGATTCAATAACGTGGATTTGCCGCTTCCGCTGGGACCCATGATGGCGACGAATTGGCCGCGCTGAATGGAAATATCGAGTCCGCCCAAGGCGAGGATCGATTCTCGTCCCATTTGATATTCGCGTCTCAGGTTGGTGGTTTGTAAAACAGTTTCCTCTTCGCGGGCGATGGCAGAGATCGAGTCAGACATGTCTAGCCTCGCTTTCATATATTTTTCCATCTGCAATCTTCACTTGTCTTGGAGCGCGCGCTGCGACGGTCTTGTTATGTGTGACGACAATCAAAGTAAGATGGTACACGACACTTAACACGCCAAGCAGGTCCATCATTTTGTTGGCTGTGTTTGAATCCAATTCGCCGGTCAATTCATCTGCAAGAAGTAAAGACGGTTCATTTGCCAAAGCGACTGCAATTGCAACACGCTGACGTTCGCCGCCCGAGAGTTGCGCGGGTCTATGGTTGATACGTTCCAATAATCCGACTTCATCAAGCAGTTGCACTGCGCGCTCTTCTGCATCGCTTCGTCCCGCTGTCTGCATGGGGAGCATGACATTTTCCAGTGCGCTGAAAAATGGAATCAAGTTGTCCATTTGATAAACGATGCCGATGTGGTCGAGGCGGAACGCGGCGCGTTCGCCTTCGTTCATACGGGTAATGTCTTTGCCATCAATGATCACCTGTCCCGCACTAGGTGTGGCAAGTCCACCAATGATGTTGAGCAAAGTACTTTTGCCTGCACCTGAACGTCCTGTGATGGCGACGAACTCGCCACGGTCCACTTTCAACTCTACGCCGCGCAATGCGACGGTTTCGATTAGGCCTTCTTTGTAAATTTTGTAGAGGTTGTTGAGAAGCAATGCTTCCATAAGATTTCCAAATTCTCTACCACGAAGGACACAAAGGGTCACAAAAGAAATACAAAACAAACCTTTGTGTACCTGAGTGACCCATTGTGGTGATAATCTTATTTTAAAACCTTGAAAGTCAACGCAATGTCACGCACGCCTTCGCGGTCATAATGGCTTTCGGGACCGACAACGGTCAGAATAGCAATGCGTCCATCGACGAGAGGCATGTAGTAGCGTTCGTTGTGAGCCGTGAAGGCTTTGCCGGTCACAGCAGATTTTCCATCTGCATTGAACCCGAGAATGATGGCATCTTTTACTTCACTGGAGTCCTTTAAATCAATCTGTTTGTATCCAGAGAATGCGGCAGTCACAGCGGGGACGTCACTTTGGGCAAAGGTCATGGCGTCCGTCCCGGCAGGAGGCGTGACGAATTCCAGGGTCACGTAATCATCGCCACCGATGAATTTCACGCCGTTGGTAAAAGAAGGGTCTTGAGTCCACGGGCTGGGATGGCCGATCGCAAATCCCTGTGTTGAATCGGAATAGGTGACAAGCGCA